>JAGTRV010000058.1 GCA_018262245.1 Pseudomonadota bacterium | reverse complement strand
ACGCCTCGTTCCTGCAGGAAGCGGCCGAACTGCTGGTGCGTCCAGCCCTCAACGAACTCTCCGAAACCCTGATCGACATCGGCGACGAATGGCGTGAATTCGCGCTGGCCACTGCCCGCCAGATCCGCGACCGCGACCCGCTCGCCCCCAAGGCGCTGGCCGACAAGCTGCGCCAGATCGCCGACCGCGAACAGGGTTTCTTCCGCGACCTGCGCCGCGCCGTCTGATGCTGCATATCGAGGGTGTCTCGTACCGCTACCGTGATGCGACGAGCCCGGCGCTGACTGACCTCACGCTGAATATCCCGGCCGGTGGCGTCTATGGCCTGCTCGGCCCAAACGGTGCCGGCAAGACAACATTGATTTCGCTGCTGGCCGGGTTGCTGAAAACGCCCACCGGAAAAATCTCGCTGCATGACCAGCCTCTGGCCGATGCCCGTGCCGCCAACCCGCGCGCCATTGCCCTGGTGCCGCAGGATTATGCGTTCTACCCGATGCTGACCGTCGCCGAAAACCTGCGTTTCTTCGGCGGCGCGCTCGGCCTGAGCAGCGCCGACCTGAAGGCGCAGACCGATGCCGCCATCACCTTCGCCCGGCTCGAGCAGGTCACTGCCAAGCGGGCTGAACAGCTTTCCGGCGGCCTGCGCCGGCGCCTGAACCTAGCCATCGGCCTGCTCGGCCAGCCGCAACTGCTGCTGCTCGACGAGCCGACCGTCGGTGTCGACCCGCAATCTCGCCACTTCCTACTCGACGCCATTGCTGCCCTGCCGGAGGCGGGCACGACGGTGATCTACACCAGCCACTACATGGAAGAAGTCGAGGCCATCTGCCAGCGCATCGCCATCATCGATCAGGGCAAACTGCTGGCCGAAGGTGCGCTGACCGACATTCTGCACAGCCCCGAACCTCAGCTCGAGCTCCAACTCGACCAAGCCTTGCCCGAGGATATCGCCAAGCGCTACGCCGCCAGCCCGCTCGGCCATCTGCAATATCGCCTGAGCCTGACTTCAACCGCTGCCTTGTCCAAGCTGCTCGACGAACTGGCGGCGGCGAACTGCACGGTCCGTCATCTGAACCTCGGCCAACATGATCTGGAGCAGTTCTTCATGCGCCTGACCAAACGCTCGCTGCGGGACTAAACCATGTCGCCTCGCCTGCTCGCCCTCTGGCTCAAGGAATCGATCGCCCTGCTGCGCGACCGGCACGGCCTGCTCGCGCTGTTCATCATGCCGACCATTTTCATCCTGGTCATGACCATGGCCCTGCGCGACGCCTTTTCGCCGGGCGTCAGCATCGACGCCGCCTATGTCGTGGTCGACCTCGACCACAGCCAGCATTCCAGAGCATTGATCAAGCGGCTCGACAAGAGTGTTTCCTTCAAGCGCCTGCCAGCCGCCGACGATGCCGAAAACGCCCGCCAAGGCATCCTCGATGGCCATCACGTGCTGGCCCTGGTCCTGCCCAAGGGATTTGGCGAGCGCCTGCTGGCGCCGGCCGGCGCCGATGGCCAGCCGACCGAGGCCCTGCAATTGCTGCTCGACCCGGCCCTCAGCCCGGCCCTGCAACTCGCTTTCCGCAATCAGGTCATGGCCGCGCTCGGCGCAGTGCGGGCCGATGAACTGACGCGCAGCGCCGGCAAGCTGTTCGGCCTGCCCATCGCTCCCGGTGCAGATACCGAACGCGAATGGCCGGACGAAATCCACAGCGTCGCCGTGCGCAACGACCGCAGCGTTCGCCCGCCTTCATCGGTTCAGCAGAACGTACCAGCCTGGCTGATCTTCGCGATGTTCTTCGTGGTCATTCCAGTCTCGTCGATCTTCATCATCGAACGCCAGCAAGGCACGCTACAGCGCCTGCGCGCCATGGGCCTGCCTTTCCACCTGATCCTGGCCGGCAAGCTGCTGCCTTTCTTCATCGTCAACCAGTTGCAGGCAGTGCTGATGGTGCTGGTCGGCATTTACCTCGTGCCGCTGTTCGGCAGCGAAGCACTGGAGCTGCCGGGCAGCCTGCCGCTGTTGCTGAACCTGTGGGCCGTCGCTGCTGCCGTCAGCCTGGCCGCCGTCTCGCTGGCTTTGCTCGTCGCCAGCCTGGCGCGCACCTCGGAACAGGCCACGGTCATCGGCGGCGTCGGCAATATCCTGATGGGCGCCATCGGCGGCATCATGGTGCCGAAATTCATCATGCCGGCCGCCATGCAAAAACTCGCTACCCTGTCACCGATGGCCTGGGGCCTCGAAGGCTTCCATATCGTGATGCTGCGTCACGGCAGTTTCGCCGACATCCTGCCCTGCCTGGCCCAGTTGCTCGTCTTTGCTGCCGCTGCATTGGCCGCTGCCGTCTGGCTCAACCACCGTTCTCTTGCCGCCCAATCATGACTGCCGAACTCCGCCTCGAACTCAAGGCCCTGATCATCGAAGCCTGCGATAAGGACTGCGAACCAGCCAGTATTTCCGACGACGAAGTACTGTTCGGCCCGGAAGCCCCGCTGCAACTCGATTCGCTCGACGCCTTGCAGGTCTCGATGGCGATCAAGAAAAAATACGGCCTGCGCCTGCCGGACAGCAAGGAAACCCGCCGCATCCTGTCCAGTGTCGCCAACATGGCCGAGCACCTCGAAGCCTGGCTGGCCAGTCGCGCATGAAACGGCCGGTTTATATCGCCGACAGCGGACTACTCTGTGCGCGTGGCGAGACGAAGGCGGCCGTGGCCGCAGCCTTGTGGCGGGGAGAATCCGGCACCGGAAAGCGCCACTTGGGCGAACGTGAATTCCCCTACTTTGCGCTGCCGCTGACCGAAGAAGACTGGTTGCAACGGGCCGAGCAGGCCATTGACCAAGTTGCTTGCCAACTGGAAGCAATCGTCCCGGCAACACCGCTGTTCATCGCCTCCTCCTCGTTCCAGATCGGCCATTTCGAGCAACAGGGAGCGCCGTTCGACCTCCCTTTGGCGACAGCCTCGCTCAGCCGGAAAATCGCCGAATGGATGGGGCTTTCCGGCCCGCGTTACAGCTTCTCGAATGCCTGCATTTCGGGTTTTTCGGCCATCGATGCCGCCACCACACTGATCGCGGCCGGACAGATCGATGAAGCCGTCGTGCTCGGTTTCGAACTGGACAATGACACCACGCTGGCTGGCTTTGCATCGATGGAACTGCTGTCGCGGACGAGCTGCCGCCCCTTCGATCTCCGACGCGACGGGCTAGTCCTTGGCGAAGCGGTCGCCGCCGTTCGTCTGAGCGCAAAACCTGGCCGCTGGAAAATAACCGGACTGCGTACCGGGCTGGATGGCTACTCGACGACCGGCCCGGACCCGAATGGCGGGCCGATTGCCAACACGGCTATCGCCAGCCTGAAAGCCGCTAATGTCGGTCCGGCCGAAATCGATCTGGTCAAATTGCAGGCCGCCGGCTCGCCCGGTACCGACCTCGCCGAAGCCAATGCGCTGCACAAGATCTTCGGTACGGAGATACCGCCGCTACTGTCGCTGAAACCGGCCCTTGGCCACACGCTGGGCGCCAGCGGTATTGCCGAACTGGCGGCCCTGCTGGCCTGCCTCGATGCAGGAATCATCCCGGCAACAGCCGGTTTCGCCGAAGCAGACTCCGAACTTGGCTTGATGCCGATCACTCACCGCAACCATGATCCGGTTCGCCGAGCCATGCTTAACCTGATTGGCTTCGGCGGGGGACTGGCCACCATGATTGTGGAGCGCACCTGATGGTCTATCTTCACACCGCACTCAACCAACAATTCCCCCCGGCCGACCTTCCGGGCGCAGTCCGTGCCGTGCTTGGCAAACCGCTGCGCCGCGCCGCCGGCCTGACCCAGCTCGCCCTGCTCGGCGCCTTCGCCTGCCTGCCGGAAGAGCGTCGGCACCTGCCAACCGCCCTGCTCTGGCAATCGACCAGCGGCCCGCGGCTCGAAACGATCACCCTGCTGGAGGAAATCTGCACCAGCGCCGCCGAGCCGATGCCCTACGATTTTCTGGCCACCCAGCCAGCGATTGCTGCAGCCCAGATTCAGCCCATGCTGCCCGGACTGCACTCTGCCATGCATATCCCGCTCGATAGTGAGAAGGTCGCCAACTGGTCGCTGCTACTCAATCTGGCCATCGAATGGCTGAACGAGGAGCGTTATGCCCAAGTCCTCTGCGCCCAACTCGACCTTTGGCCCGACAGCGCCAGTGGCCACTGGCTGTGCGTGGGCGCGGAGCCCCTTGAAAACTCGCTTGCCAGCCTTCAAATAGCAACAGAGCCGTCACAAGAAGCACAGGCCGACACGCCGGATGTCCCGGCACGGCTGGCCGATTGGCTGAATCATGGCAAAACCGCCAGCCTTTCCCTGCATTCCCCCGCGGCGCCACGGCTGGCGGTAGAATTCACCCGACTCTAATTTCCACAGGCACCCACCATGTCCGAATTTTCCTTTGACGTTACCCTCGAAGAATTTGAAACCAAGGTTCTCCTGCCAGCCCAGGAAGTACCGGTGGTCGTCGACTTCTGGGCGCCGTGGTGCGAGCCCTGCAAGGTACTGAAGCCCATGCTGGAAAAGCTGGCCGAGGAATATAAGGGCCGCTTCCTGCTCGCCAAGGTCAATTCTGATGAATTCCCGGAACTCGCCCAGCACTTCGGCGTGCGCAGCATTCCATCGGTCAAGGTACTGTTCCAGGGCCAATTGGTGGACGAATTCAACGGCGCCATCCCGGAAAGCCAGATCCGCGAATTTCTCGACCGCATCGCCCTGCCGGAAGGCCCGGAGCAGATCAACCTGCGCGAGCAGGCCGCTGCCCTGGTCGCCGAAGGCAAGCTGGACGAAGCGCTGGCCGTGCTGGTCCAGGCCAGCCAGGCCAATCCGCAGGACCAGGCGATCCAGCTTGATGCCGTCGATGTGCTGCTGCAACTCGGCCGCATCGATGAAGCCAAGCAGCTGCTGGCCGGCGAATACGTCAATGAAGCGGACCGTGCCAACGCCCTGCGTGCTCGTCTGGCGCTGGCCGGCGGCGCTGCCGACACGGCAGAAATCGAAGCCAGGCTCGCCGCCAACCCGGCCGACCACGGTGCTCGCCTCGAACTGTCCCGCGCCTACGCCGCGCAAAGCCGTTTCCGCGAAGCGATGGAAGCGGCGCTCGAAGTCGTCATCCGCGACCGTGCCTTCGACGAAGGTGCCGGCCGCAAGGCATTGCTGCAACTGTTCGAAGCACTGGGCGGCAGCGAACAGTACGACGACCTGATCCGCGAATTCCGCCGCAAGATGTCCGCCGCGCTGAACTAATCGCCATCCGGAAACATCGGCCGTGCGCCTGTTCTACACCGATGTTTTCGTTCTCCCCCTGCCGGCCGGGCATCGCTTTCCAATGGAAAAGTATTCCCGACTGCGCCAGGCTTTGCTCGCCAGCGGCGACTTCAGCGAAAGCGATTTCCAGCTTCCCCACGCCGCCACCGACGAAGAGTTGGGCCGGGCCCACGATCTCGACTACATCCAGGCCATTTCCACGGGCGAGCTCTCCGAAGCAGCCCAGAAAGCCATCGGCTTTCCGTGGAGCCAAGGCATGGTCGAACGCTCGCGGCGCTCGGCCGGAGCCACCATCTGCGCCTGTCGCGCCGCATTGGCAGAAGACGTTTCTGCCAACCTGGCCGGCGGCACCCACCACGCCTTTCGCGACCACGGCGAGGGCTTCTGCATCTTCAACGATGCCGCCGTCGCCGCCCGCGCCATGCAGGCTGAAGGCCTTGCCGAGCGGGTATTGATTGTCGATTGCGACGTTCATCAGGGCAACGGCACCGCCAGCATCCTGCGCGGCGATGACAGCATTTTCACCTTCTCCATCCACGGCGCCCGCAATTTTCCGTTCGACAAGGAACAAAGCGATCTCGACATCGAATTGCCCGATGGCTGCTCCGACGACGCTTACCTCGCCCGTCTTGAGGAAGGCTTGGGTATCGCTTTTGACGCCTCCCGGCCCGATCTCGTCATTTATCTGGCCGGCGCCGACCCATATCACGACGATCGCCTGGGCCGCCTTGGCCTGAGCTTCGATGGACTGGCCGAAAGGGACCGGCTGGTCCTTGCCCGATGCAAAGCCAACCGGATCCCCGTCGCCATTGCGATGGCAGGGGGATATGCCCGTCAGATCAACGATACGGTAAGCATCCACAGCACGACGATTCACCTCGCCAAAGCGCTGCTGGGCAGTTAGAGTTACGCTTAGGCACGAACTGCTGGTCCGATCAAAAAAATAGCGACTAAAAAATGATGCCAGGTTCCCATGAAGACTGAACCATTCAAACGTATTGCGATGGACTCAGGAGAGAGTTGAAAACGATGTTCGGCCTGTTCAACTGGCGTTCGCTTCAGACTCGCATTGCGGTCGGCACATTGATCGTGGTGCTGGGGATACTCTGGACAACGGTCATTGCGCTCGGCCAGTGGTTGCATCGCGACATGGAGGAAACCATTTCGGCACAACAATTTTCAACGGTTTCGTTAATCGCCAATGAAATTGACCGTTCCATCCTTGAACGCCAGAGCATCGCCGAATCCATCGCCAGCAGCCTTACCGCCACCATCCTTGCCTCCCCTGCAGCCACGCAGCGCCTCGTGGAAGAACGCAAGATTCCACAGCGGATTTTCAACTGGGGGATCATTGTCACCGACAGCCAGGGCACAGCCATTGCCAGTACGCCGCTTGAACTGGATCGCAAAGGTACGAACTACGCCAATTATGATTTCATCGCAAAAGCCCTGAGCACGGGCATTCCGCAGATCGCCGATCCTGTTTTCAGCCCGAACAGCGGTTTGCCGGTCTTCACGATAGTTGTTCCCATTCAGAATCCGGACGGCAAGACCATAGGCCTGGTCATCGGCGTCACCAATCTCGCCCTGCCCAACTTTCTTGACGAAATCGGCTCCGCCAAATACGGCAACACCGGCGACTTTCTCATCACCGCTCCGGCCAAGCGGCTCTTTGTGGCCTCCTCGGACAAGCGACGCGTCATGAAGGCCGGGCCACCACCCGGCCTTAACCCGGTCTATGACCGCTATATCGGCGGCTACGAAGGCTCAGGCGTGGCCATGAGCTCCCGCGGCGTTGTCGAACTATCTTCAAATAAACGAATCGCCAGCACCGGCTGGCTGATGCAAGCCGTACTCCCGACAGACGAGGCTTTCGCGCCGATCCATGCCATGGAGCGCCACCTGATTGTCATTTCGCTGATCTTGACGCTCATCGCGACTTTCGCCAGTTGGTGGTGGCTGCGCCTGCAATTCCGCCCCCTCTCCGAAATATCCTCCTTGCTGCGCCAGATGCGGGATGGCGAAATCCCCAGGCAGGCACTGCCGGTGATACGGCAGGATGAAATCGGATTGCTGACTGAAGCGCTGAACGGCCTGCAGGAAGTCATCGTCACCGAAGAAGCGATGGCCGCTGAACATGCCGCCAATAACCGCTTGCGGCACATCGTTTCCTACATACCAGGCATCGTCTTTCAATACCGCCTCTTTCCGGATGGCCATAGCGCCTTCCCCTTTGCCAGCGACGGCATCCGGGAAATCTACGGTTTGGCCCCCGATCAAGTCGAGAACGACGTCCGCCCACTAAGCGACATGATGCATCCGGATGATGCAGAACACTTTCTGGCAACAATGCACGAGTCGGCAAAAACGCTTTCCCCATGGCACGTCGATTACCGCATCTGCCTGCCGGATGGCAAAACCAAGTGGTTGATGATCAACGCTCAACCAGAGAGCAGCAAGGATGGCAGCACGCTCTGGCACGGTTTTATTGCCGACATCTCTGAAATGAAGGCCATGTCGGCCGAACTTGAACACTATCGCGACCACCTCGAACAACTGGTCAAGGTCAGAACCGCCGACCTTGAAGCCTCTCGTGCCGAAGCCGAGCGGCTGGCCCAGGCCAAGAGCGAGTTTCTGGCCAAGATGAGCCACGAAATACGTACCCCCTTGCATGGTGTGCTCGGCATGGCCCATATTGGTGGCCGTAACACGAGCGAAGGCAGCAAGGCACATGAAGCCTTTGCCAAGATCACCCACTCTGGCAACCTCCTCCTCGGCATCATCAACGACATTCTCGATTTTTCGAAAATGGAAGCCGGCATGCTCAAGATCGAATCGACCGATATCGATTTGCCGGCTATCCTCGCCGAGTCGATGGAGTTGATGCAGGAACGTGCGAATGCCAAAAAACTGTCCTTGCAACTCCGGGTGGCAGAAAACCTGCCGGCCCACTGCCGAAGCGACTCACTACGCCTGCGCCAGATACTCCTGAACCTGCTTTCCAATGCCGTGAAATTTACCGTGAGCGGCTCGGTAACGCTCGATGCCTCTTTTGACGGTCATCAACTCATATTCAAGGTCAGCGATACCGGAATTGGCATCACCCACGAACAATCCAGCAAAATATTCAACCCCTTCGAGCAAGGTGACAATTCAACCACCCGCCGTTTCGGCGGCACAGGTCTCGGGCTGGCCATCACCTCGCATCTGGTCAAATTGATGGATGGCACCATCCATCTCGAAAGCACCCCGGATAACGGCAGCAGCTTTGAAATCCGACTTCCCTACCGCCCCGTCGTTGCGGAGTCCGCCGCAATTCCACTGGCAGCCCCTGCCTTGGCAGCCAAGCCACTGTCCGGACTGCGCATCCTGGTGGCTGAAGATATTGATATCAACCAGGAAATCATGGAGGCCATACTGCATGACTTCGGCGCCGAGGTCAGCATGGTCGGCAACGGCCTGGAAGCCGTCAAAAAAATTCAGCAGCACGGCGATAGCGGCTTCGACGTGGTGCTGATGGATATCCAGATGCCGGTCATGAATGGCCATGACGCCGCGCTTCAAATATCGCGCATCGCTCCCGGTTTGCCGATCATCGGGCAAACTGCCCACGCGCTGACCGAAGAAAGGGAAGCCTGCTTTGCCTCAGGCATGGTTGACCATATTGCCAAGCCCATCGAGCCGGACAAGCTGCTAGGCGTTATTCTCAAGCATGTTCGCAACAATAAACCTTGAGCCTGGTAAAAACGTCACATACGACTCACCATGAATCCATCCAGCCTCTACCTGAGCACCACGCTGCGTCGCGTTGAAACCCGGCACGCCGCTGAGCCACTGATGCAACGCGCCGGGGCCGCCGCAGCCGAATGGGCGGCAACCCTGGCCGGCGACCAGAATCATCCGGTCCTTATCCTGGCTGGCCCCGGCAACAATGGAGGCGACACATTCGAAGTGGCGCGCCTGTTGCAGAAACGGTTTTTCGATGTCTGCGTCGTGTTTGCCGCGCCACCAGACAAGCTCCCCGCTGACGCCGCTTCAGCCCGCCAGCGCTACGTGGCCGCCGGTGGCGCCACAACCCATGCGATCCCGGAAGAGACTCGCTGGTCGCTGATCGTCGACGGTCTGTTTGGCATCGGACTGACCCGCGCACCGGAAGGCGACTACGCCCAATGGATTACAGCCGCCAATCGGCTCGCCGAACGCGACCACTGTCCCTTGCTCGCCCTCGACTGCCCGTCCGGTCTCAATGCCGATACCGGCATCGCCCAGGCGCCGAGTATCCATGCCACTCACACGATCACCTTCATTGCCGCCAAACCTGGCCTATTCACGGCCGACGGGCCAGACCACTGCGGTGAAATCCGTGTCGCCAGCCTTGATCTCGACCCCGTCAGTGAAACCCCGCCAGATGGACAACGGCTCAGCCTGGCCAACTTTGATTCGCGCCTGAAACCCCGCCGCAACAATACGCACAAGGGCAGTTTTGGCAGCGCCGGCATCCTCGGTGGCGCCAAGTCCATGGTCGGCGCCGCCTTCCTGGCTGGCCGGGCTGCGCTCAAGATGGGCGCCGGACGCGTCTATCTCGGCATGCTCGACCCTGAAGCGCCGTCAGTCGATCTCCTTCAGCCCGAACTGATGATGCGCCGGGCTGATGCCCTGCTCCAGGCCGACTTGCAAGCGCTGGCCTGCGGTCCCGGCCTCGGTCGTTCAGCCGAAGCCCTCCGCCTCCTTGAACAGTCGCTGAAGGCCCCCGTCCAGCTGGTTCTAGATGCCGATGCGCTGAATCTGCTGGCCGAAGACAGCCGCCTCGAAGGCAAGCTCTACAATCGCGTCGGGCCAGCCATCCTGACCCCGCATCCGGCCGAAGCCGCCCGCCTGCTCGGCTGTTCGGTCCGCGACATTCAGAACGACAGGGTCAAGGCCGCCTGCGAACTGGCCGAGCGCTATCGCAGCCACATTGCCCTCAAGGGGTGTGGCACCCTCATTGCGACGGTCGATGGTCGCTGGTGGATCAACACCACCGGCAACCCCGGCATGGCCACTGCCGGCATGGGCGATGTACTAAGCGGCCTGATCGTCGCCCTGCTTGCCCAGAACTGGCCGCCGGAAATGGCCCTGCTCGCCGCCGTCCATCTGCATGGTGCGGCGGCTGATCGCCTGGTTGCCCATGGCTGCGGTCCGATCGGCCTGACGGCTGGCGAAATCATCGACACCTCACGAGATATCTTCAACGAGTGGGTAGCCGTTCCCCCTGCCTGTAAAATACTCACCTCAAACGCTGCCTGAAAACTGAAATGACCATCGAATTCGATTACCCACTCGCTGCCGAGATTTCCCGCAACGTGGATGCCGCCCTGAGCGAAGACGTCGGGGCCGGCGATCTGACAGCCAGTCTTGTTCCCGCTGAACGCCAGGTCAGAGCCACCGTCATCTCCCGCGAAGCCGGCGTCCTGTGCGGCACCGACTGGTTTGCCGAATGTGTCGCCCGCCTTGATCCGACTGCCCGCATCACGTGGTATGGCGCCGATGGCGACCGGATCACGCCCAACCAGTTGCTATGCGAAATCGACGGCAATGGCCGTGCCCTGCTCACCGCCGAAAGGAGTGCGCTGAATTTCCTGCAACTGCTCTCGGCCGTGGCCAGCAAGGCTCGCATCTACGCCGATGCCATCACCGGCACCAAGGCACAGGTCGTCGATACCCGAAAAACCCTCCCAGGCCTGCGCATTGCGCAAAAATACGCCGTCCGGGCGGGTGGCGGTGGCAACCATCGCCTGGCGCTCTGGGATGCCATCCTGATCAAGGAAAACCACATCCATGCAGCCGGCGGCATCGCCCAGGCAATGGCCGCAGCCAAGCAGGTGGCAGAGCAGGCAAAAGGTCGTTGCAAGTTTATCCAGATCGAAGTCGAAAGCATCGACGAACTGAATCAGGCCCTGACGGCTGGTGCCACGATGATTCTGCTCGACAACTTCAGCCTCGACATGATGCGCGAGGCTGCTCAAATCAACGCCGGCCGGGCCATTCTGGAAGCATCGGGAAATGTCACCCTGGAAACCATTCGCGGCATTGCCGAAACCGGGGTCGATAGAATCTCGGTCGGCGCGCTGACCAAGGACGTCAAGGCGCTCGACCTGTCGATGCGCTTTGTTGGCTAGGCTTTTTGGTCGATTGTCTTCATAATCGACCGCCAGAAGGCCAAAAACGAGAAACAAGGGGAGCCCAAAATGTTGTTCGCGTTGTTCTACATCGTCGCCATTTCGATCCTGGTGATGCATTTTACGGGCTACCTGGCCCGGCATAACCTCGAATGGCTCGTTCTGGTTCTGGCTGTTGCCGTCTTTCCTGCGGTTATTTACCTGTAGGTTTGCGCACCACCAGGTCGATCAAGGCAGATCGGCCAACGTGTGCCACTCCCTCGCCGATCATATCTTCGTGCTCGCGGAGCAGAACAATCTCCCAATCGGCAAACAATTCGCGCAGCATCGCCTCGGTGTAGAGGTTTTCAACGGCTGACGGACCACCCGTCCGATATTCCAGTTGTTTCGGCGTGTAGCCCTGCAACAGCAGCAAGCCTCCCGGTTTCACCGCTTGCTTCATCCCCGCCAGTTGGCGTGGACGCTCGGCAGGAGTAGCAAACTGGATGAAGATGCCGACTACGGCGTCGTAGGCCTCCTCCGGCCAATTCCAACTCAGGATATCCGCCCGGATGAATTCGACGGCCACATGCCGGGCTCGCGCCAGCTTGGCCGCTTTCTCCTGGGCGACTGGAGAAATTTCAGCCGCGGTTACCTGACAACCCTGCTCGGCCAGCCAGACAGCGTTGCGCCCCTCGCCGTCGGCCACCGAAAGCACGCACATGCCGTTCCCGAAGTGCTCCGCCTGAGAAGCCAGGAACTTGTTCGGCGCCGTGCCGAACAAGTATTCGTCCCCCACATCACGATAGCGGGCAGACCAGTGTGCTTCGTGGTCGAAACTCACACTCGCTCGACGAGGAACCGCTTGATGGCCTCCACATCCGGCGCCATGACCACGACGCGCTGTGGCAGGTTCTCGATACCCGCTAGATCAGCTGGACGAACCGGCTCGGTGCCCAGTGCCTCACGAATCGTTTCCTCGAACTTGGCCGGCTGAGCAGTTTCCAGAACAATCATCGGCACATTCGGCAGACGATGCTCAAGCGCCACCTTCAGGCCATCGGCGGTATGGGTGTCGAGCATCACGTTATAGCGGCCTTGCGCAAAACGGATCGTGTTGATGCGGTCGATGTGTGTGCTCTTGCCAGACACAAACCCGAATTTCGGCATGTTTTTCCAGAAGGCCGTTGCCGACAGATCGAAAGCCTGCCCCTTGTCCACTTTGGCCCACAACTCCTTGACGACAGCCGGATCACGGCCGACCAGGTCGAACACAAAGCGCTCGAAATTGGAGGCCTTGGAAATATCCATCGACGGGCTGGAAGTAATGCTGGTTTCAGCCGAGGTACGCGGGCGATAAACACCGGTGCGGAAAAACTCGTCGAGCACGTCGTTTTCATTGGTGGCCAAAACGAGACGGGCAATTGGCAAGCCCATCTGGCGAGCGATGTGGCCGGCGCAGATATTGCCGAAATTACCCGACGGCACGGCGAAAGCGACCTGCTCGTCGTTCGACTTGGTGGCCAGGAAGTAGCCTTGGAAGTAATAGACGATCTGTGCAGCGACCCGTGCCCAATTGATCGAATTGACAGCACCAATCTTGTACTTGGCCTTGAAAGCAGCGTCATTCGAGACAGCCTTCACAATATCCTGCGCGTCGTCGAACATGCCGGTGACGGCGATGTTGAAGATGTTGGCATCCTGCAGCGAATACATCTGGGCGCGCTGGAAGGCGCTCATCTTGCCATCCGGCGAGAGCATAAAAACCTTGACGTTGTGCTTGCCGCGCATGGCGTACTCGGCGGCCGAACCGGTATCTCCGGAAGTCGCGCCAAGGATGTTGATCGACTCACCACGCTTGTCGAGCACGTACTCGAACAGGTTGCCAAGCAACTGCATGGCCATGTCCTTGAAGGCCAGCGTCGGACCGTTGGACAGTTCCTGAGTGTAGAGGCCGTCTTCCAGCTTGGTCAGCGGCGTGATCTGGGCAGCATCGCCCCCATTGCGGGTATGGCAATAAACCTTGGCAGTGTAGGTCTTGGCGACCAGCGCCTTCAGATCTGCTGCCGGAATATCGGTGATGAACTTGGACAGGATCTCATAAGCCAGATCGGCATACGACAATTGGCGCCAGGCATCAAGTTCAGCTCGGCTGATCTGCGGGTAGCTTTCCGGGAGATAGAGACCACCATCCGGGGCCAGGCCACCAAGGAGAATGTCGCAGAAAGCCTGGGGCGCGGCGTGACCGCGGGTCGAGAGATAGCGCATGGCGGAAACCTGGAAAGCGAAAAGCTGCGATTTTACCGCGTCGAGCGATGCATGCGCACGGCTTGGACGAGCGCAACGATAAAGAGTGCCAATCCGCAGGCCACCAAAGCCCCGCCCAAGCGTTCACGACCGGAGAGCAAAGCCATCGCTGAGGCGAGGAACAACAAGCCGCGCCAAGCACCGCTTGCCGCCAGCTTCTGGCGCATCAGGTTGCGGGCTGGAATCGTCGGCCCCGGCCAGCGCCATACTGGCAACAACTGACTGAGCGCACCGGTCACCAAGGGCAGCAAAAACCCGGCCCCCCAGGCCAGCAAAGACGGGCGAGTCGGTAATATTCCGGCACCATGCAGCAACCCGGCGACCAAGGTGATCAGCAAGCCGACGACCGCCGCCAGCAATGAAGCTGCCACACCGTCCCGCAGCAGGCTCCACACCCCGAAGCGGCGCACCCATTGCCCAGCCAGCCCGAGCGCCGCGACGACAAGAAGCGCTGTTCCCGGCGCGGCAAATGGCCACGCAATGACCGCCCCGGTCGCTATCACCAGCGCACCGGAAGCAACCAGCCATAAACGCCGCTGTAACCAGCCAGCGGCTTCCGGGTCGGGCTTGCCGAGCGCCGTCGGCAAAAGGACCGGCAAGGTACCCAAGGCTGACAATCCAACCAAACCCAGGGTATTGAGATGCAGATGAAAAACTCGAAGGCTTCGCCAATAGGATGGCCAAACCGGAATAAGCAGAATGGCCAGCAAAGCCAGCAGCAGACAACCCAGCGCTGTACCGTACCAGCGCCAGCCCGGATGTGGCGAACCAAGCGTTGATCGGGCGCGCAGGGCAATCCAGTTAAGCAGAATGGCTGCCAGGGTAAGATCAAGCGCAGCCGCCAGATAAACCAGTGGATAGGGCAACCAGCCCTGCATCCCGCCAACAGCGATCAAACCAGTGGCCTGTGCTGCCATCGGCAAGCGCCCCAAACGCTCACCGGGATCACCGGTACGCGTCAGCACCGGCACAAAATGCATCATCGCCGCAAAGATCAGCGGCACGATGCCGACGGCAAACGCCAGATGCGCCACCGCCAATGGCGAACCCCAGCCACGCAACGCCAGCATGGCGCTGGCGATCAATGAAAACAGGCTGAGGCTCGCGGTGGGTATCACTCAGCCAACGACGGTAAAGTCGATCACGATGGCACCTGGCTCACGCTGCTTGTATTCGATGCTCAGATGGGGGCCGTAACGATGCTGCAACTGGGCCAACAGCGGCAAAGGATCGTGGTCATTGCAAAAACGCATGGTCTCACCAGGCTGAAGTGAATCAAGTGCACCGAAGATGGCCGCATGACGGAAGCGCTTGGCGATACCGCGGGCATCAAAGGGATAGAGTGCTTCAGCAGTCGGACGGTCACAGGAATGTACGGGGTGAATGGTTTGCATCTTAGCTCCTAAATTGGCTTGCCGGGATGGCAATTGGTAGCGATTTTGCCGGCCCTCCCAGTTCATTTCCTTGATCAGGATTGGAATACCCCCACCCCCATCAGGCCATCTGAAGAAAATGGCGCCTCCCCGTTAATTGACTTTCCCGGACTGGCGCGCCTGATCCAGCGCTTTCTTGATCTTTGTTTTATCCCGGGCCCGCAATCCTTCGACCATCGCCCGCGATGCGTCACGCCGCTGTTCTGCATAGAGCTTCAAATGTTCAACCGTCGGCGCAGACGGCAAATTTCCATCGATCGGTAAGGCCAAAAGCTCCTCAAAACTTTGGTCGTATCGCTCGGCCACCATGCGCTCAATCGCATCGGCCAGTTCGTCGGCGGACACACCCTTTTTACCGCCTTGCCACAAAAGATTGTCCCAATTTCGAGTGATCGCCGCATCTTCCTGAAGAAACTCGAAGACCTCCCCGCGAATCTGCTTTTCTTCGCTCCAGCGATAGGCTGGCTTTGGAATCTGGCCCACGATAACCGCGACGAGAAAGAGAAAAAACAGCCCCGACACCCATCTACCAAGTTGAGGCCCAGCCACAATGCCAGGTTCGGACCTGATCAGCAGCACGCCCATCAGAACACCGGCAATCCATCCACCAACGTGGGCGGCATTGTCGATGCCGGGAACCAGCAATCCGAAAATAATAGTCGCCCCGGAAAAACCCATCGCTGCCCAGAACAACCAGCGGAATTCACCGGGATGGATACTCGAACGTTCCAGCCACAGATAACTGAGTAGCGCGCCGTAAATGCCGAAAATGGCGCCGGATGCTCCTCCGGACACAGCTGCCCCGGCATTCGCCACCAGCGACAGTAGATTTCCGGTCAGACCGGCAGTCAGGTAGATCACCGCGAATCGCAAGGTGCCGTACATGCGCTCGACCCACTGACCGACATCCCACAAAGCCGCCATGTTCAGGAGCAGGTGCAAGATGCCGAAATGCAGAAAGAGCGCACTACCCAGGCGCCACCATTCTCCATCCTGTGTTGCAGGCCCGAAATTGGCGCCCCAGGCTAGCTGGATGGTGTTTTGTGCATGCCACAGACTCGCACCATTGAGCAGCATCGCCGCGAAAATCAGGACGTTAGCCGCGATCAGTAGCGGCGTCAGGCGCAATTGCGGCATGGCATGGCGAAGCTGATCGTGAAGTGAAGGCATGGTCTCTGCAGAAATCAATGAGCACCCAAACTTGAATTATGCGCGTCTGTTGGCCCAAGAGGCTGACCAACAAAGCTCGCATCAATAAAAACGGGAGCCCGTAGCTCCCGTTTCAGTGCCTTGGAGAAACCTGGCTTATTGCAGCTCTTCCAGGCGAATACGCTTGACCTTGCCCTTTTGTGCAGACAAGCCTTCGATCTTG
>JAGTRV010000057.1 GCA_018262245.1 Pseudomonadota bacterium | reverse complement strand
TGCCAAACGTATCAAGCATCGTTACCAGAGCATTGGGATCGCCGCCTTTTGTGTAGGTCAGATTGGTGGCGTTCTTGGTCAGAGCATCTCCGATGAAAGAGAAAGTGCCTCCCCTGGCCAGTTGCGTCCAGTTGATGCCTTGTTGGTATCCGTCTTTCAGGGTGACTTCAACGATAGTCGCCTCGATCAATACCTGGCGACGGGCTGAATTGCCCACGCGGTCGAGAAATTCCTGTATCCGTTCATGTTGTTTCTGGGTGGCACGCACCGTGATGACGCCGCTTTCGGCGTTCATGATGACCGAGGCGGCTTCCCGGAAAGTGCTGTGGCGTACGAGCGTCGTGCCGGCTGCCTGGCTGGCTGAACTGGGCGCCGGATTCGCTTGCAGTGCATTGGCGATGGATTGGGCGGCACGTCGGCCGGTTTGCGGCAGGGCGGCAGCGCCAGTCGCCGTCTGCTCGTTGTTTTGTTCGTAGGTCGTTTCGCTTGAGCCCTCCGGCAAGACCTTGTCCGTTTCGCGCAGGATGTCCTTGACGTTTTTCTCGAGGGATTCCCAGAACTGGTTCTTGGAGGAGTTTTCGATGCGCGTATTCGAGATGTTTCCGCCGCTGGCGCCGCTTGTCGGCACAGCGCTTCCGCCGCTAGGTACGCCCGTGGCGATCTGGGTGTTGGCCGACACGGTGCCCGTGACGTTACGCGCCATATTCACGTAATCGACCTTGTAGTGCTTCAGGAAGGGCGAGTCCGGCATGACGGCGAGGTTCGGCCCATCCAGTTCAAAGCGCATGTCGACCTGCTTGGATATGCGGGTCAGCAATTGCGGCAGGGTCTGGTCGATGGCGTTCAGGGTGACGTTGCCAGTGATGCCGGGATGGATGTCGACATTGACCTTGGCGTCGCGGGCCAGCGCGAACAGCAGGTCGCGGACCGGGACGTTGTTGACCACCACGCTATAGGTTTCAGCCTTGCGGGTCGCTTTGGGTTTGGGCAGGGACAGGGTCTGCTGCACCGGCGCCGGGATGCTGCCGCTGGCAACGGGGGCGGTACTTTCGGTATTCAGGTGCCCTTTCAGTGGTTCGCGAGGCGTGGGGGCCGCACAGGCGGCCAATAAAAGGGAGGCGAACGTTGCGCTGATAAAACCGATTTTCATCGGGTTATGCCTTGTCTGAGCAGAGTGGTCACGTGTTGATTGGTTTTCACTATGATGCTAGCACGTTAATTGACAGGGCTGCATGCTTTGCCTATGGCGGGCTGGGTTAGCGCAACTTGCTGACTTGTCTGGGGAAAGGCTGAACTGCCTTGATCGATTCCGGCAGGGTTTGCATGGCCAAAATTGCTTCTTCCCGGCTCTCGAAATCGCCAAAGATAATGCCTACCCTGTCGCGACCGGAGAGGCTGGAACGATAGGCGCGAATGTGTGCGGGTTCGAGCACGTTGATTGCCCGGGCAAGAAAACCCTCGACTTCGCCAGTGTGGCTGGCATCGGTTGCCAGTAGCTGGATGAAATAGTGGTTGCGCGGGGCGTCCTTGATCCACTCTTCGTATTGGGCGAGGTGCTGACGGGTCAGGGCGCCGAAGCGGATCTTGTCTGGTGTTGCGGTTAGGTCCTGTGCTTCACCGCGGGGCTGTATCGCTTGCAGGCGTTTTCCGCTCTGTGGTGCTTGTGGCTTTGGCGGGGCCGATGGTGCGCTCTCGTTGTCGCCTGCCGGCACTGAGGGAGGAGAGCCCACGCCAATGGTCATGGCGATGAGCAGGGCGCCAATGCCGGCGCCGGCGATTCCCCAGAGCAGCGGCTTGGGGTTGAAGGGTGCTTTCGGTTGCAATGGCGAAAAACGGGCATCCTGTTCAGCGATCCGGATTTCAGTGCTGTCTACTTTGTGGCTGCCGCTGGAGTAGGCAGCGAGTAGCGCCTTGTCGGCGAGGATGTTGATGCGCCGGGAAAGCCCCTCTGAAATCCGGGCAATCATCTGGATGGCTTCGCCCGAGAACGGGGTGGGGCCATGGTAGCCGGCTGCACGCAGGCGAAATTCAATGTAGGCGGCAACGTCGTCCTGCTTGAGGGGCGTCAGGTTGAAGTGCTGGGTGATCCGCTCGCGCAGCTGGCGCATGTCGGTGGCGGCCAGGCGTTCATCGAGTTCCGGCTGGGCGAACAGGGCAATTTGCAGCAGTTTGGTTGCCTTCGACTCGAGGTTCGACAGAAGTCGGATTTCCTCCAGTGATTCGGCAGGCATGGCATGCGCTTCGTCGATCAGCAGCACCACGCGCTTGCCTTCGGCGTAGCGCTCGATCAGTGCATCCTGCAGGGCGCGGGTCAGTGAATGCGTTGCCTTGCCATCGGTCGGTATGCCCAGTTCATCGGCGATGGCGCCAAGGATTTCCTGTCGGGAGAGCGAAGGGTTGGCCAGGTAGAGGGTTTCGACGTTCTTCGGCAGGCGTTCAAGCAGCATCCGGCAGAGCATGGTCTTGCCGCTGCCGACTTCTCCGGTCACCTTGACGATACCTTCGTCCTGGGTGATGGCATAGATCAGGGCGTCGAGCGTTGGCCCGCGGTTGGCGCCGGTGAAGAAGAAATCGGTGTGGGGCGTGATGCGGAAGGGGGGCTCACGCAGCCCGAAGTGTTCAAGATAAAGGCTCATCGGCGGTTCCAGCCTTCCATGCGGTTATAGAGAGTGGTGCGGTTGATGCCGAGGCGACGGGAGGCTTCACTCATGTTGCCGCCGCTGAGTTCGATGGCGGCCTCAATGTAGCCGCGCTGCCAAAGCTCCAGCGTGGCGTCGAGATTGAGGCGGGATGATTTCTCAAGGTGTTGGCGGGCCGCCAGCTTGACGTCGGCCAGATCGTTGGCGACCAGTCCGGCGACAGCAGGCTGTTCCGGACTGTCGAGATGGTCGAATTCAGCCCGAAGTTGCTCGGCGCTGACGGTCTGGCCAGCGTAACGGGCGGTGAGGCGGATGACGATATTGCGCAGTTCACGCACGTTGCCCGGAAAACCATAATCAAGCCAAAGCGATTGGGCGGCTGGCGCGAGCAGGAAGGGCTCGCTGTGTGCTCCGGCGGCGCAGGTTTTCCTGAAGTGTTCGAGCAGGAGCAGGCGGTCAAGGCCGGTTTCTCGTACCGGGGGAACGGATAATGTGAAGACGGACAGACGGTGGAATAGATCGGCCCGGAAGCGCCCTGCCCGCATTTCCTGGCGCAGATCGCGATTGGTTGCGGCAATGATGCGAGCAGTGGATGTCCGTGTCTGTGTCTCGCCAACGCGCTGATACTCGCCGTTTTCCAGGACGCGTAACAGTTTGGGCTGCAGATCCAGCGGCAGTTCGCCGATTTCGTCTAGGAACAGCGTGCCGCTGTCGGCGTCTTCGAAATAGCCGGCTTTGGCCGAAGTGGCTCCGGTGAAGGCGCCCTTGGCGTAGCCGAACAGTGTGGGCTCGAGGAGCGTGGGCGAAATGGCCGCGCAATTCAGGGCCAGGAATGGTTTATCCCGCCGTTCGGTCAGGCGGTGCAGGTAATGGCTGGCGACGATATCCTTGCCGCTGCCTGATTCGCCTTCAATCAATACCGGGTAGGCGAGATTGGCATATTGCCCAACTTGCAGGCGCAGTCGCTGCATGGGCAGGCTTTCACCAATCAGTCCCGATGCCTGCGTTGCCTGCGCTTGGTTGCCAAAACGCAGGGTCTGGCGAAACAGCTCGGCCAAACGGCCTGGATCGCAGGGTTTGGCCACGAACTCCACGGCGCCTAGCGTTCTGGCGTGACGGGCGTTGTCTTCATCGCTCTGACCGGAGAGAACGATGATTTTCATGTCCGGCGACAGGGCCAGCAAGTCTCCGATCAGGGCAAAGCCTTCGTCGGGGCGGTGGGGCAAGGGTGGCAGACCAAGGTCGACCAGGGCGAGTCGGGGCGGGTGACGGAGTTGTCGCAGCAGGGCTAAGGCGTGTGCCCGGGAGTGACTGGTGAGAACGTCATATTCCTGAGCGAACGCAAAATTGAGCGATTCGCTGATTAGTGAATCGTCATCAACAATCAGCAGGAGCGGCTTGGCAGCGGGCAATGGCGCAACAGTCAGTGTGAAATATTTACGATTATAGCCTTGTCGTTTCCCGGCGACGCTTGGCATTTCTGTTAAAATCGCCAGTCTTTTTCGAGGAACGTATTTTGTCGGACGACATCCTGGTCGATATCGAGAACCTCCACTTCAATTATGACGGCAGGCCTGTGCTGCAAGGAATCAACATGAAGATTCCGCGTGGCAAGGTGGTGGCTATCATGGGGGGGTCCGGTTGCGGCAAAACCACACTGTTGCGTTGCATCGGCGGCCAGTTGCGGCCGACCGGCGGTCGGGTTCGGCTGGAAAAGCACCAGGTGTGCGAGATGAGCGAGGCTGAGTTGTATCGCCTGCGGCGCCGAATGGGGATGCTTTTTCAGTTCGGCGCCTTGTTTACCGACATGACCGTTTTCGACAATGTCGCTTTTCCGATGCATGAGCACACGGATATGTCGGAAGAAATGATCCGCGATCTGGTGCTGATGAAGCTCGAGGCGGTTGGGCTGCGTGGTGCGCATAAGTTAATGCCGGGTGAATTGTCTGGCGGGATGGCGCGACGGGTTGCCTTGGCGCGTGCGCTGGCGCTTGATCCGATGTTGGTCATGTACGACGAGCCGTTTACCGGTCTTGATCCGATTGCACTTGGCGTGATTGGCCAGTTGATTCGCAAATTGAACGATGCGCTGGGCGCAACGTCCATCATGGTGACCCACGATATTCACGAGTCCTTGTTGATCGTCGATTACATCTATTTCCTGAACGGCGGCCAGGTCGTCGCCGAAGGAACGCCGGACGAGATCCGTGCTTCGAAGGATCCGTTCGTGCACCAATTCGTTTATGCCGAACCGGATGGCCCGGTGCATTTTGATTATCCCGCCCCGTCAGTACGCGACGAGTTCCTGAGCGGGGTCGGGCATGCTTGACCCGATTTCCCTGGTTCGGAGATTGGGCCATGAAACGGTCGAGCGCATCTGGCGGCTTGGCTTTGCAGCGCGCTTCTTCTGGGCCGTGCTCATGCATTCCGGCTCCTCGTTCCGCCGCTTGCCGCTGACCTTGCGTGAAATCTATTTCAGCGGCGTGCTGTCGCTGTTGATCATCATGGTTTCCGGCCTGTTCGTCGGCCTGGTGCTTGGTCTTCAGGGCTATGAAATTCTGCAGCGTTTTGGTTCAACCGAAGCGCTGGGGACGCTGGTCGCCCTGTCGCTGACCCGCGAACTGGGGCCGGTTCTGGCCGCAATCTTTTTTGCCTCGCGGGCTGGGTCGTCGGTGACCGCTGAAATCGGTTTGATGAAGGCGACCGAGCAACTCAAGGCCATGGATATGATGGCGGTCAACCCGATCGCCCGTGTCGTGGCGCCGCGTTTCTGGGGTGGCGTCATTTCGATGCCATTGCTGGCTGCTATTTTTTCTGCCATGGGTGTGCTTGGCGGATGGTTGATCGGTGTCGTCTTCATCGGTGTCGATGACGGTGCTTATTGGTCGCAGATGCAGGCGAGCGTCGATTTTCGCTACGACATCTGGAATGGTGTCGTCAAAAGTTTCGTCTTTGGTATTGCGGTTTCGCTGATCGCCGTTTTTGAAGGCTACGATTCGGTGCCGACGGCCGAGGGTGTCTCGCGCGCCATCACGCGAACCGTCGTGACTTCGGTGCTGACCGTGCTGGCGCTGGATTTTGTCTTAACCTCGTTCATGTTCCGGGGAGCTTAATGAACCGTACCGTACTCGACCTGTGGGTCGGATTTTTCGTGGCACTTGGCCTTGCTGCCTTGCTTTTTTTGTCGCTCAAAGTTGGCAACCTGTCGTCGTCTCACTTGTCTGAGACCTACGAGCTGCAAGCCAAGTTTGATAACATCGGTGGTCTGAAGGTGCGTGGCCCGGTCAAGAGTGCAGGTGTCGTGGTCGGGCGGATCATTGATATCCGATTTGATGCTGCGACCTATGAGGCAGTGGTCAGCATGACCATTGATGGGCGTTACCACTTTCCGAAGGATACGTTCGCGTCGATTAATACGGCCGGTCTGCTCGGCGAGCAGTATGTCGGACTGGATGCTGGTGGCGACGAAAAGATGTTGCAGGCGGGTGAGACGATAGCCAAGACTCAATCGGCAATCGTGCTTGAGAAATTGATCAGTCAGTTTTTATTCAGCAAGGCAGCGGACGGACAGGACAAGAAATGACGAAAAGTCTCGGCTTATCTGGAATGCGCAGTGGACGGCGGTGGGCCCTGGGGGGGCTTGTGGCCCTCGCTTGCGTCGGCAATCTATCGGCCGAAGAAAATCCGAACGACCCTTATGAAGGTTTCAATCGTTCAATGTTCGCCGTACACGAGGCGATCGACAAATATGCAGCCAAGCCGGTTGCCCAAGCGTATGACAATACCGTGCCGTTGCCGGTCAAAGCCAGTGTCGGCAACTTCTTTAGCAATGTCGGCGACCTGTGGATTGGTGCCAACAGTGCTTTGCAGGGAAAGTTCGCTGATGCCGGCGCGGATATTGGCCGTTTGTTGATCAATTCGACGGTCGGGATTTTCGGGCTTTTCGATGTGGCCAGCGAACTTGGCCTGGAAAAACACGAAGAGGATTTTGGCCAAACCCTGGCTGTCTGGGGGGTGGGTAGCGGTGGTTATCTGTTCTGGCCGGTAATCGGCCCGCGCAATGTGCGCGATACGGCTGGGTTTGGTGTTGATTCCTACATCGATCCGGTCTGGCGCATCCATGCGGTCCCGGTACGCAATAGCATGGTCGCCCTGCGCTTTGTCGACATCAGAGCCAGTCTGTTGCCGGCTGATAAGGTGGTTGAGGAAGCGGCGCTCGATAAATATGCGTACATTCGTGACGCCTATCTGCAGCGTCGTCGTAACCAGATTTTCGATGGCCGCCCGCCGCGGCTGGATGATTGATTTCTTAAGTAACAGATGATGAAAAAGCTATTTGCCCTGTTGTTTGCCGGTTTCGTGTCGAGCGCTGTGTTTGCCCAGGAGGCACCGGATGTCATGGTGCAGCGTGTGACCGAAGAAGTTCTGGAGATTATTCGTAAGGATAAGGACATCCAGAACGGTGATACGCATAAGGTCATTGAGTTGGTCGACAAGAAAGTGTTGCCCAATTTCAACTTCACGCACATGACCGCGCTGGCGCTTGGCAAGGAGTGGCGCAAGGCTACTCCGCAGCAGCAGCAGCAATTGACGGCTGAGTTCAAGACCCTGCTGGTCCGTACCTATTCCAATGCACTGACCGGCTACAAAAACCAGAAGGTGGTGTACAAGCCGACCAAGATGGCGCCGACTGATACCGATGTGCTGGTCCGGACCGAAGTGCACCAGCCGGGCAACAAGCCTGTACAGCTTGATTACAGTCTGGAAAAGCTGGACGCTAATTGGAAAGTTTACGATGTCGTGGTGGCCGGGATCAGTCTGGTCACCAACTATCGCGACCAATTTGGCCAGGAAGTGCGTAACGGCGGTATCGATGGCCTGATTGCCTCAATCGCCGCCAAGAACAAGTCCCTGGAAACCTCCCCCAAGAAATGATTGAACGCGAAGCCGGGCGTCTGTTGGTCAAGGCGCCATTAATTATGGCCAATGCACGCGGTCTGCTTGAAGCAGGCCGTTCTGCTTTGCTGGCCGGTGAGCAGGTCTTCGATTTTTCCGAAGTGACCGAGGCTGATTCGTCGGCCATCGCCGTCATGCTTGGTTGGCTACGCGTAGCCAGCCTGACGCAGTCGACTGTCAAGTTTGCCCATATTCCGACCGGCGTTCGTGCGCTGGCTGAACTGTACGGCGTTACCGAACTGCTGCCCCTCGCCTAAGGGGGCATTCCATGATTCCTGCTGTTTCTATCGTCGACGTCGTCAAGCATTTCGGTTCACTACAAGCACTGGCCGGGGTGTCGCTTGATATCGAACAAGGTGAGTTTTTCGGCTTGCTTGGCCAGAACGGTGCCGGCAAGACAACGCTGATTTCCTCGCTGGCCGGTTTGGTGCGACCCGATTCCGGAACGCTGAAAGTGCTTGGTCATGACGTGATCAAGGATTTTCGCCAGGCCCGCCGTTTGCTGGGCGTGGTGCCCCAGGAACTGGTTTTCGATCCGTTTTTCAATGTCCGCGAAACCCTGCGCATTCAGTCCGGCTATTTCGGTATTCGCAATAACGACGACTGGATTGATGAGATTCTTGCGAACCTTGACCTGACCAGCAAGGCGAACGTCAACATGCGCCGCCTTTCGGGTGGTATGAAACGGCGGGTGCTGGTTGCCCAGGCGCTGGTGCACAAGCCTCCAGTTATCGTCCTCGACGAGCCGACCGCCGGCGTCGACGTCGAGTTGCGGCAAGGTTTGTGGCAGTTTATTCGTCGCCTGAACGGCGAAGGACACACGATCATCCTGACCACTCATTATCTGGAAGAGGCGGAAGCTCTGTGCAACCGCATCGCGCTGATGAAGCAGGGCAAGATCGTCGCGCTGGACACGACGGCCAACCTGATGGCGGCTCATCCGGGTGGAACACTAGAGGATGTCTTTGTTCGGGCGATGAACCAATGATCGGCTTCCTGACGCTTTTCGAGAAGGAATTCCTGCGTTTCTGGAAGGTCAGCTTCCAGACCGTCGCGGCACCGGTGCTGACGGCCTTGCTCTATCTGTTGATTTTCGGTCATGTGCTCGACGAGCATGTTCTGGTCCATGGCGTGCGCTACACCAGCTTCCTGATACCCGGTCTGGTCATTATGCAGGTGCTGCAGAATGCTTTTGCCAATTCGTCATCGAGCCTGATTCAGGCCAAGATCACCGGTTCGATTGTCTTCGTGCTGCTGCCGCCGATTCCCTATAGCGCTTTCTTCGCCGCCTATGTGCTGGCAGCCATGGTCCGTGGTTTGCTGGTCGGCGTCGGCGTGTTGGTGGCAACCGTCTGGTTCGCCGAGTTGAGGGTGGTGGCTCCACTGTGGATTCTGGTCTTTTCCATCTTGGGCGGTGCGCTGTTCGGGGCGCTCGGCATGATCGCCGGTATCTGGTCCGAAAAGTTCGATCAGTTGGCCGCCTTCCAGAATTTTCTGATCATGCCGCTGACCATGTTGTCCGGTGTTTTCTATTCGATTTACACCTTGCCTGCATTCTGGCAGCGCGTGTCGCATTACAATCCCGTCTTTTACATGATCGATGGCTTCCGTTATGGCTTTTTTGGCGTCTCCGATGTGGCGCCTGAAATCAGTCTGGCGGTGGTCGTTACCTGCTTCGCCGCCGTGTCCGTAGTGACTTTGAACCTGCTGAAGCGGGGCTGGAAGCTGAGAGGCTGAACATGATGCATCCCGACCATATCAAGGAACTTATCCTTGCCGGCATGGCCTGTGACCTGCTTGAACTTGATGGCGATGGCCAGCATTTTCAGGCCTTGGTTGTAAGTAAGGAATTTGTTGGGAAGAGCCGCGTGCAGCGTCAGCAGCGCGTGTATCAGACCCTGAAGGAAAAACTGGATACCGGGGAATTGCATGCCCTTTCCTTCAAAACCCTGACCCCGGAAGAATGGAGCGCACAGCGTGGATAAGTTGTTGATTGAAGGGGGCAAGGTCCTCTCGGGTGAAGTGGCCATGTCTGGCGCCAAGAACGCTGCGCTGCCGATTCTCTGTGCTTCGTTGCTGACCTCGGATCCGGTGCATTTCACCAATGTGCCGCACCTGAACGATATCTCGACGATGCTGCGCCTGCTTGGTGATATGGGCGTCGGTGTGACGATGGATGGTATCGACGGCATCGTTCTCAATGGTGGTGGCCTGAATAATCCGGTCGCCTCGTACGAAATGGTCAAGACCATGCGCGCTTCCATTCTCGTGCTTGGTCCGCTGGTCGCTCGTTGTGGCGAGGCCCGTGTCTCGCTGCCTGGCGGTTGCGCCATTGGCGCCCGCCCGGTCGATCAGCACATCAAGGGTCTGCAGGCGATGGGCGCCGAGGTCAAGGTCGAGCAGGGCTACGTGCATGCCAAGGCAACCCGTTTGAAGGGCGCACGCATCTGTACCGACATGGTCACCGTGACCGGTACCGAGAACCTGATGATGGCCGCCTGTCTGGCCGAGGGTGAGACGATTATCGAAAACGCCGCGCGTGAGCCGGAAGTGGTCGATCTGGCCAACTGTCTGGTCTCCATGGGTGCCCGCATTTCCGGCGCCGGTACTGACGTCATTCGCATTCAGGGGGTCGATAAGCTGCATGGCGCAACGCACGCCATCATGCCGGATCGCATCGAGACCGGTACCTATCTGTGTGCCGCGGCGGCAACCGGTGGGGATATCCGCCTGCTGAAGACTTCGGCGGCCTACCTTGATACCGTCGTGGATAAACTGATGGATGCCGGTTGCGAAATCACCGTCGAACGCGATGCGATTCGCCTTGTCGCTCCCAAACGCCTGAAGGCGGTCAGCCTGCGCACGGCACCGTATCCGGCCTTTCCGACCGACATGCAGGCCCAGTTCATGGCCATCAACTGCATTGCCGAAGGTGTGGCAACGATTCGCGAAACCATCTTCGAGAACCGTTTCATGCACGTCAATGAGCTGATGCGTTTAGGCGCCAACATCCAGATCGAAGGCAATAACGCCATTGTGCGTGGTGTCGATAGGCTTGAAGGTGCAACCGTGATGGCCACCGACCTGCGTGCATCCGCCTCTTTGGTTATTGCCGGTCTGGTCGCCCAGGGCGAAACCGTGATCGACCGTATTTACCATCTGGATCGCGGTTACGAACGAATTGAGGAAAAACTGGCCAAGTTGGGTGCGGCGGTCAGGCGAGTGCACTGACCCTGTTGCGCCAGGGGAAATTTGTCTCTTTTCGGTCGTTGGCTGCAGAAAAGTGAAAAAAATGCTTGGCGTATTTGAAATGCTGCCCCATACTCCGAGATTCGGGATTTCCAGGCAGTGTTTTGTTCCTGCGCCGTACCACGGTTTGTCAGCTCCTCGGTCTTGGTTCTCGTATTTTTGTGGCGCAAGCCCGTTTATTTTTAAGGATGCTTTCAAATGGCAAATGGTACCGTTAAGTGGTTCAATGACTCCAAGGGTTTTGGTTTTATCTCCCCGTCCGAAGGTGGTGAAGACCTCTTCGCTCACTTCTCCGCAATTCAAGGCAACGGTTTCAAGACCCTGGCCGAGAACCAGAAGGTGACCTTCGACGTCGTGAATGGCCCGAAGGGCAAGCAGGCTGCTAACATCCGCCCGGCTGAATAAGTCGCGGATACGCCTGTATCGAAAAGCCCGGCTAGCCGGGCTTTTTTTGCGTTTACGCCCGCCATTTCGGCGGTTGCGCCGGGCGGGGGCTACGCCCATAATCTTCGCTTTGCCCGACAAGACCAAGGAGAGAACAATGCTGCGCAGAACCTTCATCGCCGCCGCTGTGGCTACCACCCTGTTGAGTGCCAGCGTACTTCAGGCGCAGACTTATCGAGCTGAATATCGTCTGTCGACGACGCTCGGTACGGCATTTCCCTGGGGGCAGGCCGGTGAGCGCTGGATTGAACTGGTCAAGGAAAAAACGCAAGGCCGCATCGTCATCAAGCTCTACTCGGGCAACTCGCTGGTCGGTGGTGACCAGACGCGCGAATTCACGGCGATTCGCCAGGGCGTGATCGACATGTCCATCGGTTCGACCATCAACTGGTCGCCGCAGGTCAAGGAACTGAACCTTTTCTCGCTGCCCTTCCTGATGCCGGATTACAAGGCGATTGATGTTTTGACCCAAGGCGAGGTCGGCAAGGATTTGTTTGCTGTCCTGGAGAAGCGCGAAGTCGTACCGCTGGCCTGGGGTGAGAACGGCTTCCGCGAAATGTCCAACTCCAAGCGGCCGATCGCATTGCCGGCTGACATGAAGGGTATGAAGTTCCGCGTCGTCGGCTCCCCTCTCTATAACGAAACCTTCTCGGCACTTGGTGCGAACCCGACCCAGATGAGCTGGGCTGATGCCCAGCCGGCGCTGGCTTCCGGTGCGGTCGATGGCCAGGAAAATCCGCTGTCCGTGTTCGTGGCGGCCAAGCTGCCAACTGTTGGTCAGAAATACCTGACCTTGTGGCATTACGTGGCAGACCCGCTGATCTTCGTGGTCAACAAGCAGGTGTGGGCTAGCTGGACGCCGGCCGATCGCGAGGCAGTGAAGCAGGCCGCATTGCAGGCCGGGCGTGAGAACGTTGAAAAGGCGCGCAAGGGCATTGCCGGCAATGACAATGCCGTCCTCAAGCAGATCGAAGCTGCCGGCGTGACCGTGACCAATCCGACGGCCGAGCAGCGCGCCGCTTTCGTTCAGGCGACCCGTCCAGTCTACGAAAAGTGGTCAAAGAGCATTGGCTCCGAACTGGTCAAGAAGGCCGAAACAGCCATCGCCAAGCGTTGAACAGCCGATGTCTGATAACAATAATGCCGCCACTGAAGGCGGCAAGCTGACGCTCGCCACGGTCGAACGGGTACTGATGGCTGCGTCAATGGGGCTTCTGTGCCTGCTGACCATGGCCAACGTGCTGGTGCGCTATTTCACCGACATTTCCTTCGCGTTCACCGAGGAGATTTCGGTGGCTTTGCTGGTGGTAATGACCTTGATTGGCGCTTCGCATGCCTTTGCTACCAATCACCACATTGCGATTACTTTTTTTGTCGATCGCTGGCCGAAGTTGCTGGGCGCTGCTCGCCGGTTTGCTGCGCTCTGTTCGTTGGTGATGTTTGGCTTGCTCGCCTGGTATGGTGTTTCGATGGCTTGGGATGACTACAATTTCGAGGTCACGTCGCCATCGCTGGGGGTGCCGCAGTGGTGGTACACCGTGTGGTTGCCAGTGCTTTCCATCGTGATTGTCATGCGCCTGCTGGCCGTGCTTTGGCGAGGGGCAAAGTGATGGATTGGCTGCTCTTTGGTATTTTTATTGCGCTGATGCTCTCCGGCGTGCCGCTTGCGGTTGCCATGGGGCTGGCTGGCATTGCAGTGGTTGCGGTCGCTGATCTTGGCATGATGTCCTTGCCGACCAACGTTTATACCGGTATTGCCAAATATCCGTTGATGGCTATTCCGGTTTTCGTGATCGCCGGTCTGATCTTCGAAAAGGCCGGTGTTGCTGCCACCATCGTGCGTTTTGCCTCGGCGCTGGTCGGGCAGCGGCGTGGCAGCTTGGCCATAGTCGCTATTCTGGTGGCGATGATCCTGGGCGGGATTTCCGGTTCCGGGCCAGCCGACTCGGCGGCCGTTGGTGCCGTGATGTTGCCGTCGATGCTGAAGGCTGGTTATCCGCGCTCTTTCACGGCTGGTGTCATTGCAGCAGCCGGTTCGACCGATATCCTGATTCCGCCGTCCATAGCCTTCGTGATCTACAGCCTGCTGGTGCCACAGGCATCCGTGCCGGCGCTGTTCGCGGCCGGCATGATTCCCGGTATTTTGTCAGGGCTGACCTTGATTCTGGTTGCCTGGTGGCTGTCGGTAAAAAACAATTTCGAAGCCGAGCCGGCCGAGCCACGGCCGCCATTCTGGCAAAGCCTGAAGGCAGCTGGCTGGGGATTGCTAGCGCCAGTCATCATCTTGGGCGGTATGCGCAGCGGCTTCTTTACGCCGACTGAAGCTGCTGTGGTGGCGGTGTTCTATGGCCTGATTGTCGGCATGGTGATTTACCGGACACTCACCTGGAAGGATGTCTACGTCGTGCTGGTCGAGTCGGCCGAGATTTCCTCGGTGATTCTGACTGTCGTGGCGCTGGCCAGCGTCTTCGCCTGGGGCAGCAATACGCTGGGCACTTTTGATCATCTGGCTGCGGCCTTGCTTGGCACTGGTCTCTCGGAAATTCCGATGCTGCTCAGCATCCAGCTACTGCTGCTGATCGCTGGGATGTTCCTCGATGCCATATCGATCTACTTCATTTTCCTGCCGCTACTGGTGCCGATTGCCATGCATTTCAACTGGGATCTGGTCTGGTTCGGCGTGATCATCACGATGAATATGGCGCTTGGCCAGTTCCATCCGCCGCTCGGCGTCAATCTGATGGTGACTTGCCGCATGGCCGGGGTCTCGATGGAATCGACCGTGCCCTGGGTATTGTGGATGGTGGCGGCGATGGCGGGGACGATGTTCCTGGTGACATTTGTGCCGGAATTGGCGCTTTGGTTGCCGCGTCACCTCGGGTATCTGTAAGGGGGTCTGCTAAAATGGCGCTTTCGCCTTTTTAGCAAGCCTGCCCGTGACGACCATCACCATTGCCCTCTCCAAGGGCCGCATTTTTGACGAAACCCTGCCGCTGCTGGCCGCGGCGGGTATCGTTCCCAAGGAAAACCCGGAAACCTCGCGCAAGTTGATCATCGAGACCAACCTGCCGAATGTGCGGGTTGTCATTGTTCGCGCCACCGATGTGCCGACCTATGTCCAGTATGGTGCTGCCGACCTCGGTGTGGCCGGCAAGGACGTGCTGATCGAGCATGGCGGCGAAGGCCTCTACGCGCCGCTCGACCTGAACATTGCCAAGTGCCGGATGATGGTCGCTGTGCCGGAGGGTTTCGATTACGAAAATGCCGTGCGCCAGGGCAATCGCCTCAAGGTCGCCAGCAAGTACACCAAGACGGCGCGGGAACATTTTGCTTCCAAGGGCGTCCATATCGATCTGATCAAGCTGTATGGCTCGATGGAGCTGGCACCGCTGGCCGGCCTGGCCGATGCGATTGTCGACCTGGTGTCCACCGGCGGTACGCTGAAGGCCAACAAGCTGGTCGCTGTCGAGGACATCATGGGGATTTCCTCGCGGTTGGTGGTCAATCAGGCCTCGCTCAAGGTCAAGCGCGAAACCCTGCAACCGATTATTGACGCCTTCGCACAGGCGGTGGAGAAGTAAATGGTCGCCATCAAACGTCTTGCGACGGTCGACGCCGATTTCAAGGCGCAAATGGATGCGCTGCTCGCTTTCGAGGCAGCGCAGGATGAAGGCATCGAACGCACCGTCATCGGCATTTTGGCCGATGTGAAGGCGCGCGGTGATGCCGCAGTGGTCGAATACAGCAACAAGTTCGACCGTTTGACTGCCAGCAGCATGGCCGACCTCGAGTTGTCGAAGGCCGAAATGCAGAAGGCGCTGGATGGCTTGCCCGCTGATCAGCGTCAGGCGCTGGAGGCGGCCGCTCATCGCGTTCGCGTTTATCACGAAAAGCAGCGGATGGAAGGCTGGTCCTATACTGAAGCCGACGGAACGATGCTCGGTCAGATGATCACTCCGCTCGACCGCGTCGGCCTCTATGTGCCGGGCGGCAAGGCGGCTTACCCTTCTTCCGTGCTGATGAATGCGATTCCGGCCAAGGTGGCGGGCGTCAAGGAACTGATCATGGTCGTCCCAACGCCGGGTGGCGAGCACAACCAACTGGTGCTGGCGGCCGCCTGTCTGGCCGGCGTCGACCGCGTGTTCACCATTGGTGGCGCGCAGGCGGTTGGTGCGTTGGCCTACGGCACCGAGGCTGTGCCGCAGGTCGACAAGATTGTTGGTCCGGGCAATGCGTATGTGGCCTGTGCCAAGCGTCGGGTATTTGGCATCGTCGGCATCGACATGATTGCCGGCCCGTCGGAAATACTTGTCGTTGCCGATGGCAGCAGCGATCCTGACTGGGTGGCGATGGACCTCTTCTCGCAGGCCGAGCATGATGAACTGGCGCAATCGATCCTGATCTGCACCGATGCAGCCTATATCGACCGCGTGCAGGCCAGCATTGAAAAACTGCTGCCGACCATGCCGCGTCGAGAAGTGATCGAAACCTCGCTGACCAACCGTGGGGCGCTGATCCTCGTCCGCGATCTCGAAGAAGCTTGCGCCATCGCCAACCGCGTGGCACCGGAACACCTTGAGCTGTCGCTGGCTGATCCTGATCCATGGATTGCCAAAATTCACCACGCCGGTGCCATCTTCATCGGGCACTACACCTCCGAATCGCTTGGCGACTACTGTGCCGGCCCGAACCACGTACTCCCGACTTCCGGCAGTGCGCGCTTCTCGTCTCCGCTGGGTGTCTATGACTTCCAGAAGCGGACCAGTCTGATCAAGGTGTCCAAGGCTGGTGCGCAGACCTTGGGCAAGATCGCCTCGACGCTGGCCCATGGCGAAGGACTGCCGGCGCACGCCAAGTCGGCAGAGTTCCGGCTCGAAAATTGAGCGAAGTTTCTCCCCCAAGGGGACTTCCTTCGGGGCGCGGATGAACGTGGAAACTCCCGAATCCCGAAATCGCCCGGACCTCCGGGCGCTTTTTTGGGGCTTCTCATCGGTCGGACTTTCCGGCTTCGGTGGCGTCCTTCCCTTCGCTCGGCGCATGCTGGTCGAAGAGCGCAGGTGGATGACGGCTGAGGAGTTCAATGCCCAACTCGGCCTTTGTCAGTTCCTGCCTGGGCCAAATGTCATCAATCTGGCCGTCGTCGTCGGCAAGCGCTACTGTGGCTTGCCGGGCGCCATCGTTGCGCCGGTCGGCCTGCTCGCCGGGCCGTTTGTTATTGTGCTTTTGTTGGCCTTGCTCTACGACCGCTATGGCAGTTTGCAGCAGGTCCA
>JAGTRV010000182.1 GCA_018262245.1 Pseudomonadota bacterium | reverse complement strand
TTCCAGGCCTCTGCCAAGCAGTACGCCAAGGAAAAGGGCATCACGCCGCGCGATTGCTCCAAGGAAAAATGAGACGGCAGGAGGAGGGAGTGGGGGCATGAGCCCTCGCTCTTTCTCTCCGTCCCATGAATCGGAAACGATGATGAATACACAAACTGCCGCTGCCGAGCCCGACAACTACCTGAGCATCAACAATATCGAGGTTATCTATGACCACGTGATTCTGGTGCTCAAGGGGGTGTCGCTGAACGTGCCGAAAGGCAAGATCGTCGCCTTGCTCGGTGCCAACGGGGCCGGCAAATCGACGACCCTGAAGGCGATCTCCAATTTGCTGCACGCTGAACGTGGCGACGTGACCAAGGGTTCGGTCGAATACAAGGGGCAGCGCATCGATCAGCTGACCCCGAACGAACTGGTCAAGCGCGGCGTCATCCAGGTCATGGAGGGGCGGCATTGCTTCGGCCACCTGACCATCGAGGAAAACCTGCTGACCGGCGCCTATACCCGCTCGATCTCGCGCGGTGAGTTGAAGGACAGCCTGGAAAAGGTCTATCACTACTTCCCGCGCCTGAAGACGCGGCGTACTTCGCAAGCCGGCTACACCTCCGGTGGTGAGCAGCAGATGTGCGCGATCGGTCGGGCGTTGATGGCCAAGCCGGAAATGATCCTGCTCGACGAACCGTCGATGGGCCTGGCACCGCAGATCGTCGAGGAAATCTTCGAGATCGTGAAGGACCTGAACACCCGAGAGAACGTCAGTTTCCTGCTGGCTGAGCAGAACACCATGGTGGCGCTGCGTTATGCCGACTTCGGGTACATCCTGGAAAACGGCCGGGTGGTGATGGAAGGGGATGCGGAAGATCTGCGGACCAATGAGGACGTTAAGGAGTTCTATCTGGGGCTGAGTTCAGCTGGCCGAAAATCCTTCAAGGACGTAAAGCACTATCGACGCCGCAAACGCTGGCTGTCTTAACGGGTTGCAGTGCGCCGCGCATGGCGGCGTTGTCGGCCGGCTTGTTGGCAGGAGCCAACGGCGCCGGCCTCCGCCTTGCCCTGCGGGGCTGCTTTGCAACCCTCGGGCTGTCTCGGTGTTTCGCTAAAAAGCCGAATGCCACGGTCAACCGGAAAAAACGGAGAAATTTGAAATGAGCTATTACGATCCGCTCGAAACCCGCGATCCGGATGAGCGCGAAGCCGATCTGATGGACAAGCTGGCTCGTCAGGTGGCGCATGCCAAGGAAACGACGTCCTATTATTTCCAGACGCTGGCCGGCATCAATCCGTTCGACTGCATCACGCGCGAGGCGCTGGCCAAGCTGCCGCTGACCCGCAAGCGCGATCTGATCGAATTGCAGAAAAAGCATCCGCCGTTTGGCGGACTCAACGCCTTGGCGCGTCACAAGGCCAAGCGGGTATTTGCTTCGCCCGGGCCGATCTATGAGCTGCAGGGCATGGACATGGATCATTGGCGCATGGCGCGGGTGCTGTATGCCGCTGGTTTTCGTCATGGTGATCTGGTGCACAACTGTTTTTCCTATCACTTCACGCCGGGGGCTTTCCTGATGGAAGGCGGGGCACGCAAGCTGGGCTGTGCCGTCTTCCCTGGTGGTGTCGGCCAGACCGAGCAGCAGGTGCAGGCCATGGTCGACCTGAAGCCGGATGGCTATGTTGGCACACCGTCCTTTTTGCGCATCATCGTCGAGAAGGCCGAGGAACTCGGTGCCGACATATCTTCGCTGAAGAAGGCACTGGTTTCCGGCGAAGCCTTGCCGGGTATCACCCGCAACTGGCTCAACGAACGTGGCATCAAGGTTCGTCAGTGCTATGCCACAGCCGATATCGGTGCCATTGCCTATGAAACCGAGGCCGAGGAAGGGCTGGTCGTCGAGGAGGAGTTGCTGGTCGAGATCGTCCGTCCCGGCACCGGTGATCCGGTCGAGCCCGGTGAGGTCGGCGAGGTGGTGGTGACCACCTTCAGCCCGGATTACCCCCTGATCCGGTTCGCCACCGGCGACCTGTCGGCTATCCTGCCGGGGCGCTCGCCTTGCGGGCGCAGCAATATCCGCCTCCGGGGCTGGCTCGGTCGGGCCGACCAGACGACCAAGGTCAAGGGCATGTTTGTCCATCCGGAGCAGGTGGCCGAGATCGCTGAACGTCACCCGGAAATTCATCGCATGCGGCTGGTGGTCGATAACCCTGGCGGTCAGGATCGCATGGTCCTGCACTGCGAGATCGAAGCCGGTAATGAGGTTCTGGACAAGGCCGTGGTCAGCAGCTTGCGTGAAGTGACCAAGTTGCGCGGTGAAGTTGCTTTTTCGGCACCGGGGGGCTTGCCCAACGACGGGAAGGTGATCGAAGATAGCCGGGTCTACTGATCCGGATATCTTCCATGCGAATTTTCGTGCTTGCGCTGGCCTGGCTGGCGCTCTCGGCTCAGGCCGCCGAGCCTGTCCTGCGTCCATCCGCGCGGCTGCTGTTCAAACAGCCGGAGATGCTGAGGGCGGGGCAGTGCGTGCGTTACGAAGAGGGCGGAGCCGGTTTTATCGTCACCGATCCCATTTTTTACCTCAAAGGTGAAGTGATTGCGGCGGCAGTTCAGTCGCGCCACCTGGCCAAGTGTCCAGTGGTGCCCGGCAAGAATATCGAGCAATACAGCCGCGATGAATTCAACCGCCACGCCAATGCCTACCCCTGCGTGGCGCAGGATGTGGCGGAGCGTGACGAGCAGATTGGTGTCGTTCGCGTCCGGGTCAGCGATTGGGAAACACCGCATGCCAAGAAGGCTGAAAATGCCGGCCGGCTGTATCGCGGCATGTTCCTCGACCGGAAGCTGGAAAAAGGTATGGAAATCGAACTGGAGGCCGATCTGCTCGGGGTTTGCGAGCAGTGAGCCTGTTCGCACCCGAGTTTATCGTTTCTCGCTGACCACCCCATTGGCCGCCAGCCGTTCGACTTCGACGTCGGACAGCCCTAACGAAGTCAAAACTTCACAGCTATGTTCCCCCAATAGCGGCGGTGGGGCCTGAATTGCTCCCGGTGTGCGCGAAAGGCGAGGGGCCGGGGCGGGTTGCCTGACCCCCGCGACGTCGACAAAAGCCTCTCTGGCCAGATTGTGCGGGTGAGCCGGGGCTTCCTTCATGCTCAGCACCGGCCACACGCAATCGTCCGTGTCATCGAACAGCGCTTCCCAGTGCTTGCGTGGTTCCCGTTTGAAAATTTCGACCAGCCGCTGCTGCATGAGTGGCCAGCGTGTCTTGTCATATTGCTGGCCGGTAAAGTCGGGATCACCGCTCAGTCCGAGGCGCTCGACAAAGGTCGCGTAAAACTGGGGTTCAAGTGGGCAAACGCTGATCCAAAGGCCATCAGCGCATTCATAGACGTCGTAGAAGGGTGCGCTCGAATCGATGGCGCAATGGCCTTCCCATTCGCCCAGCGCTTCTAGGTTGAACAGTCCGTGGGCGAGAACGGCAGCGCCTTCGCACATCGCAGCATCGATGACCTGGCCTTTGCCGCTGCGTTGAGCCTCAAGCAGCGCGCAGGCGATGCCCCAGGCGAGCATCAGGCCGCCACCGCCCATGTCGCCGACCAGGGTGGGTGGGGCCCAGGGGGCGCCGCCATGGCGGCGGCCGGTATCGAGCACGCCGGCAATCGCGGCGTAGTTGGCATCGTGACCGGCACGCGGAGCCAGCGGGCCGGTTTGGCCCCAACCGGTCATGCGGCCATAGATCAGCCGCGGATTGAGGCTGAGACAAACCTCAGGGCCATAGCCAAGGCGTTCCATGACACCGGGCCGGAAACCCTCGATCAACACATCGGCCTCGGCAATCAGCTTGAAAACCAGGTTTTTGGCTTCCGGGTGCTTGAGGTCGATGCACAGCGATTTTTTGCCGCGATTGGCCACGGCCTTGCGCCCGCCGCCAAACAGTTGCGAGGCGAAGGTGCCGCCGGCTCGTTCGAGCAAGGTGACTTCGGCGCCCATGTCGGCGAGCAGCATGCCGCAGAAAGGCCCTGGGCCGATACCAGCGAATTCGATGACCTTGATACCGGCCAATGGGCCACGTGCTTTCGTTTCTGGGGCGTTTTGCATTGATTTTCCGGAGGAGAGTTTGGGTTGATGCCGGTTGGCGGCTAAGTCCAGTGGATGTCCCTTATTATCCAGTCTCAGGTGTCTCCAGGAAAAGCCCCGATTGGCCGCTGTCGGGCGTGACGCTGGCGCTTTGATCAGGCACACTCGATCAATTGCGGGGATAGCAGGCCAATCAGGCAAAAGGTCAGAAATCATGAACAAGAATATCGACGAGTTGCTGGAGCGAATCCATGGTCTGCAGGATGAGCTTGAGGAGGAATACCGAAAGACGCGCGAGGAGTGGGCGCAGAAGAAACAGGAACTGGCCGATGAGCTTCTTCGCCAGCAGCGCCGCTACAAGACCGGCCTGTTCCGTTTCCTGTTGCGCTCCCGTTTCCTGGTTGTGCTGACTGCTCCCGTCATCTACCTGGGCTGGTTGCCTTTTCTGCTGATGGACCTGTTTGTCAGTATTTATCAGGCGATCTGCTTTCCGATCTACCGAATCCCCAAGGTGCGGCGTTCCGATTATCTGGTTTTCGATCGCCAGGATCTGCCTTACCTGAACATCATCGAGAAATTCAACTGCTTCTACTGCTCATACGGCAACGGGGTGGCGGCATATACGCGGGAAGTGGCGGCGCGCACCGAACAGTACTGGTGCCCGATCAAGCACGCCCGACGAATCAAGGCATCGCATGACCGCTATCCGAATTTCTTCGATTATGGTGATGCTGCGGCATTTCAGCAGGGCTTGAACCGGTTGCGCAAGCAATACGGGGATGGCGGGAAGTAGTTCACCTTCCCGGTCCGGATCAGGGCTCGATCAGGCTGACTTCAAACTCGAATGCGTGGTCGCTGCCCTGTTGCCATGATTGGCCAAAGCTGATCCGGCCATTGCCGTTGAGCGTGACCATTTCTTTCCGGATCAGCGTTTCCGGTGCGTTGTTCGCGGTAACGTAGGTGCCGTTCGTGCTCAGGTCTACCAGCACATAGTTGCCCTGGCGATAGATGATGCGGCAATGCTGCCGAGAGGCTTTCGGGCAATTGATTGCAATATCGCTGGCGGGATCCCGGCCGATTGTCAGCATCGGATGATCGGTCGAGAAACGGAGGGTGCGCTCACCCTGGCGAATGATTATTCCAGCTCGTTGAGTATCGGGAGTCGGACTGGATTCACGGATGGTTTCTTTTTTTTGTGGAGTTGCGCGCAACATCGGAAGTGCATTCCAGTCGATGGAATAAGCCGCTATTTCCGAGCCTTCATTGGCAACCGCTACCGTTTTGTCCCGCAGGCTGGCAGGCAGTGCTTGCACCACGCTTTCCGAAATTACGATGCTCGCTTCATCAAGCAGGGAAGAAAGTTTGCAGGCGGTCGCCTCGGCCGGATCGACGGGACTTGTTGAAACTCTTCCGGGCGTGGCGAGGTGAATGCCAATCTTGAGCGCGATCTGGGTGTCGGCAATTTGGGGGATCACAGCGCAGCGGCGCTGCATTTCGCAAGACCCGAACAAGGCAGCTTCAGCGGTCTCGAACGATGCCAGCAGGCTTTGTGGCATCTGCCGAATGATCGAACCGCCATGCGCAGCGAGGACTCGCTCCAGTCGTTTCAGGCGGCGGCGAAACAGCTTGCCGAGCAGAGCATCGTCAAGTGTCGCGCTTTGACCTGAAATTTCGTGTACTGCGCCGTGCACCAGGTAGGCGTGATTGATTGCCTGGGGCGCCGGCTTATCCTGAGGGCTACGGCAAGTTGTTTTTTCCTGCATAGCTTTCTTTTCTGGCTGAATCGGCGCCAGCTTTTGCCGGTGCAATCATGCCGCGATGGGGCCAATCTTCAGATGTGGTTATGGTTTAACTGTGGGGCAGTCTTATCTTCAGAAAGTTCCGAAAATGACAAGAGCGACAGAAGGTTAGCACTTGCCTCAGATTTGTATGCAAAGTTTTGTATAGGTATTGAAAGCGGATGTAGGCCCGGGTGACCCGGTGATCGCGCAGGGCGACGGGTTTGGCCTTTCATGTCCGGCTTCCGGATCAGCCTTTTCGTCCAAACAGGCCGCGTACTGCCTCCTGAAGGTCAGCCGGCAGGACGACAAGCTTGGCGTTGTCTTTTTCGCCCATGCGTTCCAGTGCCGCGATGTATTTTTCGCCGAGCATGTAGGACATCGGGCCGGTCTGGTCGCCGATGGCGGCCGTGATGCGCCGGATCGCCTCGGCTGAAGCCTCGGCCAGCATGACCTGGGCGTTGGCGTCGCGCTTGGCCGATTCGAGGCGGGCTTCGGCTTCGAGAATGGCCGACTGCTTGGCCCCCTCCGAGCGGGTGACGACAGCTTTGCGCTCGCGCTCGGCCGCCGCCTGCATTTCCATGGCTTTCTGCATCGATTGCGAGGGCTTAATGTCCTGGATTTCGACCGACTTGACGGTCAGTCCCCAGTCCACCGCCTCGTCGGCAATGCTTTCGCGCAGCCGGGCCTTGATCTTGTCGCGCGAGGACAGCGCCTCGTCGAGTTCCATTTCGCCGACGATGGA
>JAGTRV010000370.1 GCA_018262245.1 Pseudomonadota bacterium | reverse complement strand
CCGAAGGCCTTGGCGATGGTCGCGATCTGCTCCGGGGTGCCGGTCACGCCGATCAGGCTGGGATGGAAATAGGCCGCGTAGTTCTTGAGGCTTTCCGGGGTGTCGCGCGCCGGATCGACGGAAATCAGCACCGGCTGGATTTTCGCCCGCTCCTCGGGCGTCATGCCGTTCAGCACCTCGTTCATCGCTGCCAGTGAGGTCGGGCAGACATCGGGGCAATTGACGTAGCCGAAGAAGACGAGCGTCAGCTTGCCGCGGAAGTCATGGCTATCGACCTGGCCGGCCGGCCCTTGCAGCAGGAAATCGGCGCCCGCCGGCCTGCCCCCCTGCGGGGCTGGCGAGCAGGCGGCCAGCAGGACGCAGGAAAGGAGAAGCGAAATCAGCTTGATCGTCAGGCGATGCATTGTTTATGTGCGCGAACGTTTGTCATTGAACGACCGCGATTCTGGCACGGCGGCGGCATCCGCCGGCTTGAGGCAAATCAGGGAAACGCCGATCTGCCGGTCAGGCGCGATTGGCGGCGCGCATCAGCAAGCCGCGTAGCGCGATCGTCACGCTGGCGCCGAGTCCGACCCGCTGCGCCAACAAGCCGCGCAGGGCGATCGTCACGCTGGCGCCGAGTCCGACGCGCTGCGCCAGTGCCGGCACGAGAATCAGCGATGCCAAGGCGAGACCGGTGCCGATCAGCAGCGCCGGGAATTCGTCACTTTCTTCCTGCCGAACCTGCAAATTGTTGTTCATGGCGCCCCCTCCGTTTGTCCGTGCCCAGCTTACTCAAGGCGGGTCACGCAGCGGTTTGATTTTAGACAAGAAAATGCCCGGCGCACTTGCGACAAATTGTCGCAGCCAAGGGCAGGGCAAATGAGGCTGCACAAAATCCCGGGACAGGCAGTTACCCCTCGGAGCTAGACAAATTGTCGTGTGGCAATTTGCCACATTCCCGTACCCGGTTAATTCGACAAGAATTCGCGCCCACCAATAAATCAAACCGTGTCGGGAGAGTTTCATGGGGTATCGCATTCATCCGCTGGCCGCCGCAATGGCGGTCGCCTTTTCATCAACCGCCATCTGGCAGACGGCCATCGCCGAGACCGCGCCGGTTCTGAACGACATCGTCGTCAGTGCAACCCGACCGCAGCCGCTCCCCGATGCGAGTACCGTCGGCAGCAGCCAGCTGGCGCCGCTGCGTGCCGCTACCAGCGATACCGCGAGTCTGCTGCGCGATGTGCCGGGGGTCAGTCTTTACGGTGCGGGCGGCGTGTCCAGTCTGCCGTCGATTCACGGCCTGGCCGATGACCGGCTGCGGATCACGGTCGATGGCATGGACCTGATCGCCTCCTGCCCCAACCACATGAACCCGCCGCTGTCCTACCTCGATCCGACCAATGTCGGCAGCTTGAAGGTCTATTCGGGCATTTCGCCGGTCAGTCTGGGCGGCGACAGCATCGGCGGGACGATCATTGCCCAGTCGCGCACCCCCGAATTTGCCGCGCCCGGCCAGGAACTGCTGGCCAGGGGCGAGATCGGCGCTTTCTACCGCAGCAATGGCGATGCATTCGGCGGCAATGTCGCGGCAACGATCGCGAACGAAATCCTTAGCTTCAACTACACCGGCGCCTACGCGCAGTCCGACAATTACAAGGCAGCCGGCGACTTCAAGACAACGACGGCCACCGGGCGGCTCGGCCACACGCTGCCGCTCGACGAGGTCGGGTCTACTGCCTACAAGACCATCAACCAGAAGCTGGGCTTTGCGCTCAAGGGGGGAGACCATCTTGTCGAGGGCAGTCTTGGCTTCCAGAACGTCCCTGAACAGCTCTATCCGAACCAGCGGATGGACATGCTGGACAACGATCAGAAGACATTCAACCTGCGTTACATCGGCCAGTACGGCTGGGGCTTGTTCGAGGCGCGTGCCTATTACGAGAAGGTCGACCATTTCATGGATTTCGGCCCCGACAAGCGCTACTGGTACGGGTCGGCATCAGGTGGCCCGATGGCGCCCAACGGCAGCCCCTGCTCGCCGATCGGCCCGAACTGCGCCGCCGGCATGCCGATGTATTCCAAGAGCACGAACACCGGGGTCACGGCCAAGGCCGATATCGATCTCGGTGAGAAGGATCTGTTGCGCGTCGGCGGCATTTACCAGAGCTATAAACTTGACGACTGGTGGCCGCCATCCGGTGGCGGTATGTGGCCGGGAACCTTCGAAAACATCAACGACGGCCAGCGTGACCGCGCGGGATTGTTCGGCGAATGGGAGTCGCGGCTCAGCCAGGACTGGAAGAGCGTGCTCGGCGCGCGCTATGAAAGGGTCAAGACGGATGCCGGCGACGTGCGGGGCTACAGCACGGCGCCCAATGCCATGGGTAATCAGTTTGTCGATGCCGCCGCCTTCAACGCGGCGGATCGTGAACGCACCGACAACAACTGGGATTTGAGCGCGCTGGCCCGTTACACGCCGAGCGCCAACGGCGACATCGAGTTCGGCGTCGCCCGCAAGGTGCGGTCGCCCAATCTGTATCAGCGCTACACCTGGTCCACCTGGTCGATGGCGGCAGTGATGAACAACATGGTCGGCGACGGCAACGGTTACATCGGCGACATCGATCTCAAGCCGGAAACGGCATACACCGCCGCCGCCACCTTCGACTGGCATGCCACCGATCGCAGTTGGGAGATCAAGGCGACGCCTTTCTACACGCGGGTCAACGACTACATCGATGCCATCCGCTGCCCGGTCGGCGCTTCCTGCACGCCGGTCAACCGGACGACGACCAACCAGTTCGTCGTGCTGCAATACGCCAACCAGGAGGCGGCGCTCTATGGCCTCGATCTTTCAGGGCGCATGCCGCTGGCCAAAACCGGTATCGGGGATTTCGGGTTCACCGGACTGCTCAATTACACCCACGGCGAGAACCTCGATACCAATGACGGCCTTTACAACATCATGCCGCTGAAT
>JAGTRV010000056.1 GCA_018262245.1 Pseudomonadota bacterium | reverse complement strand
ACCCGAATCCCGCGTCCGCGGCTACGGGCCGGGACGCTTCAGCTTCAACGTCAAGGGCGGACGCTGCGAGGCCTGCCAGGGCGACGGCATGATCAAGGTGGAGATGCACTTCCTGCCCGATATCTACGTCCCCTGCGACGTCTGCCACGGCAAGCGCTACAACCGCGAAACGCTGGAAGTCCAGTACAAGGGCAAGAACATTTACGACATTCTCGGCATGACGGTCGAGCAGGCGCGAGAGTTCTTCGACCCCGTCCCCAACATCGCCCGCAAGCTGCAAACACTGGTCGATGTCGGCCTCAGCTACATCACCCTGGGCCAGAGCGCGACCACGCTGTCCGGCGGCGAAGCCCAGCGCGTCAAGCTGGCCCTTGAACTGTCCAAGCGCGATACCGGCCGCACGTTGTATATCCTCGACGAGCCGACCACCGGCCTGCATTTCCAGGACATCGAAATGCTGCTCAGCGTACTGCAGCGGCTGGCCAACAACGGCAACACCATCGTCGTCATCGAACACAACCTCGACGTGATCAAGACGGCCGACTGGATCGTCGATCTCGGGCCGGAGGGCGGCGATGGCGGCGGCCGCATCCTGGTCAGCGGCACGCCTGAAGAGGTGGCCAAATGCAAGGCCAGCCATACCGGGCGCTTCCTGAAACCTTTGCTTGAGAAAAAGAAATGACTGACGCCGCCGCCTTCAAGGGCAAGAAGGGCCTGACCCGTTTATGGAATGCCCTCGGCTACTCGCGTGACGGACTGGCGGCCGCCTGGAAAAACGAAGCCGCCTTCCGCGAGGAAGTCCTGCTTGCCGTGATCGCCATTCCGCTGGCCGTATACCTTGGCAAGACTGGCATCGACCGGGCGCTGATGGTCGGCAGCATCATCCTGATCCTGATCGTCGAAATCCTGAATTCGGGGCTGGAGGCCGTCGTCGACAAGGCTTCGCCGGAGAAGCACGAACTGGCCAAGCGCGCCAAGGACATGGGCAGTGCCGCCGTGCTGCTCAGCCTGATCAACGCCGCGGCGATCTGGGCCTTCGTTCTACTGGGCTAAGGCCAGGCTCAGCCCCTGCGGCACTTGGCCGAGAAGTCCATTTCCGGTGCGTAAACGCTGGTCTTCACGTCGAGCAGACCAAGGAAGGTGTGGAACAGATTGTCATGCGACTGTGGCGAGGCGGCGACCTTGCCAAGGCAGGCCGTATCCAGCGCAAAGCTTGGCGCGAAGCCCGGCGAAAACCACATCACCATGGGCACCTTGGTCTGCACTTCCGGGGCAATCTTGTAGGGCACACCGTGCAGGAACAGGCCTTTCTCACCCAGCGATTCGCCATGATCGGACACATAGAGCAGCGCCGAGTCGTGGCTTTGATGATCGCGCAGCGTGCGGACCAGCGAGGCGAGCACGTGATCGGTATAGCGAATCGCATTGTCGTAGGCGTTGACAATGCTTTCCTCCGAGCAATGCGGCAGGTCGGGATCCTCGCAGGCCGGTTTGAAAGCCTTGAACTCATCCGGATAGCGCTTGAAATAGGCGGGGCCGTGATTACCCATCTGGTGCAGGACGATCATCAGGTTGCCCGGCGTTTCGTCGACCAGTTGTCTCAGCGAATCGACCAGCGCCCCATCCTGACACTCACCGCCAAAACAGTGGTCCGGTGACTTGGCCAGATCGGGACGAATCGATTCGACGCCCTTGCAGACCCCCTTGCAGCCCGACTGGTTATCCACCCAGACGACACGGAAGCCGGCCCGGGCAACGACATCGAGCACCGACTCGCTGTTCCGGATGCGCGCCTCGTCATATTTGCGCCGCCCCCAGGGCGAAAAGATGCAGGGCAGCGAGGTTTCGGTATCGGTGCCGCAACTGGTCACGTCGGCGAAGTTGATAATGCCGGCCTCGGCGGCCAACTCCGGCGTGGTCTGGCGCGCATACCCGGACAAGCCCCAATTGGCGGCACGTACTGTTTCGCCAAGGACCATGACCATAACCACCGGCTTGTCGCGATTTTTCCAGCCGGGACCGGGCTGCGCATCGGCGCCGACCGGTTCGCGCACCGCCTCGACGGCCAGCGCCTGGCTACGACTCACCTGAACCAGCGAATAGAGGTAATTGGCCGGCGTCACCAGGAAGCGGAACTCCCGGTTGTTGCGCATCAGTGAGGCGATATCCTGAAAATTCAGGAAAATGGCACCGCCCAGCACGAGCAGGGCCAGCACGATTGAACCGAGACGAACCAGCAGCGCCCGGCCGACGGTGCGCGGCTTGAGGCGGAAACGGCTGAGCAGCCACAAGGGGAGTGCCGCGTAGAGCAGCAGTTGTGGAATCAGCGACCAGGTCATCAGGTCGCGCGCTTCCCGGACATCGGTCGCCAACACATTGCGCAGCATGTTGGTATCGAGATAGACCTTGTAGCGCGTCATGAAGTGAACGGCGAAGGCCGTCGCGACGAGCAGCAGGGCCAGCAGCGGTTTGGTTGTCCACCGCGTCATGAAGGGGCTGAGCATGATGAAATGCACGGCAGCCAGACCGACCAGCAGCGAGCCTGCCAGCAGCCAGCTTCCCGGCTGCGCCATGTCGTAGCCGGCCAGCATGCCACTCAGGAAAAGCTGATTACAGAACAGGGCAAAGAACAGGCTGACCAGCAGCGTCACCGTCTCAATGGAGGCGATCACCTGCCCGCCGGCCAGGCGTTGTCCGAAGCGAAGAAGCGCATCCAGCAGTCGACGCATAAAAATACCCGAAAAATTCAGCCCGGAATTTTAACTGGCAAGCGGCAGCCAATCCGGGAATTTCTTGTGCCGGATTTGTGACGACCGGCTCAGGCGCCGAGCACCACCCGGTTCCGTCCGAGGCGCTTGGCCTCGTACAGGGCGTCGTCGGCATGCTTGAGGGCGATTTCGATCGGGCATTCACTGGCATCGGCCAGCCCCATGCTGACCGTCACCTTGACCGTCCGGCCATCGGGCAGGCCGATTTCGGCGTTGGCGCAACTGGCGCGCAAGCGCTCGGCCAGCACCTCTGCCTCGGTCGGCGAAATTTCCGGGAACAGGAAAGCGAACTCTTCACCACCGTAACGACAAACCAGATCGGACTGCCGCGAGGAGTCCCGCACCAGATCGGCGAAAGCACACAACACCGCGTCACCGGCGGCATGACCATAGGTGTCGTTCAGTTTCTTGAAAAAATCGAGGTCGGCCATGGCAACCGTGACCGGCCGCCGATAGCGCTGCGCCCGCTGCAGTTCAGCCTCGGCCGACTGCATGAAGAAGCGGCGGTTCATCAGGCCGGTCAGGCCATCCTTGTTGGCCAGTTTTTCCAGGACCTGTCGTGCCTGTTCGTTCTGGATCAGCAAGTCATGGTGCTCGCGAATCGCCTCTTCGACGGCCTGTATCTCGAGCATTCTCGACGTGTCGAAATCCGGCAAGGGACTGGCCGCACTCAGATTGGACAGGGCATGATCGATCCGCTGCAGGGGCTGGATCAGGTGACGACGGACGAGGACGATGAAAGCCAGCAGGAACAGCCCGACCAGCAGCAGGGCGATGATCAACTTGTAACGTGCCAGCCGCATGGCGTCTGCCGCCACGTTCAGGTCGCTGGTGGCAAGATTGATTCCCTCGATCGACACATCGTCAACCTGTACGCCAAGACGTGACGCCAGGCGCTGCCACTCTTGGTAATGGATCGCCGGCCGCTGTTCGTCGCGTACCGATTGACGCACCACCTCGCCAAGAAACTGTTCAGTTTCGCGTGCCAGCTTGGCCGCCCCGGGGTGCTCCAGAACGCTGGGGTGGCTGGCGATCATGGTCACGACAAACATCGACTGCTGGCGGGAGGCATGCGAACTGACTGCAAAAATACGCTCGCCTTCCTGGCGTAGCTGTTCAAGGTTTCTGGCCAGCCGCTGATAGCGAATGATTTCCGGCACGGTTTGTTCTTCAAGATGCGCGTTTGCATCGATCACCCGCTGCTGGTCCATGGCCAGCAGAACCACCGCCAAGCCGAAAGCCAGCACGAACAGGGCAGCCAGAAAACCGAAGGCGCGCCCGGCGTGCATCCCCCTGGGCGCCTTGATCACGGACGGCAAACCAAAATAAAAGGAGGCGCAATGTAGCGCGACCAAAAACCTTGAAGAGAAGGCATCAACTCACCCGGAAAGGCAAAAAGCGGGAATTGATCCGATCATACGTCCCATTACGCTTGATGCGATCAAGCGCCGCGTTGATTTCTTCTCTCAGCCCCGGGCGACGCGACGAGATCCCGAACGATGCATCGCCACTCAATTCCGGCGCACGCAGAACGGTGGGGGCCAGCCCGAGCCGCCGGAATGGGTCGCTCTTCTGCAGCTGCAAGGCGCTGATCATTGGGACCAGAGCGGCCTTGGCCTCACCGCCAAGCAGCACGCCGGCCAGATCGGCATTGTTACGAACCTGATGCATTTCCCAGCCCTGCCGGCGGGCGTAATCCTCCTGCGCCGAGCCATGAACCACAGCCACCCGGATACCGCTACGCCCCGGTACGACATCCGGCCGGGCCAGCCAAAGGGATAACGAGCGGTAATAGGGTTTGGCAAAAAGCAGGCGACCACGACGCTCGGCGGTTTCAAAAACCGCCGCAGCAGCAATATCGGCCTTACCCTTGGCCACCGTGTCGAGCAAAGTGCTTTGATCGGCCACGTCAAAGGCGCAATTGGCACGAATTTCCTGACACAGGGCACGGGCAATCTCGACACTGAAGCCTGTCAGCTGCCCGGTTTCATCCCGATAGGACATCGGCGGGGAATTCTCCAGCACCACGACACGCAGCACCGGCTCTGCAGCACGCACCGCGCCTCCCAGCAGGCCGGCTGCTGGCAAGGCAAAAAACAATAGAGAGATGGCCAAACTTCGGAGCATGCTGACCGCATAAAAATGCCGACTTGCAAGTATAGTCCATTTGAATATGACGGTGTTACTGGTCCATACCCTAGGGCGAGTTTATTCAAACAGGCTGAACTGGGCAGCGTGGGCCGAAGGCATGGCCGCTGGCAACTCGATCAGTCGCCCCTGCAGCGGAAAATAGATGGCCAGGCGCAAGGGCAGCGGATCGCCAGCAAACAGGCTGGCATAGCGTTCGAGCTGCGGCCGGTAGCTTTCGGCTCTCTGCGGCAATTCCGCGTCAGGCAAGCGTACCGTCTTGTAATCAATGATCCAGCGGCAGGCATCGGCCACGAAAACACGGTCGATCACGTGATTGACCGTGAGCGAGCCATCCGTGCTGCTCCAGGCCTGCTCGGCGGCAGATTGCGGGTGATCGGTGAGCAACCAGCGCCCGGTATCGGACGCCAATGTACTGACCAGGGCGGCGACCACTTCGCCAGCACCACTTTCGGCGTCGGCCTCGCTGTGCCCTTGCGCCTGCAACCAGCGTTGGTATACCGGTTGCAAACCGGAAATCCGTTTGTCTGACCAGGCTGGCAAGCCATTTTTTGCGATCAGCTCCAGGCAGCGGTGCACCAGGGTACCGACCGAGGCCTCCAGCGACAGGGTACTTTCCGGCGTATCGAGATCGACTGGGTTATCTGCCGGACGGACGCCTTCGGCCGGCGACCGCAAGGCCGGCGGCACATGCACCTCCCGGAGGCGAACCAGCGGTGGCACGAAAGTCGCCGGGTCGATGCTGGCGCGAGCGGGTTCGCCAGACTCGCCCTCAGTCAGCGCCGCCAAAAATTCGCGCTGCGCCACACCCGGCCACAACAGCTTGAGCAGCGTGCCATTGGCCGGCGGCTTCAGCCCCTCCTCCTTCTTTGCATCGGCCACGGCGATGCCGAGCAGATGCAAGCGGCGGATGGCGCGGGTGGCCGCGACGTAGAGCAGTCGCTCATCTTCGTGCGCGGCCCGCTCGGCTTCGAGCTTTTTAAGGTAGTCGTAGGCGGTTGGCTCACCATTGCCGGCGCCTTTCTGCTTGATCGGCGCGACCAGCAGGTGTTCATCGCCATCGGCCCCGGCGACCTCATCCCAGAGCAGCAGGCTGCTGTCGTTGCCACCGGTTTCGCGGTGCAGGCCGGGCAGGATTACCGTATCGAATTCGAGGCCTTTGGATTTGTGCACCGTCATCATCTGCACGGCATCGCCCAGCGGGTCGGACGGCGCATAGAGTTCGGCGGCATGGGCAGCCAGGGTTTCGGCGCTCAGCGTACGGCTGGCGACCAGCTTGTCGACCAGCGTGAAGAAGGCTTCGACATCGTTCAGGGCTTCCGGCGCCTCCAGGCAACGTGGCCCGCCCAGCATCAGCCAGACACCTTCCAGCCAGCGCCGCGGGTGCTGGCGGTCGCGGCCGGCGAAGGCCTGGTGCAGCACGCCAAGAACATGTCTCAAGCGTTGCTGGCCGTCATCGGATAGCCGGGCGAGGCGAGCCTCATCCTGCATCAGTTGCCAGATCGTCGATTTCTTGTCGTCGGCGGCCAGCGCATGCAGATCGGCCAGTTTCAGGCCGCACCACGGAGCGCGCAGCAGGGCCAGCCAATGGACGCGGTCGGCGCGGTGATGCAGGGCACGGAACAGCGTCAGCAAATCCTGCACATGCTGGCGGCCATCCAGCCCTTCGATATCGACCGCCTGGAAACGCAGTTCGGGCGCGCTGCGCCGGATTTCGCTGACCAGCGCATCGAGGTGGCTGCGGGCACGCACCAGCACGGCGATGCGTTCGGCTGGCGCGGCGCGGCGGGCTTCCCGGATGATGGCGAGTACTCGGCGAGCCTCCTCACCGGCGGCGTCATCCCCTTCATGCTCGATGACCGGATACACGACAACGCCGCTATCGTCACGCGGCGAACGGGTCGCGGCCGATTCGGCATAGCGCACCGCGCCGGCCTCCGGGCTGTCCTCGGCCGGGAAGATGCTCGGGAAGGCGGCATTGACCCAATCGACGATGCCCGGATAGGAGCGGTTGTTACGGAACAGGCGCAGATGGCCAAGCCGGATATCGCCGATGCCACGCTCGCGAACGCGCAGGAACAGCCCGACGTCGGCCTTGCGGAAACGGTAGATCGACTGCATCGGGTCGCCAACCACGAACAGCGTCCGGCCATCATCCGGCATCCAGCCACGCGTCAGTTTTTCAATCAGGCCGACCTGGCTCGGGCTGGTGTCCTGGAATTCATCGACCAGCAGATGGCGAATCCGGTAATCGAGCGCCTGCGCCAGATCGGTCGGCGCATCGTCATCGCCCAGCGCCAGCCCGGCCCGGGCCGCAATCTCGATGAAATCGACCTCGCCGGCTTCCTGGAAGGCCAGCCACAATTGACCGGCCGCCAGCCGGAGCAGGCGCGAGAAGCATTCGACGGTGGCCCACTCGGCCTCGCTCAGTTCCGGCTGCGGCAATTTGACCAGCATGGCCAGCACCGCTTCCAGCCCATCCACGCTGCGCAGATCGCCGAGCAATTCGAGCATCGCTTTCTTCTGGTCGGCCAATTCCTTGTCGGCCGGAAAACCGATGCGCTTGTCGACCGTCTTGCGCAGTGTGCCGGTGCCAGTCAGCAGCAGGCCAGCCAGCGCTTGCCAAGTTGGCAGATCGTTGATCGCCGCAGTCAGCGGTGAGTTCCAGTCAGCAATGGCATCGAGTAGGCCCGGCGCATTGGCCGCCGCAAAGCGGGCCAAGGGCATCAGCAGCGATTGCATCCGCCCGTCGAGCAAGCCGCCGACCGCGGCCAGATCGCGCTCGATTAGCGCTGCAAAGCCGGCTTCGACTTCGCGCTTCATCGCCCCGCTTTCGATGCGCGAGGCGTGGTGCAGCCACTGGTCGCGACGGCCAAGCATGGCCATCAGCAGCTTTTCCAAACGGCCGGCGTTGTTATCCATGAAAGCCAGCGCCTCGGCGATCACCTCGGCATCCTCGCTCCCGGACTCGACCATTTCCAGCGTCCGCCGCGCTGCCGTCGCGTAATGCGCCTCGGCATCGTCGCTGACGCCCGGCTGGCTGCCGAAGCGGCTCAGGTAGGGCATCTGGCGGGCCAGACTTGCACAGAGGGCATCCAGCGTCGTGATGCGCAACCGGCCGGGATGGCCGAGCAAACTCCAGCCGCGCTCGGCGTCATGCGCCAGCACCTGCCTGGCCAGCCCGAAGGTCAGCTGCTTGTGCGGCTGTTCCGGCAGTTTGTCGCCGGCCGCCAGTTCCAGGCTGCCGAGGATGCGGTCGCGCATCTCGGTGGCTGCCTTGTTGGTAAAGGTCAGCGCCAACACTTCTTCTGGATGCTCGACCACGGCCAGCAGGCGCAGGTAACGCTGCGTCAGCAATTCCGTCTTGCCGGCGCCGGCGGGTGCCTCGACGATGAACGAGGCAACATCCAGCGCCCGCTGCCGGGCAATCCTGTCTTCTTCAAGGCGATCGATGGCAAGCACCATAAATTAACGCCCAATCTCGCTGGCGGAAACCGGGAAGGTTTGACCAAGCAAGCGGTTGGCCGCCTCGCTGCCCGAATGGGCAACGAACCCGGCCAGCAAGCGGCGCCGTTCCGGCAAGCGGAGCAAGGGCAGCACCTCGCAATACTGCAGGTCTTTTTCGTTGGCGAACACCACGCCGGCCTGCCCGGCCTTCACTTCTTTCGCCACCGCATGCAGGCGTTCCCGCCAGTGCGTGATCACGGCGATCCAGTCCGGAAATTCGGCCGGATCGAAGATTTTCTGCTTGTCGTCGCCGATGCCCTGAACGCCGGGCAAAATTTCTTTTTCGTCGGCCACGCCGGCAAAGCCCGGCTTGTCGAGCAACACCTTGGCGAACACGACAGCCGCCACATCGTCATTGACCAGCGCCGCGTAGATCGGCAACTGCGGCTCGGTGATCCGCTGCTCGGCCCAGTTCCTGGTGTCGATGCTGGCGCCGGTTTTGTAGTCGATGATGACCTGCCGGCCGTCAGCCAGTTGATCAATGCGGTCGACCACCATCCTGACCTTGATACCCTCGATGTCGACTTCGGCCGGCTGTTCGCAGGCCACGACCTCGAAAGGCAAGCCACGCCTGGCTTCGACCTGCAGCCAGAGATCGAGCAGCTTGGCCAGACGCACCGCCTCCAGTTCGCGAAAACGAGCCGGCAGCGTGACGCGTCGATCCAGCTCGAAATTCTGCAGCGCCTTGTCGACAGCGTCGGCAATCGCCTGTTGGCGAGCCAATTCGCCCAGCGCTTCCAGGGCCGCAGAGGAGCGGATCGCCGTCCAGAAGGCTTCCAGCGCTTCATGAACCAGTGTGCCGCGCGCCGCCGGGTCCAGTCCTTCGACGGGCTCTTCCATCGCCTCACCACCCAGCCGGTACTGGTAGTAGGCCCAGGCCGGGCAAATGGCCTGAGCTCGCAACACCCAGCTGCCACCGGAAACCTTCTCGCCCTCGGCCACAGGTGGCGCCAAGGCATCATCGATCTGGTCGACCGACGAAACAGCTACGCCAGCCATTTGCCGGGCCAAGGTTTCGAGCTCGGCGTTTTTTTCGCCAGCCAATGGAATACCGGCAATCAACGGACTGGGGCGCAGCACGCGATTGCCCTCGGCGCGCGCATAGGAAAAGGTCACCGCCGGCGCCGAGTGCGACAAGCGGGTATGGACGCGCCGGGCAAAATCGAGCTCAACCTCGGCGCTGGCATGCGCCGCCCCGACCGCGCGCAGCATCTCGGCCGGCAGCAGCGGATTCGGACGCGGCGGTGGTGGCCACTGATCGTCGTTCATGCCCATCACCCACAGCGCATCGAAGCCCAGGCCGGCACTTTCGAGCACGCCCAGCACCTGAATCGCCGGCCGGCCGCGTGTTTCCGGCTGGAACAGACGCTGGCGGCAAAGCTGCGACAGGCGGCGCACCGCTTCGGCAAAGGCCAGCGGGCCAAGCAGCGCATCGAGCCGGCCAAAACCGTCGAGCACCTCGCCAAAGGCCTGCCGTGCCTGGAATTCATGGCTGGACAAGGGGCGATCGCCCGGCCAGCCGGCCGCCTTCAGGCAGTTGCGGAAGACGCCGGACCATTGCCCGGGCAACAACTTGCGGGTCGCTGCGCCGGCCGTCTCGACAAAGGCTTCGAGCGCCGCGATCGTTTGCGGGCAAAGCGGCGGTTCGTTTTCGGCCAGCCGTCCGGCCAACCTGATCAGCGCAGGCAAGGTGGTGAAATAGGGCAAATCGCGACGTAACGCCGCATCGAGCCGGGCCCGGCCATCCGCCTCAGCTTCGGCAGCCGACCAGCCGCCGGCCAGCAGCAATCCGGACAGGCGCCCCTGCTCGACCTTGGCCCGTCCGCTGCCCAGCGCCAGCAGATCGAGCCCGACGCGGATCAGCGGCAGGTCGGCCAGCGCCCGGCCGAGCGAAAAATTGAAACAGCGCGGCACTTCGGCCGCATCGGGGCGAATCAGCGCCGGATGCAGCACATCGTCGAGCAGGAATTCCAGCCGGTCGCGCACCCCGGCCAGATCGGGCGCGACGATGCCAAGCCGGCAATCGGGATGGGCCGCCAGTTGCGCCCTGGCCCAGGCCACGACGGCATGGCATTCAGCTTCGACATCGGCACAGGCCAAGCGCTCCTGCGCGCTCTCTTCAACAGGAAAGTCCGGCGAGCTTTCGACGATTACACCCCGCGCCGCCAGCGCTGCCATCAGATCCTGTTCGAGCGGCGTATAGCGGTCGAAACCGGCGAGGATAATCACTGACGGCAGCGCGAAATGGCCAGCCGCGATCAGCTCGATCAATTGCCGCTGCAGCCCTGCGCCATCGATCCAGCCAGCGGCCCGGCAGCGCTTGTCAAAATCGGCCTGCCAACCGATGAACAGCTTTGCCTCGTCGGAGAGCTCGCCGCCCCCGGGTTTCAGTTTCCAGACGCGGCACAAGGCCTGCGCCTCAGCGGCGGAAGCCGCCATGCCCTGGATGTCGAACAGCGGCGCCGCCTCGGTCAACGCAGCAGCGATGACCTTTTCCCAGAGCAGGCGCTCGGAAAAGGCATCGAGCGCCACCGGCAAATCGGCGATACCGCTCAACAGTGCTTCATCGGCCAGGGTCGCCAGCCACTGACCGAGCGTCAGCGCCTGCCGGGTGCGCCAGACGGCCTGCTCAGCCGGCAACTCCCCGCGCAGGGTTTGCGCCAGACGCGTGGTAGCGCAGAGCGTCAGGCTATCGCTCAAGAAAACCTCAAAGAACGCGCCTTGCGCTTAATAAGAGGCTGCCGGACCAGCTGGCGCGGCGGGTTTGGCCGGAGCCGCCGGTGCAGCTGGCTTGGTGGCGGGTGATGCCGGTTTGGCCGGAACCGCAGGCGGGCTGGCCGGCTTCATTGCGGAAGCGGGAGCAGCAGCCTTGGCCTCGTTTGCCGCCTTGCCGGGCATGGCCGGTCGGGCCGGTGCCGCCGGGGTGGTCAACTTTTCGGCGGCGACTGCCGGAACTGCTTGCGGCTTGCTGTCGACCGCCGGTTTGCCTGGCATGGCCGGTTTTGCCGGTCCTGCCGGGGCGGCTGGTTTTTCAGCCGCGACGGGGGCCGCCTTGCCGGGCAGGGCCGGTGCGGCGGGGCGAGCGGCTTCAGGATTCGATTTGACCATCGGGCGAGCCGGCGGTAGTGCCGCGGGTTTCGGTTTTTCGACTGTGGAGACGGAATGGGAAACACCACCAACCGTGATCTGTCCACGTAGCTTGGTTACCAAGTTATCCGGGAAGTTAGGAATGTTTTTCAGGTCATTCACTGACTTGAAGGGGCCATTCGCCGAGCGATATTTAATGATTGCTTCCGCCCTTGCTTTGCCAATTCCTTTGAGAGAATCAAGCTCCTCCTCCGAGGCGGTATTGATGTTGATCTGGGCCAGCGCAACGCCTGCCCATAACAGACAGGAAGCCATCAGCAACAGGAAACGTGATTTCATGTTTTCTCTCCAGAACGGTGAATTGGTCAGTATGCCACCGGTTTTTGGCTCAGGGCGTACCGACAAACAGGAAAAGGTTGGAAACCCGGCTGGTCGAGTAACCGAAGCCAACATAGGCCATCCCGAGCGGCGTTTGGCCGCCCAGATAGATGGCGGCCGAATCGAGAATGCCGCTGCGATTGGTCTCGGTATAACGCTTGCCAAGCTGCACCGCCTCAAGCGCCAGGCCGAGACGCATGTCGCCGCGCAGACCCAGCGGCAGGCTGCCGATGATCTGCTCGGTGCGCAGGCCGGCATAACGGACATCGTCGCCGATCAGCTGATTCGGGGCAAACGCCGTCATGTTCAGGAACCCGCCCAGTTGGGCCGCATCATAGACCGGCAGCGCGCCACGCGGCGAACCGGTATAGCGAAAACGGGCATTGAAGACGGTGCCGCCCAGGGAAAAGGCGCCCTGCAGGTTGGCATCGGCCCGCGAATAACCGGCTTCCGGCGAGTCGAAATAGGACAGTTGCGCTGCCCAGCCCCGGGTCGGGAAGTGCATGCGGTCGAACTGGTCGAAGTCGAGGCCGATCTTCCAGCCGCCAAAGGCCTGGTCAGCCTTGGGCAAGGACGGCACGCCGATATCCGGGTCGTAATAGCGGTGGCGCTGCAGCCAGCCCAGGCGCAGCGGACCAAGCACGCCGACGTTGACGCCCAGATAGGTGCCAAAGCCGCTTTCGGTGACCTTGTATTGGGCAATTCGCCGGTCATCCTGATAAATATTGAGCCGGCTCTGCTCGACGCCGGTCGTCGCTTCGGCAAAGAAGCGCTGCCGCGCATCCAGTGGCTGGTAGAAATTGGCGCCAAGGCGGTTGGTCGACCCCACATCGCCGGTCACCAGCAGTTCCCCCCCCAGGCGATTGAGCCAGGTCGAGTGATAGGCAGCGCGCAGCCCGAAGGAAGTACCCTGGCTGTTGTCGGCCTGCAGGTTGATGCCGAAGCGCATGTAATCCGGCCCCCAGCGCTTCTCCAGCGGCATCACCCGCAGGATGTTCTTGTCGCGCTGGGTCAGCACCGTGTAATCGACGCTTTCGTACCAGCCATCGCCATACATGCGCAGCAGGTCGTGGTTGATCGCCGAGGGACGAATGGTTTCGCCAGGCTCGACGTGCAGATGGCGCTCGATCGCGGCGGGATTGACCTTGTTCAGCCCGGTGATCTGGATTTCGTCGATCCGCGGCGAAGTCCTGCGCCGGACCTCGATTCCCTGCCACCAGGCCAGGTAAGCTGCCTCGTCGAGCGACAGCTGAGCCAGTTGGGGGCGCATCGCTTCGGCGGCCTGCCGGCCAAGGTCAGCCGCCTCGGCATGCTTGCTGAAATCTCCCGCCGTAATCGCACCCAGTTCGGGCTTGATGTAAATGTCGCCCTGACGCAGCAGGGTCAGCGAACGACTGACGTTCTGCTCGGTCAGGATGGCGATCATCTGCGCCGAGACGGTGAGCAGCGAGCCGATTGCTTCGGCCTTGAGCAGGGGCGAACCGACATTGACGGCAATGACCACATCGGCCTGGCAACGCTCGCGCACTTCGGCGATCGGCAGATTATCGACCAGGCCGCCATCGACCAGCTTGCGGCCCTGATGATCGACCGGGGCGAGCAGACCGGGCACCGACATGCTGGCACGCATGGCCTGCGTCAGGGGACCGTCGCGAAAGACAACGCGCTCGCCGGTGCCAATATCGGTCGCAATGACCGATAGCGGTAGCGGCAAGTCCTCGATATTGCGCTCGCCCTGATTGGCCCGCAGCAATTGGTTGAAGAACAGCTTGATCTTCTGACCGGTGACGACGCCGGGCTGGTACTTGACTCCGTCGGCCATGACGCCGCTTTCCGAGCCGGGCAGGAAACGCCGGGCCATCTGCTTGTTGCGATGACTCAGTTCGGCGTATTCCGGATCATCGATGAACATGTCGCCCCAGTCCGCCGCCGCCAGGTTCTGGCGCATCGTCGCAGGTGACATGCCGGCGGCCCAGGTACCGGCCACCAGTGCCCCCATGCTGGTGCCGGCGACGCAATCGACCGGGACGTGTAATTTCTCCAGCACTTCCAGAACGCCGATATGCGCCGCACCGCGCGCCCCGCCACCACCAAGAACAAGGCCAATACGTGGCCGTGCGGCATCGGCGGCGACCACAGCGGTCGACGCCGAGACAAGGACTGCAATCAGCAGACGGGACAAAGGGCGGAGGAGCGACATGATTTTTCCAAACGTAAAAAAGCCCTGCCGAGGCAGGGCTTTTCGGTGAAGCGACGGCCGATTACTTGGTGCCGATGACTTCGATGTCGACGCGACGATCCGGCTGCAGGCAGTCGATCAGGGCCTTGGTCTTGGCATTGCCCTTGCACTTGTCGCCGGTCACCGGCTGCTTCTCACCCTTGCCTTCGGTGTAAACACGGTTGGCTTCGATACCCTTGGCAACCAGGTATTCCTTGACAGCGGCAGCGCGCTTCTCGGACAGCTTCTGGTTGTAGGAATCGGAACCGATACGGTCGGTGTGGCCAACGGCCAGGATCACTTCAAGCTTGATGGCCTTGGCCTTGGAGACCAGCTCGTCGAGCTTGGCTTTACCAGCCGGACGCAGGACAGCCTTGTTGAAGTCGAACAGGGCGTCAGCAGCGACGGTGATCTTTTCACCGGACGGCTTCACGCCAGCAGCAGCGGCACCGGCCGGGGCGGCTGCGGGGGCAGCGCCGCAAGCGGAAGCCGGCAACAGGTCCTTGTCGCACTCGCAACCGGCCTTGTCGGCAGCGGCAGCAGCCGGGGTCCAGTAGCCATCACGCCAGCACAGACCGAAGCCGCTCTTGGCGACGACGTCACGCTGGTCGATCAGGTAAACGCGCTCTTGCGCAACAGCGGAGAAGCCGATGCCAGCCAGCAGGGCCAGAACCAGAGATTTCTTGACGATATTTTTGATCATTGTTTTCCCTCATTGAAGAAAATTTGGAAATCTTTAACCCGCTCCACGACCATAGATCAGGTCCGCTGGCGGAATTCCAAACTATTCTGCCATAGTGCTATCGCAGATTCCAAATCATTTTGGTCGTGCTGAAGTAAAGATTTGTCGTCTACGCAACACTTTCCGGCGACCCAGACGTGAGTAACTGATTCTCGGCCTGAGACATTGATCAGGTGTGACACTGGGTCGAAACAGGGGCGTGTTTCCAATGCCGCCAGGCTGACGGCACAAAGGTCTGCTGATTTTCCCGGGGTGATCGAGCCGACTTCATTGCCGAGTCCCAATGCCTGGGCGGCATAGAGTGTGGCCATGCGCAGGATTTCTCTGGCTGGTAGGGCGCTGGCGTCACCGGTTAGTCCTTTGGCTAATAGGGAAGCCAGGCGCATTTCGCCAAACAGGTCGAGGCGGTTGTTACTTGCTGCGCCGTCGGTACCTAGTCCGACATTGATGCCAAATTGTCTCATTTTCGCTACTGGAGCAAAGCCGCTGGCCAGTTTGAGGTTAGAGGTGGGACAGTGGGCGATATTGCAGCCGGTATCGGCGAGTAGCTGAAGGTCGTCGTCGTTCAGGTGGACGGCGTGGACCCCGATAAAATTGGGGCCGAGTAGTCCGAGTTTGTGCAGGCGGGCCAGCGGTCGCAGTTTGTGCTGCTTAAGATTTTCGTCAATTTCCTGCTGTGTTTCGTGAATGTGGCAGTGCACCGGCAGATTTAGTTGCTCGGAGAGCGTCAGAATCCGTTCAAAAGTGCTGTCAGAAACGGTGTAAGGGGCGTGGGGGGCCAGGCAGAAGTCAATCAGTGGATTGTTGTGCCAGGCTTCGCGGACGGCCAGTCCCTTGTTGATGTAATCGGTGGCATCACTGGCGTAGGGGGTTGGGAACTCCAGTGTAGTGATGCCAAGCATCGCACGCATGCCGAATTCGGAGGCGGCCGTCGCAGCAGCTTCCGGGAAAAAGTACATGTCGTTGAAACAGGTAATCCCGCCCTTGAGCATTTCAGCGCAGGCGAGACGGGTGCCGTCGTGGACGAACTGTGAGGAGAGATGGGCGGCTTCTGTCGGCCAGATATGTTTCTGTAGCCACTCCATTAATGGCAGGTCGTCGGCCAGGCCACGCATCAGGCTCATCGCGGCGTGGGTGTGCAGGTTGATCAGGCCGGGAATCAGGATGTGGTCCTGAAGTACCGTGGTTTTCTTCGGCACATACTGGGCACGGGCTTCGCCGGCGGGCAGGATGGCCAGAATGCGACCTTGGTTGACGGCGACGGCGTGGTTTTTGTGTACCACGTCGGGGTCGACTGCAGCAATCCAGCGTGCTTCGATCAGAAGGTCGATAACTTCGGGTGTTGTTGTCATGAAAAACGGGGTCTATCCGGTGAAGGTCGCGTGTTAAAATAGCAAATTACGCTTGAATCAACTAATAAGGCATCGCGCAAGCGGTGCGAATGTGAGACATGGACCAATTCGCCAAAGAAACTCTGCCGATCAGCCTCGAAGACGAGATGCGGCGTTCCTATCTCGATTACGCGATGAGCGTGATTGTTGGCCGGGCGCTGCCGGATGCGCGCGACGGCCTGAAGCCGGTGCATCGCCGCGTCCTGTTTGCGATGCACGAGCTGAACAACGACTGGAACAAGGCGTACAAGAAATCGGCGCGTATCGTCGGTGACGTGATCGGTAAGTATCACCCGCACGGTGATACCGCGGTCTATGACACGATCGTCCGCATGGCGCAGGATTTCTCGCTGCGCTACATGCTGGTTGATGGCCAGGGTAACTTCGGTTCGGTCGACGGCGATAGCGCGGCGGCAATGCGTTACACCGAAGTCCGCATGGCCAAGATCGGCCACCAGATGCTGGAAGATCTGGATAAGGAAACGGTCGATTTCGGGCCGAACTACGACGGTTCCGAAAACGAGCCGCTGGT
>JAGTRV010000007.1 GCA_018262245.1 Pseudomonadota bacterium | reverse complement strand
CTTGCTCAGTCTGCCCGGAGGCAGCGTGGGGGGGATTCCGGCAAGCTATCTCTATCTCTTTGGCGTCTGGGCTGGTCTGATTGCATTGGCAGCCTGGGTGGCTGAGCGGCGGGGCAAGTAAATGTTGTCCGGATGGTTCATCGCACTGCTGGCGGCGGCCTATCTTGGCTTGCTGTTCGGCGTGGCGCGTTTTGGCGATGCACGAGCCGATGCCGGCAAGTCGATTATTTCTGCCAACGTCTATGCGCTGTCGCTGGCGGTCTATTGCACCTCCTGGACCTTCTACGGCAGCGTTGGCCGGGCAACCTCTGGCGGTCTGTCGTTCCTGACCATCTATCTCGGGCCGACCCTGATGCTGTTGTGCGTCGGCGTCATCATCAAGATGATCCGCATCAGCAAGGCGCAGCGCATTACCTCGATTGCCGACTTTGTCGCGTCGCGCTATGGCAAGAGCCAGTTGCTGGCTGGCATGGTCACCATCATCGCGGTGATCGGTGTCGTGCCTTACATCGCCTTGCAACTGAAGGCAGTGGCGGCCAGCGTCGATGTCTTGCTGGAGCACTCAGGTAGCGCCGTCCATTTCTGGGGCCTGGATTCCACCTTTCTGATTGCCGCCGTTCTCGCACTTTTCTCCATTCTGTTTGGGACACGCCATCTTGATGCGACGGAGCGGCACGAAGGCATGGTGGCGGCCGTGGCTTTCGAATCTGTGGTCAAGCTGATTGCGTTCATGGCGGTAGGTCTGTTTGTCACCTATGGCATGTTTGGTGGCCTGGGTGATCTTTTTCAGCGGGCGGCGGCCAGCCCCGAGCTTGGTCGTTTGCTGCAACTGGATTCGAGCCGGGCCGGAACGTGGACCTCGCTGATTGTGCTGTCCGGTCTGGCGATCATTTTCTTGCCGCGCCAGTTCCAGATCATTGTCGTTGAAAACGTCGATGAGTCGCACCTGAAGCGAGCGGTCTGGCTATTTCCGCTGTATTTGCTGCTGATCAATATTTTCGTGCTGCCGGTGGCGCTGGGTGGATTGTTGCACTTTGGCGAGCAGGGCTTCAATCCGGATACTTTCGTGCTGACCTTGCCGTTGGCCCGCAGTGCCGAGGTGCTGGCTCTGCTTGCTTTCATCGGCGGTCTGTCAGCAGCGACGGGGATGGTCATTGTCGAGACCATTGCCTTGTCCACCATGGTTTGCAACGATCTGGTCATGCCGTGGCTGCTCCGCTCGACCTGGCTGCAGGCCGAGAACAGGCAAGACCTGTCTGGATTGTTGATTGCTATTCGGCGTATCGCCATTGCCCTGATCCTGCTTCTTGGCTACATCTATTTCCGGGCGGCTGGCGAGGCGTATGCGTTGGTTGGCATTGGTCTGATTTCCTTCACCGCGGTTGCCCAGTTTGCGCCGGCCATGTTTGGCGGCATGTACTGGAAGCAGGGTACCCGGGCCGGTGCGGTGGCTGGGTTGTCGGCCGGTTTTGTGATCTGGCTTTATACGTTGTTGCTGCCGTCGTTCGCCAAGTCCGGCTGGATAGCCAGTGGTTTTGTCGAGCACGGCCTGTTCGGGATTGGCTGGTTGAAAGCGCAGGCGTTGTTCGGTCTGTCCGGCCTGGATGAGATTTCACATTGCCTGTGGTGGAGCATGCTGGCCAATATCGGCGCTTATGTTGCGGTGTCGCTGCACTCGACACCGGATGCCGTCGAGGCCAGTCAAGCCGAACGTTTCGTCGATGTCTTTCGCTTTGACCAGCACAAGGCCGAGGCCAGGCTGTGGCGTGGCAAAGCCTCGCTGGATGCGCTGGTTGGTTTGCTTGAGCGCTTCTTGGGGGCGAACCGGGCGCATCAACAATTGGGTCTTTATGCCCAGGGCAGGCAGATGGCTGATTGGCGGGCTCTACCTGTCGATGCGCCGTTCGTGCAATTCGCTGAGGCCGAGCTGGCCGGAGCGATCGGCTCGGCCAGCGCCCGGGTGATGGTCGCTTCGGTGGCCCAGGAGGAAGACCTTGGCCTGGAGGAGGTACTCGATATTCTCGACGAGGCCACTCAGGTGCGGGCTCACAGTCGTGAGTTGGAGGCCAAACAGCGGGAACTCGAAGCGGCAACGACCGAGTTGCGCGAGGCCAATGAACGACTGCGTGAGCTGGATCGCATGAAGGACGATTTCATCTCGACAGTGACCCATGAGTTGCGCACGCCGCTGACATCGATTCGGGCCCTATCGGAAATGCTGCATGAAGACCCTCGGCTGGAACTGGTCGAGCGGATGCGGTTTCTCGGCATCATCGTCGGTGAAGCCGAACGGCTGACTCGTCTGATCAATCAGATTCTTGACATGGCCAAGCTGGAATCGGGACGTGCCGAATGGACGACCGGCGAAGTCGATCTCGGCGAGATCGCCCGGGAGACCATGGATTCGGTCGGTCAGTTGTTCCGTGACAAAGGCGTTCTGCTGGAGGGCGATATTCCCGACGGCGGGCCGATTGTGCTGGCTGATCGCGATCGCCTGACACAGGTGTTGATCAACCTGTTGTCGAATGCCGTCAAATTCGTGCCGGGGGAACTTGGCTGCGTTCAGGTCAAGATAGGGGTTGATGGCAATATGGTTCGGGTCGAGGTAAGGGACAATGGGCCGGGCTTGACGGCCGAGGAATGCGAAGTCATTTTCGAAAAATTCCGTCAGGGCGGAAACACCTTGACCGGCAAGCCAAAAGGTACGGGTCTGGGGCTGCCGATCAGTCGTCAGATCATCGAATATTTCGGTGGTAAGCTTTGGGTTGAAAGCCACCCGGGCGAGGGTGCGAATTTCATTTTCACGGTGCCGTTACCGGCATCGGAGGAATAACAAGGGAGACAAACACATGACCAAAAAAATCCTTATCGTCGATGACGAACCGAATATCGTCATCTCGCTTGAGTTCTTGATGAAAAAAGAGGGATTCGCTGTCGCCGTCGCGGTCGACGGCGAAGAAGCCTTGGCCAAGGTGGCCGACTTTGATCCTGATCTCGTTCTGCTCGACGTGATGATGCCGAAGAAATCCGGCTTTGAAGTCTGCGAAGCCTTGCGCGCCGATCCCGCCAGAGCGGGGTTGAAAATTGTCATGCTGACGGCCAAGGGACGCGATACCGAAGTGGCAAAAGGCCTGGCGATCGGGGCCGATGCTTACGTGACCAAGCCCTTTTCGACCAAGGAACTGGTCGCCATGGTGAAGGCCATGCTCGGGGTTGCCTGATCACTGAATTCTTTGGTCCACGGCCTGAACAGGTCGAAATCCAAGCCTAAATTTGTCGGGATGCGTGCCATGAAGGCCAAACATCGTTTAATCGTCGCCGTGATCGTTCTCGGTCTGCTGATGACCGGTCCGTTTGTCGTTACTTCTTTACTTGTCTGGCTGGACATGAAGGAGGCCGAGCGCGGCATGCTCACCAATCTGCTGGTGTCACGGCTGCCGGTGGGTACGATGATGACGCTGTTCGGTTTTGTCATTGGCGTGCTGGTCTTGCACAAACTGTTCAAGCAATACGTCGAGGGCTTGCTGCGCATGGCGGAAACCCTGCGTTTAATGCTCGGTGCGAACCGAAACTTTCGGGTGACGATCGAGGGGCCCCCGGAGGTCCAGCAGCTGGCCCAGGCGGCGAACGATCTGGCCCAGCAGCGCGATGCGCTGATGGATGATGTCGATTCCCAGATCGCAATCGCCAAGGCATCGGTCGAGGAAGAGAAAAACCGGCTGGCGGCGCTGATGTCAGAGTTGGCGCAGGCCGTTGTTGTCTGCAATCTTGATGGCCGCATCCTGCTCTATAACAACCGTGCTCGTCTGCAGTTCAAGGCGCTGTCACAAGGCCCGACCTCGGTAGCGGGTGGGGCGCTGATCGGTCTCGGACGTTCGATTTTCTCTATTCTTGAAAAGGGGCAGATCGAGCATGCCCGTGAAGTCATCCACCAGCGTTTGATCGCTGGCAAAACGGCGATCTCGAATTTCATCACGACAACACGTGGTGGCCAGTTGTTGCGCATCCAGATGGTGCCCGTGCTGGCCACCTCTCCCGGTGAGGCAGCTGAGGTATCGATGTCGGGTTACGTGCTGACGGTGGAAAACATCACGCGCAGCATCGAGGAAGAAGAGCGTCGGGATCAGGCGCTGCACACGCTGACCCAGGGCAGCCGTTCCTCCATCGGCAATATCCGTGCGGCCGTGGCCAATCTGCTCGACTACCCGGACATGGAAGCCGAGTTGCGCGAGCGTTTCCTGCGCGTGATCGATGACGAAGTGGCCAAACGCAGCGTGGTCATTGACCAGACCATGAGCCAGTTTTCCGATGCCATCAAGACGCGCTGGCCGCTTGAGGACATTCTCGGTATCGACATCATCGCCGCCGCCCAGCGCCGTATCGACGACAAGCTCAAGTTGCCGACCAAGACGGAGGAAATGGACGATGCCTTGTGGATCAAGGCCGACAGTTTCTCGCTGGTCTTTGCGCTGGTCTGCCTTGCCTCGAAGCTACAGGATCACTACGAGCCGCGTGAGTTGCGCTTTCGCCTGACCTCCAGCGGCAAGCTGGCCTATCTCGATCTGATCTGGGCCGGGCCGGCGATGTCGTCGGAAACCTTCTACACATGGGAAATGGAGGCCATGCAGGTCGGTAGCGAAACTTCGCCGCTGACCCTGCGTGACGTGATCGATCGGCACGGTGGCGAAATTTGGTATCAGCGCGAAAAAGCGGCGCACCGCGCCTACTTCCGTTTCGTGCTGCCGGTGGCAACGCCGGAGCTTGAACAGGATCAGGAGGAACGTACCCGTGGCAAGGGGCGTCCGGAGTACTACGACTTCGACCTTTTTAAGTTTGAAGACAAGTCGATCGACCTCGATCGCAAGTTGTCAGACCTCACCTATACCGTGTTCGACACCGAGACGACCGGGCTGGAGCCTTCCAACGGCGATGAGATCATCCAGATTGGCGCCGCCCGTATCGTCAATAACCGCTTATTGCGGCAGGAGACCTTCAATCAGATTGTCGATCCTGAGATTCCGCTGAAACCGGCGTCAATCCCGATCCACGGCATTACCGAGGACATGGTGCGTGGCCAGCCGAACATTGATGTCGTGCTGCCGGCCTTCCATGAGTTCTGTGAGGACACCGTGCTGATTGCGCATAACGCGGCCTTCGACATGCGTTTTCTGCAACTCAAGGAAGAGCGAACCAACATCCGTTTCACCCAGCCGGTGCTCGATACCTTGCTGCTTTCTGCAGTTGTCCATCCGAACCAGGAGTCGCACAAACTGGATGTGATTCTGGAGCGGCTCGGTATCGCCATCGGCAAGCGCCACAACGCCCTCGAAGATGCGCTGGCCACTGGCGAGGTTTTCCTGAAACTGGTCAAGCTTCTGGAAGATCAGGGTATCGTCACCGTTCGCCAGGCGCTCGAAGCGGCCGAGAAGACCTATTTCGCACGGGTGAAATACTGAGACTGGTGTGATTTCCGACATCCTTCTGTCTTGTACTGAGCCGCTTGAGCTGACGGCGGCGCTGGATGCGCTGCTCGATCTCGAAGCGGCTCCGGCCTTGGCGGCGCGTTTGCACGTATTCCAACAGCGCGCGATCAGTGGCGGACTGGATGGTTGCGCGGCAACACGGCTCATTTCGGATTTCAATGACCGGCTGACTGAAAAGATCATCGAGTTGACAGCCCAGCGACATCGCCTGCCGCCGGTGGCCTGGTGCTGGCTGGCGCTGGGTTCCGAGGGGCGCCATGAGCAGACTTTTGTCACCGATCAGGATAACGGCCTGATCTTCAACGCGACGAGCGATCAGGAGGCCGCCGCGCTGCGCGAGTTGTTCCTGCCCTTCGCGCAGGATGTCAATCGGCAATTGGCCGCCTGCGGTTTCGCGCTATGCAGTGGACAGATCATGGCCGGCAATCCGGCGTGGTGTCTCTCCCTGGATGAGTGGCGAGGCCGGTTTATCGACTGGGTACGGCGGCCGGACCCGGGGGCGCTTCTTAATGCCAGCATTTTCTTCGATTTGCGGCCGTTGTACGGTCAGCTTGAACTGGGGGAGCGCCTGCGGACCTTGCTGCTATCGATGACGGTTGCCACGCCATCGTTTCAGCACCTGATGGCGGCGAATGCGCTGCAGGCCGAAGTGCCGCTCAATTTTCGCGGCGAACTGGCGGTCAACGAAGATGATGAGATCGACCTCAAGAAATACGGTAGCCGGATCTTTGTCGATGCGGCGCGTATCTTTGCGCTGACCAGTGGGGCGAGAGGGATAAATACCGTTGATCGCCTGAACGATGCCGGCGCTGCTATCGGTTTGCCAGCGGCTGAAATAGCTGCGCTCAATGCGGCTTTTTCACAGATTTTGCGATTGCGACTGGGACAGCAGATGGCTGCCTCGGTGAAGGGCGAAGCGGAGGGTGGGGGCCTGAAACCCGCTGCGCTGCATGACATGGATCGGGCCATTCTGCGTGAGGCACTCAAGCAGGCACGCCGCCTGCAACAGCGTCTCAAGTTAAACTATTCACTTTGAAGAAAAAGATGAGGTTGTCGTGAATACGCAACAGCAATCAGGGCAGGAAATGGCCGTGGGCCAAGTGGAAATGACACTGCGCCAGGAAGGGCGTGCCCGTATGGCCGGCAACACCTTGGCTTTTCTGCGCAACCACGCACCGTTCAACAAGATGCAGCCGGACGCGCTGCAACGCTTTGCCGAGAAGGCACAGATTGCGTTTTACCCGGCCGGCAGCCAGATCATCGGGCCGGACTCCGGCGATGTCCGTTTCTTCTACCTGATCGAGTCCGGCAAGGTGCAGGCCCGCCAGGCAGGCGAAGTGACCGTGACCGAGTATTCCATCCTCAGTCTTGGTGCCGGTGAAAGCTTTCCGATTGGCGCAGTGACGGCCGGCCGGCCATCGACCAACGTCTATACGGCAGTCGAGGACACCTTCTGCTACCAGTTGCCGGCCGAGGATTTCCTGGCGCTGATGTCATCCAGCCCGGAGTTCAACCTGTTTTGCACCAAGTACATCGCCAGCTTGCTCGATCAGTCGCGTCGCCAGCTACAACTACAATTTGCCCAGCGCGCCAGCGAGCAGCAGACGCTCAATTCCCCGTTGGCCGGCATCGGTTCGCGCTCGCCGGTCACCGTTTCGCCGGATACGCCGTTACGTGCTGCGCTGGAAACGATGTCGCAAGCCGGCGTTGGTTCGCTGGTCATTGCCGGCGAGGATCGCAAGGCGGTTGGCGTCTTTACGCGTACCGACCTGCTTGACCGTGTCGTTCTGGCCGACCTGCCACTGACGACGCCGATTGCTCAGGCCATGTCGCAAAATCCTTTCATGATCGAAGAGCACGCCACGGCCTACGATGCGATGTTCGCGATGGCGACGCACGGCATTCGCCACGTGCTGGTCACCGATGCCGAAGGCAAGCTGACTGGGGTCGTTTCCGAGCGCGATCTGTTCTCGCTGCAGCGCGTCGGTTTGCGCCAGATTCGTCAGGCCATCGACGGTGCCCACAACGTCGAAGTGCTCCAGCATGCGGCAGCCGATGTTCGGCAGCTGTCCTTCAACATGCTGGCGCAGGGAGTCGGTGCGGAACAATTGACCCAATTTATCTCGGCGCTGAACGATGCGCTGACTCGCCGGGTTATCCAGCTCAACCTCGAAAAGCATAATTTTGACGGCATCGAATGGGCCTGGCTGGCGTTTGGCTCTGAAGGTCGCGACGAGCAAACCTTCAGTACCGACCAGGATAACGGCATCGTCTTCTTGCCGCCGGAAGGGGCTTCCGAGGAGGCGCTCAAGCAGCGCTTCCTTGCCTACGCGCTGGATGTGAACAAGGATCTTGACCGCTGCGGCTTCCCTCTGTGCAAGGGCAACATCATGGCGAGCAATCCGCAATGGTGCTTGACGCTTGAACAGTGGAAGGATCAGTTTGCCAACTGGATTCGCGTGCCGCATCCGGATGCGCTGCTCAATGCAACCATTTTCTTCGATTTCCGCGCCTTGTTCGGCAAGGCGGAGCTGGCCGAAGCCATGCGTCGCCACCTGCTCGCCCAGACGGCAGCCAATCCGATGTTCCTGCGGGCCATGGCGAAAAATGCGCTCGATGTCGAACCGCCGCTGGGCAAGATTCGTGACTTCCTGACCGATCTCGAACCTGATCATCCGGGCAAGATCGATCTCAAGAAATACGGCTCACGCATCTTCGTTGATGTCGCGCGTATCTATGCGATGGCCAGTGGGGTGCACAACACCAATTCGATCCAGCGTCTGCGGCTGGCGTCGCAGCGCCTGTCTATTCGCAGCGAAGAAATCAACGCGGTGCTCGAAGGGCTCAATTTCATCCAGCTATTGCGCCTGCAGCACCAGTATCTGGAAGGCGAGCCGGGGACGCAGGGGGACAATCTGATCGATCCGGATACCTTGAATGAACTGGATCGCCGTATCCTGAAAGAATCCTTCCGTCAGGCCCGCAAGATCCAGACGCGCCTCAAACTCGACTATCAGGTGCAATGACCATGCTTGGCCTCAAGAAATTCCTGTTTCGGGGTGGCGCACCTTCCCATCTGCCGGATGATGTCCGTGCCTCGCTTGAGGGCTGGCGGGCCAGTGCCGCTCCGGCGCTGGACGACCTGCATTTTCATACCCGCTATATCGTCGTAGACATCGTCAGTAGCGGTCTGCAACCCGATAGCGACCAGTTGCTGAGCATCGCAGCCAGCAGCGTCTGGCAAGGGGCAATCCAGCCTGACGATACCTTCTATATCGACTTCTCGACGCTGGATGGCGAGGGCGCTGCCGTTGATCGCCAACTGGCGGCCTTCCTGCTGTTTGCAGCCAAGGCGCCGCTGGTGACTTATCACGTGCCCTATGTTGGTGGCTTTCTGCAGCGTGCCTTCAAGGAGCGCTTGGGGGTCGATTTCCAGCCGCAATGGGTTGATCTGGCCTGGCTGCTGCCCTCGATGTTCGAAGAGAAAGGGCATACAGTCATGCCGCTTGATCACTGGATCGACGTCTTCGGTCTGGATTCCGGTAGTGGTCGGCGTGATGCGATGGCCAATACGCTGCTGATCGGCCGTATCTTCCAGATGTTGCTGGTCCGTGCCGTGGGCAAACAGATCGATACGGCGAAGCATCTGGTCGACGAATCGCGGGCCAGCAGTTTCCTGCGCCGCAACCATTAGCACCGTCGGATGTTGAAATCGCTGACCAGGCTGCAGCGCTACTACCTGTATTACACAGGCTGCTTCCTAGCGTTCATCGGTGCGCTGGCCATCCTTGAACAGCATGGCATGCCGCCGCGCTGGATCGGCTATTCCTTCCTGTTTTTCACGATTTCGATGTATGCCCTGATCGGGATCGTTAGCCGGACGTCCGACGTTTCGGAATACTACGTGGCTGGCCGGAAGATTCCCGCCTTCTTCAATGGCATGGCGACCGGTGCCGACTGGATGAGTGCTGCCTCGTTCATTGGCATGGCGGGCACGCTGTATCTCTCCGGTTTTCAGGGATTGGCCTATGTGATCGGGTGGACCGGTGGCTTCGTGCTGGTCGCGCTGTTATTGGCGCCCTATCTGCGGCGTTTTGGTCAATACACCATTCCCGATTTCCTGGGGGCCCGCTACGGCGGTAACGCCATTCGCCTGGTTGCCGTGGCGGCAGCCATTCTTGCTTCCTTTGTCTATGTTGTTGCTCAGATTTACGGCGTTGGCGTCATCACCAGCCGTTTCGTCAGTTTGCAGTTCGAAATTGGCGTTTTCGTCGGCCTGGCCGGTATTCTCGTCTGCTCGTTTCTCGGTGGCATGAAGGCCGTCACTTGGACTCAGGTCGCGCAATACCTGATCCTGATCGTTGCCTATGTGACACCGGTGGCCATCCTGTCTTACAACGTGACCGGCAATCCGATCCCGCAACTGGTCTACGGGCAGGTGCTGCAGCAGGTCACCGAACTCGAAAATCGTTTGTTCGATACGCCGGCCGAGATTGAGGTGCGCCAGCTTTTTCGTGAAAGGGCCGATCTGTACGCCCAGAAGATCATGCAGCTACCGCACTCCCTGATCCATGAGCGTGAGCAGCTTTCCACCGAGATCAATCGCCTCAAGGCCAGCGATGCGCAGATGAAGGAGATTGTCGCGCTGGAAAGACATCGGCGGGATTTGCCACACGACCCGGATCAGGCAAAGACTCGTTGGGAAAGTGCCATGTTTTCGGCGGCAGATCGCAGCAAGCAACCGATTCATCATGCGGAAGCCTTTCCTGGCGAGACCGCCGAAGAACAGAATATTCAGCGGATCAATTTTCTGGCGCTTGTCTTCTGCCTGACCGTTGGCACCGCCGCCTTGCCGCACATCTTGACCCGTTATTACACGACGCCATCGGTCCGCGAAGCACGTGAATCAGTGTTCTGGTCGCTGTTGTTTATTCTGCTGCTCTACATTACGGCGCCGGCCTATGCCGTATTTGCCAAATACGAGGTCCTGTCCCACCTGGCTGAAATTCCCATCGCGAAATTACCCGGTTGGGTGGCCGCGTGGGCCAAGGTAGGGCTGGTCAGCATCGAGGATATAAACGGCGATGGCATTCTCCAGTTGGCCGAGCTTTCATTGAATCCGGACGTTATCGTATTGGCGACGCCGGAAATCGCCGGTATGCCCTACGTTGTCTCCGGGCTGGTGGCGGCGGGGGGCTTGGCCGCTGCGCTGTCCACTGCCGATGGCTTGTTACTGACGATCACCAGTGCACTGTCTCACGATGTTTATTATCGAATCATCCGTCCGGATGCTTCGACGCAGTTCCGGCTGGTGATCTCCAAGTCGATGTTGCTGGTCGTTGCCGTCCTTGCAGCAACCGTTGCAGCACAAAAGCCGGGTACGATTTTGTCCATGGTCGCCTGGGCCTTCTCGATTGCCGGTTCTGCTTTCTTCCCGGCACTGGTGCTCGGTATTTTCTGGGAGCGGGCGACGCGTCAGGGGGCGCTGGCCGGGATGATTGTCGGTGTGTTGCTTTCGATCTACTACATTGTACGTGTCGAATTCGACACCATTCCATGGCTGGGTATCAGTGGTCTTCATATGGAACCGTGGCTCCATATTCAGGCCACCTCCAGCGGTTTCTTCGGCGTTCTGGCTGGCTTTGCAACGATCATCCTGGTCAGCTTGGTGACCAAGCCGGAGCCTGGAGCGATCAGCTTCCTTAAAGGCATCCGCTTTCGCAATGAGGCATCGTCATGATGGCCAAAGCTGATGCCTACTGGCGCCGGACCAAACGACTGACCTTTACGCTGCTCCTCTGCTGGATCTGTCTGACTTTTGGCGTGACCTGGTTTTCCCGGGAAGTGAACGAGATGGTATTTCTCGGTTTTCCGCTTGGTTTCTACATGGCTGCTCAAGGTTCTCTGGTGATCTTCCTGCTGATCATCTGGTGGTACAACAGGCGGATGAGGAAGATCGATGCCGAATTCGGTGTGGATGAAGATTAGGCTGTCGTCGTGATCTTTTTCCTGATCAGTGCCGCCAGAGCCATCATTGAGATGCTGGGCCTGTGCCTTCTCGGGCAGGGCATGCTCCACATCCTGGCGGGGCGGCACCGGGCAAATAATCGTATCTACCAATTATTCGATTTGTTGACCAAGGCACCTCGGCGGGTTGTTGCTGCGCTGTTGCCGCGTTCATCAAATGAGAATGTGATCGGCATTGCCAGTTTTGCGCTACTGCTACTGCTCTGGTTTGGACTGGCTTTTTTCCGAAAGTTTGTTTGACCATTTTCGCGCTTCTGCTACAATGCGCGGCTTCCGGAGGGGTGGATGAGTGGTTTAAGTCGCACGCCTGGAAAGCGTGTGTAGGGTAATCCCCTACCGCGGGTTCGAATCCCGCCTCCTCCGCCAGAATTCGATGCAAAACGGCCCTTTCCGGGCCGTTTTGCATTTCTGCCCATCGTTTTCCCCGTTGTCGGCAAGCGGCGTGAGCCAATTATCGTCCCTGATATTAAACATGGGCTTCGAAGGATTCTCTCGCCGGGAATTCCCTTGAATCACGCCCAATAGCCCCGGATTTTGCTGCGGATTGGCAATCTTTGGTTGGAAACTACTGTGTAAAACAATGCAATCGTGATTTTTTTGCACCCAGTACCCCATGTTCAGCGTGCTAGACTGCAATAAAAAATGCTTCTGGATTAGTCGGGGGGAGGGATGGCGGGGAAGTTGTCTTTGCGTTTTGGCGTGTTGCTGGTGACGGCACTATGTATTTCCCTGTTCGGATGGGTCGGTATAGACCTTCATCAATCACGTGAGCGTGAATTGCAGGCCGCCGAGCATCTCGGCCAGACGCTGGTCAAATTGCTGGAGAGCCATCTGCAGGGGGCGGCGAGCAAGATTGATCATCATCTTTCCGATTTTGTGCAGCGTTTCCAGCAGGATGTCGTGGATCGTGCCTCGCGCGAGCGCCTTGATGCCGAGTTACGGCGCTATCAGGCCAATTTCCCTGAAGTGCATAGTTTTCGCGTAGCCGATGCAGAAGGGCATTATGTCTACGATGCCAGTGGAACGCTGGCTGATGTCAATATTGGTGACCGCCCGTACTTTATTCGTCTCCGTGATGATCCTGCGGCCGGATTGGTTATTTCTCCGCCGCTGGTTTCCCGTGTGACCAACGATATCGTGATCGTTTTTGCCCGCCGCTTGCAGGACAAGGCTGGCAATTTCGCCGGCATCGTATTGGGCACTTTGCGGGCCGATTACTTCGAACGTTACTACCATGGTTTGGATGTCGGCCAGCAGGGCGTCATTGCGCTGTGGAGCCGGGATATGGAATTGTTTGCCCGTTGGCCGGAACTGCCCGACTGGCAAGGTCGAGCGCTGCTTGATAATCCAATTTCGGCACGCTTGATGGCGGGGGACGTGTCAGGCAGTTTTCGGCGCGCAGGAGGCCTGGATGGCGTGCAGCGGGTATTCGCTTACCGCGCGATAGAAGGCTTCCCATTTGTGGTTACCGTAGGCCTGGCCGAAGCTGAGGTGCTGGCCGAATGGCGGCGCCGGGCGGTGGTCTATGCTTTTCTCGGCATCGTGCTGGCGGTTGCTTTGATTGCGCTGATGCGCTCCTGGGCAATGGGGTATCGCCAGGCAGAGGCGCTGGCAGAAAAACTGGCCAAGGATTTTGCCGATAAAACCCGTGAAGGCAGGGCCTTGCTCGATTCGATTCCCGATCCAGCCTGGCTGCTCGATAACGAAGGGCATTATCTGGCGGTCAATGAGGCTTTCTGTCACTACAAAGGCCTGCCAATGGAGCAGGTTCTTGGCCATACCGTCGATGAGCTGTTCCCGGCAGAGGAGGCCAAAGTGCTGCGTGACGGTCAACTGGAGGTTTATCGCAAAGGCGGGCCGGTACGCGAGGTTGTCTGGCTGCATCTGCGCGGCAAGCTGTCGCCGTTCGAGTTTTTGCGCGTGCCGGTATACCGTGATGATGGTCAGCCAAGAGGCCTGGCTGGGGTGGCCTGGGACATGACTGAGCGCTATGAGGCCGAGGAGCGCCAGCGCCTGATCACCCACTTCTTCGATCATGCCAACGATGCTGTCTTGATCCTTGATGCGGAGCGCCAGGTGGTTACGCTGAACAAGGCGGTGACGACGATCAGTGGTTACAGTCTGGACGATCTCAAGGGCCGGCCGCCGCGCTTCATGCTTGAAGGCTATCAGGACAAGGTTTCGCTGGATGAGCTTTCATTAGCGCTTAACGAGCAGGGCGTCTGGCGTGGCGAGATGAAGGCTGTGCGCAAGGATGGAAGTTTGCTGCCTATCTATTGCAATATCAGTTCGATTCGCAACGATGCGGGCAAGGTCGTCAACTGGGCTGTATTTGTCACCGATCTCAGCGAGCGCAAGGCTGCGGAGGCACGCATCGAGTCGCTGACCCACGTCGATCAGTTGACCGAACTGCCGAATCGTCAGGGATTTTCCCGGATCATGGGGGAGTGGCTGGCAGCGGCAAGGAAAGGTGCGCTGATTCTGATCGACCTTGATCAGTTGAGCCGGGTCAATGATGCTTTCGGGCATGCCGCTGGCGATGCCATGCTGCGCCGCATCAGCGTGCGCTTGCGAAAAATACTTCGGGATGGTGATTTTCTTGGTCGTCTGGGGGGGGATCAGTTTGGCGTTCTGCTCGCCCAGGGGATACGTCCCGTTGTGGCCGAGGTGGTTGCCCGCAAATTGCTGGATGCGATTGCTCAGCCTGTGATGATCGAAGGAAGCGATATCGTGACTACGGCGTCGGCCGGCATTTGTCTGCTGGGCAGTGATGGCCATGATGTCGCAAGCCTGTTGCGTAATGCCGATAATGCACTGCATCACGCCAAGGACTCGGGGCAAAACGCCTTCCGTTTCTTCTCGGCCGACATGAACGTCCGTATGGCGGAACGTCTGCGCCTGGAGAGCGATCTGCGCTGGGCGCTGTCACGGAATGAGCTGCTGCTGCATTATCAGCCGCAGGTCGATATCAATAGCGGAGAAATCATCGGTTTCGAATCCTTGCTCCGCTGGCAGCATCCGGAACTGGGCATGGTGTCGCCGGTGAATTTCATTCCCTTGGCGGAAGAAAGCCGGCTGATCCTGCCAATCGGTACCTGGGTGCTGGAAGAGGCGTGCCGGCAAAACAAGGCATGGCAGGATGCCGGGATGGCGCCCAAGGTTGTGGCGGTCAACCTGTCTGCGGTCCAGTTTCATGGTGCCGATATCGTCGCCTTGGTGTCGCAGTCGCTTCAGAGCTCTGGCCTGGAGGCACGTTATCTTGAACTGGAAATTACGGAGAGCGTCATTATCGAGGATCCGGAGCGGGTGATTCGTATCATGGACGAACTGAAGATGCTGGGGGTTGGGCTGTCGATCGATGATTTCGGAACGGGTTATTCCAGCCTCTCCTACCTGAAGCGCTTCCCGATCGACAAGATCAAGATCGACCGTTCATTTGTCCGCGATCTGGAGCACAACACCAATGATGCAGCGATCATCCGCATGGTGATTGGTATCGCGGAGGAGTTGGAACGCAAGGTGATTGCCGAGGGCGTTGAAACCGCCGAGCAACTCGAGTTCCTGCGTAGTCATCACTGTGACGAATATCAGGGGTTCTATTGCAGTCCGGGGGTGCCGGCCGGAAAAATCCCCGATCTGGTGGCCAGTCGCCAAGTCTGATTCAACAGCCAGCGCTATTTGCCGTAAAAATAACCTAGCCAGCCATCAGGCGTGAACCATGCGGTCTGTGCTTATCGCATAGCACCGGGGGGAGTGGCACCCCTGTTCGGATTTGCCATGCGGACCAGTGCCGCTGTCAGTTATCATCTCTATCGTTGCAGCCGGCCGAAGGGCCTGGGGTGTCGTGATGAACACGGCAGCCTCGCTGCTCGGCTACCTGATGTTCCGGCACGCGTCCCGCTGACCTGTGCCGATTACCGATTATCCTGATGACAGCATCCTCCCCTCGTGCCAGCCATTTGCCGGCAGGCATGCGCGCCTTGGCGCATCGCAATTTCCGCTTGTATTTCGCTGGTCAGGCGGTTTCCATTCTCGGCTCATGGATCCAGCAGGTGACACTGTCCTGGCTGGTCTACCGACTGACCGGTTCGGCTGCCCTGCTCGGCATCACTGCCTTCTGTGGCCTGATCCCGCAGTTGGTGGTCGGGCCGCTGGCCGGGGCCTGGATCGACAAGCATGACAAGAAGAAATGGCTGGTTGGCGTGCAATCGCTGATGGCAGTGCAGGCCTTCGTGCTGGCCGGCCTTTGCTGGATGGATTGGATCGGCACCAGCTTTATTGTCCTGATGGCCTTGCTGCTCGGTGTCCTGAGCAGTTTCGATGCACCATTGCGCCAATCGCTGATTGGCAGTTTTGTCGGCAGTCGCGACGATCTTCCCAACGCGCTGGCGCTCAACGCCATGCTTTTCAACGCCGGCCGCTTCATCGGCCCGCCGATTGCCGGCCTGCTGCTCGGCCTGACCTCGGAGGCTTTTTGTTTCGCGATCAATGCTTTCTCTTTCCTGGCCTTGATTACCGCAATCCTGCTGGTCAGCGGCCAGCAACCGATGCGGGCCAAGGGTTCGGTCGGGCAGGTGTTCAAGGAAGGGGTTTTGTACGCCTGGCAGACGTGGACGGTCCGAATGCTGATTATCACGCTGATCGCATTGAACCTGACGGCTTCCGCCTACGCCGTCCTGTTGCCGATCTTTGCGCGCGATGTCTTCGCCGGCGATGCGACGACGCTGGGCTGGCTGTGGGGGGCGGCCGGTTGCGGGGCCTTTGTATCTACCATTTTTCTAGCGACCCGCAAGTCAGCGCCGGCTGTCATATCGGCGGTGGTCGCCGGTGTTGCGATCAGTGCCGCCGGCTTGCTGGTTTTTGCCACAACGACCTGGCTGCCTCTGGCGCTCTGCGGGATGGTTGGCCTCGGGTTTGGTATCTCGGTGTGCAATGTCGGCATCAACATGGTGCTGCAGAGCACAGCACCGGAGCAGTTGCGCGGTCGCGTCGTTTCCTTTTTTACCTCGGCCCGCTTCGGTTTCGATGCGCTGGGCGGACTGCTCGCCGGCTTCGTTGCCGCGGGTTTCGGGGCGGGGCCTACGCTGTTGCTTGAAGGGGGCATCCTGCTCTTTTTCGTTGTTTTCCTGTTCACCCGGCGACGGCGCTTGCTGACGCAAATAGCCGTTGCGCATCAAGGAGCCAAAGATGGCCATTGAAATGATTGCATCTCTCGATCTTGCTGCGGCCAGTGAGATCGCCGTACTGGCATTGGCCGAAGCCGCATTGGCCGGTGTCAATATCTGCGTGGCGGTGGTCGACCGTGCCGGTTACCCGTTGGTTTTCAAGCGCCAGACCGGCGCCCCGTACCACTCCATCGACATCGCCCTCGACAAGGCCTACACCGCCGTCAGCTTTGGCCTGGCGACTGGCAAGTGGGACAGGCGGTTGGCCGAAGGTGGCGAAATGTTGCGGCATGGCTTGATGCACCGCGAGCGCTTCGTCAGCTTTGGCGGTGGCCTGCCGATCAAGTACGACGGCGCACGGGTCGGTGCCATTGGAATTTCCGGTGGTTCGGAGGCACAGGATGTTGCTTTTGGTGAAGCCGCACTGGCTGCTTGGTTACAAAATACAGCCGCAAAATAATTCGGCCACCATCCGGCCATATACTTTCGCCCTCAGCCAATTCCGGAGCCAGTCATGCAATACGGAGCGTTTTCCACCGATTCCCTGATGTATATCACCAACCGTCCCGACCTCGTCTTTGAACGGGGTGAGGGGGCGTGGTTGATCGATCATCAAGGTAAGCGCTACCTCGATTTTATCCAGGGCTGGGCGGTCAATTGTCTTGGCCATTGCCCGCCGGAAATCACAGAAGCACTGGTTGGGCAGGCCGGCCGTCTGATCAACCCGAGCCCGGCTTTCTACAACGGGCCAATGGTCGAACTGGCCGGGTTGCTGACGGCAAATTCCTGCTTTGACCGCGTTTTCTTTGCCAACACCGGCGCCGAAGCCAACGAGGGTGCGATCAAACTGGCCCGCAAGTGGGGAAGGCTGCATAAAGGTGGCGCCCACGAGATCATTACCTTCGAGCATTCCTTCCATGGTCGGACGCTGGCCACCATGTCGGCGTCCGGCAAGGCCGGCTGGGATACGCTGTATGCACCGCAGGTGTCGGGTTTTCCGAAGGCTGCTTACAACGACATTGCCGCGGTCGAAGCGCTGATCGGCCCGAAAACCGTGGCCGTGATGCTGGAGCCGGTGCAAGGCGAGGGCGGAGTGATCCCGGCTGGTATCGAGTTCCTGAAAGCGCTGCGCGAACTGACCCGCCAGCGCGGCATCCTGCTCATCGTCGATGAAGTGCAGACCGGTGTTGGTCGAACCGGCAAGCTGTTTGCCCATGAACATGCCGACATCGAGCCGGACATCATGACGCTGGGCAAAGGCATCGGCGGCGGCGTGCCGCTGGCGGCATTGCTCGCCCGCGAGGACATTTGCTGTTTCGAGCCTGGTGACCAGGGGGGCACTTACAACGGTAATCCGCTGATGACGGCCGTCGGCGTTGCGATAATGAAGCGCATGCTGGCTCCTGGCTTTCTGGCTGAAATTGAAGCACGCGGTCAATACCTCGCCAAATGCCTGCGCGAACTGTCAGCGAAACACGGACTGAAAGGAGAGCGTGGTTCCGGCCTGTTGCGGGCACTGATTCTCGACGACGAACGTGCCCCGCAGATCGTTCAAAGGGCGTTGACCATGCAGCCAGTCGGCCTTTTACTCAACGCGCCGCGCCCGACCCTGCTGCGCTTCATGCCGGCCCTGAACGTCAGTGAGACCGAGATTGATCAGATGATCGCCATGCTCGATGAGCTATTAGCCAAGCAAGACTGAATGCCGGGCACGTCCAGGACGGGCGGGGCGCATGGCGTCATTGGCGAGAAACTGGCCGGTAGGATGCTAATGGCCATTTCATTGGCCGTTAGCATTGGAATTTAAGGCGCTCGACCTTTCTTGAAGTAGGCGATTTCATTTGCTAAGATGGTAAAAATTACATTTATGATTAAGTGTGTATTTTTATCAAATTGCTGCTGATTTCGACTCGAAAATTGAGAGGCTCTGGAGCTTGCTATGCCCACTATCAATACCAGCGATCAATCCGGCCGTCGCGCACTGGTGGTCGATGACAATCCCTTGATGCGTGTTTTGTTGTCCAGCATGCTGATGCATCGCGGCTATCAGGTGAGTGAACAGAATTGTGCCGAGGCGGCGCTGACCAAGCTAAAGGAGGAGCAGTTCGATCTGGTCATGCTCGATATCATGATGTTCGAAATGTCGGGTATCGAATTGTGCCAAATCATCCGTGAAGAGCTGGGGCTAGTCGATTTGCCCGTAGTGGCCTATACGGCGCATGGCGATTTGGTCAATGTTGCGCACATGCGCATGGCTGGCTTTACGGACTTTCTCTTTAAACCGGTTGAGGCCAGGAAACTGGATAGTGTTTTGCAGGAAATAGCCGTCTGAATGATATTTCCCCTCATAAAAAAAGCGCCCGAAGGCGCTTTTTTTATGAGTCGAGCCCGCTTTTAGCCGCGAACGCTATCCGGAAGCTTGTCCTGGATGATTTTGAGCAGTGGCCCGAAAACCTTCGGCGTGCCGGCAACAAGGTTGCCGGTCTCAAGATAGCTGGCCTCACCGCGCAGGTCGCTGACCAGACCGCCGGCTTCGGAAATAAGCAATGCGCCGGCTGCCATGTCCCACGGCGACAGGCCGAATTCCCAGAAGCCGTCGTAACGGCCGCAGGCGACATAGGCCAGATCGAGCGAGGCTGCACCGGGACGGCGCTGGCCGGCGGTTTTCTCGGCCAGTTCCTTGAAGATGGACAGGTAGAGATCGATTTTGTCGAACATCCGGTACGGGAAGCCGGTGCCAATCAGCGATTCACCGAGGCGGGTGCGACGGGAGACGCGAATGCGGCGTTCGTTGAGGAAGGCGCCGCCGCCCTTGCTGGCCGTGAAGAGTTCGTTGCGATTCGGATCAAAGACGACGGCCTGTTCGACTACGCCGCCCTTGGCGAGCGCGATCGAAACGGCATACTGCGGCATGCCGTGAATGAAGTTGGTCGTGCCGTCGAGCGGATCAATGATCCACTGGTATTCGCCATCGCCCTTGCCAGCGGTCTCGCCAGACTCCTCTGCTAGAATGCCGTAATTCGGATAGGCCTCCTGCAGGGTTTGGATGATCGCAGCTTCGGCAGCCTTGTCGACCTCGGTCACGAAGTCGTTGGGCTGCTTGGCGGTCACCTTGAGCAAGTCGAGGTCGTTCGAAGCGCGATTGATGATATGGCCGGCGCGACGCGCTGCCTTGATGGCGATATTCAGAGCTGGATGCATGGGCTTAAAGAGCTAACGGGCGGCAAGTGCCACCCGATATATATTTGAAAGAACGAATTTTACACCATGAACCCCGAAGTCCTGCTGTCACGTATCAGAGTCGTCCTGTGCCGTCCGAGTCATCCGGGCAATATCGGTGCTGCAGCAAGGGCCATGAAGACCATGGGGCTGTCCAGTTTGTATCTGGTCACCCCTAAGCAGTTTCCCGACCCGGAGGCGGACACGCGGGCAACCGGGGCTGTTGATGTGCTGGCTCGAGCCACCGTCACCACTTCATTGAAAGAGGCACTGGCCGGGACGGCCTTTGCCGTTGCGCTGTCGGCGCGGCAGCGTGACATCGGTCCGGTTCTCGGGGCGCCGCGCGAGACGGTGGCCCGACTGATCGCCGAGGCTGCCGCCGGGAGCGATGTCGCGCTGGTTTTCGGCAACGAAACCGTCGGCCTGACCAACGAAGAAATCCTGCATTGCCAGGCGGCGGTAACGATTCCCACCAACCCGGATTTCAGTTCGCTGAATCTCGGCTCGGCTGTCCAGGTGCTGTGCTACGAGTGCCGGATGGCCGCATTCCTGGAAAAGCCCCCCGTGGTCGAGCCGGGCGTGACACCTTTCGCCTCTCCGGTGGCGACGCACGACGAGATCGAGGGACTTTATGGACACCTCGAAACGATCATGACCGATAGCGGTTTTTATAACCCCGAGCAACCGGGGCGACTTTTCCCGAAACTGCGCCGCTTGTTCGGCCGGGTCAGGTTGGAAAAGGACGAGATCAATATCCTGCGTGGCATCCTGGCCTCAACCCAGGTAAAAACCGGCCACGGCCGCAAGAGCTAAGCGCCATCAGCTGAAGCTGTCGCGCATTTCCGCCGTCAAGGCCTCGATTTCCGGCCGCAGATGGCCGAATTCTTCTTCCAGTGCGGTGAGTTCGGACGGTAGTTCCGGCTGATCCTGCATCAGCCATTCAAAATGCCCGCCACAGAGCATGTTGGCTACGTAGATGACCTCAGACAGGGTTTTGATCGCTGTCGGCGTCGGGCGCACATGATCGTGGTCCGCCGTGGCCTCGACGATTTCCGCCGGCAGTCCCAGGGCGTTAAGTAAAGAAACGCCGATACTTTCATGCCAATTGGCGATCAGGTACTTGATGCTCTCCGGACGATGGCGGAGTTCTTCGTACTGGGTGGCCCGATAGAGCATGTAAAAGGCACCCAGATCATGAATCAGGCCGGCCAGCATGGCTTCGTCAGCGTTCAGGCGGGTCATCTGCCTGGCGATGACCCTGGCCGCGGCGGAGGTCTGGATGGAATGTTCCCAGAGGCCACGGGTAATTTCGGAAAACTCGGCCATGCCTTTTGCCCGCATCAACTGGGTCATCACGATTGAGAGTGCGGCCGTTCGCACGGCATTGAGTCCCAGGCGGACGATGGCTGATTTCAGGTCGACGACCTCATTTCCCTGCGGGTTGAAGGCAACCGAGTTGGCCAGATGGAGCAACTTGGCTGAAATCAGTGGCTCGACCGAAACGGCATGGGCAATGTTGGCGATGCTCTGGTCGCGGTCATGCAAGGCTTTGCGCAGGCGCAGTACGGCATCGAAATAAGTCGGAAACACCACTTCGCCAGAGAGTTCCTTGGCGATGTCGGCCAACATCTGAAAGCGCTGTGCCTTCAGGGCGTCACCTTTCTTGTCCGGATCGTTGGGGTCATGGGCGTCAGCAATCATCATGGCTGCATTATTCAACAAAACCCGGCCTTGTGGGCAGGGGCTGTTTGCTCTGTGCAGAGTTTTGGTGATGCAGAGGGGGCGTTCGAACCTGCCGATCGCCCCGGCCTCTTAAAAATTGACCCTGAGCCCAAGGCGTACCGTCCTCGGTTCAAGGGGATGGACCAGATGGCCATCGATTGGCGAGCCGCCGCCACAGCCCGCGGTTCCCAGTGTCGCCTCACTCCGCGTGCAAGCACCGCCCCAGTACTCGATGTCATTGGCTTTTTTGTCAAACAGGTTCAACACATCAAGACTCAGCTGCCATTGCTTGTTGAAGCGGTAGCCCGCCTTCAGATTAGCCATCCAGAAGGCTTGGGACTTCTCGCTGCCGGTTTCTTCCAGACTGTAGGGCGCAAGGTAGCGCACACGAACACCGCCAAACCATGGTCCGCCATCGTCTACCGTCAAGCCAAGCGAGGCGGTTAGCGGAATGGCATTCGGCACATGGCGCCCACCGTTAACTTCGGTTTTGAAGCGCGCCTTTGACAGTGCCAAGTCGGCATCGACGATCAATCCAGGGATCGGGGTGACGTAGTTGGACCATTCCAGTCCGCTGCGTTGTGAAGCCCCCTTGGGTTCCGTCACACCTTCGTCGCCAATAAAAACCAGTTCCGAGGCGAGTTCCATCTGCCAGATGGCGAGGCTGCTGTTCCAGCCGGGAAGGGGGACGACACGAACGCCTAGTTCGCTGCCCCTGGCCTTGACGATCAGCGGTAGCGTATCGATTGAGGCGCCGTTCTGCGGGTTGGTTCTCGTCGTTGCGCCACGTGCATCGTTGCTGTGGAAACCGTGCCCCCAGTTGGCATAAAACTCGGTCGGGCCGAGCAAAGCGAAGGGGCCGAAGACAGCACCCAGTTTGGGGCTGGCCTGGTGGGCCGACACATCGCCGCCGTTTTCCATGTTGTTGGCCCCGCCCAACGCAATGACCTCGGCCCGGATCTGGTCGTAGCGTGCACCGATACTGCTCCGCAGCCAGGGCAGCCACTGTGTTTTGATCTCCATGAACAGCCCGCTCGCCGTTTCGGTGATTCTGTCCTCGCGCACGGTATTGGTCCGCTGGCGATTTTCCGTGTTGTAGAGCCCAACGCTGGCGATACGGTCCTGGCGCAGCTGAATCCCCGCCATCAGTTCGCTGTCCTTGAACTGCGGGCCGAGGAACCAGCTATGGCGCAGCTCGCCGCCCCGGACGAGGCGTTCGTCGGCTTGTTCGTGCTGATCGCCGGCCAGACCGCTGATATAGCCGGAGGGGGCGGAGAACAGATTGAGGCCGTAGTCGATGACGTATAAATTGGCTCGCGTGGCACCTTTTTCATCGGTTGTAGCCCATTCGCCGGACAGACTGTAACGGTGAGTCTGACCACCGTCGTTTTTGACCAACGTGCCGTAGCGGCCGATTTCACCGCTGCTGATGGCGCGCTCCGGCACGTGTTCGGAGGCCGTCCACTCGGCCTTGTAGAGCATGGCTGTGAGGGCAAAACCGTTGGCCGCAGTGCCGGATGAAAGGCGGAATACCGCATTTTGTTTGGCCAGGTTTTCCGGTTGCTCCCAGGGGCCATTGTTGCCGGCCAGCTCGACGCCGGCGAGCAGGCTGAAACCGTTGAATTCGCTGCTGCCGGCCGCGAGTAGCCGGCGGTAATTGTGCTGGCCCAGGCCCAGTTCCACAAAGGGGGCATTCAGCTTGCGCTGGTAATCGATGCGGGCGCTGCCGCTGGTGGCGAAGTCGCCATCCTCGGCGCCATAGACGCCTTTTTTGTATTTGACCGTGCTGACCAGTTCCGGGATCAGGAAATTGAGGTCCATGTAGCCTTGGCCATGGGCATGGCTGACCATGTTGACCGGCATCCCCATGACCAGTGTCGAGAAGTCGCTGCCATGGTCGAGGTTGAAGCCGCGCAGGAAATACTGGTTGGCCTTGCCATCACCGGAATGCTGGGTGACCACCATGCCCGGTACGACTTCCATGACCTCGGCCGGGCGGAGCAATGGCCGATTGGCCAGTTGCCTGGCGGTGACCGTTCCCTCGCTGGCCGCTTCGGCGATACCGATCAAGTCCTTGCTGCCGCTGCTGACGGTGACTTCCTGCAGCGTCGGCAGGCCGGCGGCAATGGCCGGCAAGGCATGAGCCGACAGCAGGGTCAGTGCCAGGGCAGACTGCCGCCTGACTGGATGGACTGGGGTGCCTGGCTCACTCGCTCGCTGGCGGCTGAATCCTGTTTTTGACATCTGAATCGAACTCCCATGTTCGACCGTCAGCTTGCGGATGACGACAAGGCATGGCGCAGGGCCATGCTTCAAATGCCGCCATCTGCTTCCCCGCAGACGGTCTGTTGCCTATCGTCGCCATGCCGTTGAGCGCAGCGACACGAAGCAACAGGCCGGTCTCCGGGCTGGCAAGTCTTGAAGCGTCGCCTTCCCGGCACGACCGCGCACGTCCTATGGACGCCACGTGACGAACCAGTGGCTGGTGACCCCATGCCGGGGCACCTTGACACTTCCGCACTCGCTTACCGTTGCGGGGGCAGCCGGGGCATTGTGGTCACTCGTTTTATCGAGTCGCCACGCACCCCGTTCCCGTTTCACCTTTGGCCGTTGAATCAGCCAAAGACACCTGTTGCTGCTTGTCCGGCAAAACGACCGATTTGTGCTGCGCCGGACGGCAGCCATCAATTCAAAGCGGCGCGATTTCTGCACCGGCTGGCGTCATGCTTCGATCTCGTTCGCTTCGCCTTCCGCAGGGACTTCGCTAGCCAGCACGGCAGCGATGTAGTCCTCCGGCAGGCGGTGCTCGATGGCCAGTTCGGCGGCACTCTTGCCGCTCGCCTGAATGCTCGCCATCCAGCCGTTGAGGCCGGTGGACAGCGAGCGGCCAGCCTGTTCGCCGTCGTGGATATTGCGTTCGCCAGCCTCGACGGCGTACTTGTTCGCATAGCCGCGCGGCGTCACCATCAGGCCATGTTTGATGAAGGTGTTGGAATTGCCAATCAGCACGGTCGACAGCATGCCGATGTCAGCCTCGCCCATCTTTTCCAGCGTCGTGAATTCGATGCGCTGCTTCGGCCGGTAGGCGGATTTGACGATGGCGACCGGCGTTTGCGGATCGCGGTGGCGCAGGAACAGGCGCTGCGCCTCGACGATCTGCTGGGTGCGGCGACCGCTTTTCGGGTTGTACAGCGCAACGACGAAATCGGCATAGGCCACCGCATCGAGCCGGCGGGCGATGGTCGGCCATGGTGTCAGCAGGTCGGACAGGGAAATGGCGCAGAAGTCGTGGGTCAGCGGGGCGCCGACCAGCGCGGCGCAGGTGTTCAGCGCCGAAGCGCCGGGGATGATCTCGACTTCAATGTCCGAATCCGGCGTCCACCCGGCCTGGAACAGTACTTCGAAGGTCGGCCCGGCCATGCCGTAAACGCCGGCGTCGCCTGATGAAATCAGGGCCACCTTCTTGCCCTGACGGGCCCGGTCGAGCGACTCGATGGCCCGGTCGAGTTCCTCGGTCATCGATTTCTTGATCACTTCCTTGCCGACCACGAGATCGGCCACCAGGCGGATATAGGTAACGTAGCCGATGATCGTGTCGGCTTCGGCGATGGCGGCGCGAGCACGAGCGGTCAGGTGGTCGTTGCTGCCCGGGCCGAGGCCGACGAGCATGATTTTCCCGGTTTTCGTCTGAGTTTCATTCATTCTGGAATCCTTGCAATGGAGACAGTCGCGTTACGCCCGTCCGGGCCGCGCAACTTGTGTTTTTCGATGATCAAATGGGTCTGGTCGGCACGGGCGGCGAGCATGGCCGCCGCCTCCGAAACCGAAGGGGTGCCGGTATATTTGCGGACTGTTTCCGAGGGGTTGGGGACCTCGACCTCCGCCAGCGCTGCCGCCGGATGGAAATCAATCGTCCATCCGTGTTGGGCGGCCACTTCAAGCAGCCCGACCTCATCGGCCTTCAGGTCAATCGACGCGACGCCCGCTACATCGGCTGGCGTGGCATTCGCAGCCGCCAGCGCTTCGCCAATCGCCTGGGCGATGGTGCTCGCTGGCGTGTTCCGGTCGCAACCGAGACCGAGGGTGATTTTCATACGGCTTGCGCCGGGCGATAGACCACCCGTTTGCCGGCCAGGCGGGCAGCCAGCGCATTTGGCATCTCACGGTCGCTGATCCACAGCACGGCGGCAAAATGGCTGGGATCGATTTCCTCCAGCCGCTTGAACAACGTCACGTTGCCCGGCAACGGTCCGCTGCGGCCATTGGCGTGTCCGGCCCACCAGTCGGTACTGCCGGTTTCCTGAACCAGCGCAACGGCTTCATCGTTCACCATGGCGGCGCTGCAGCGGACGATTTCATCGTGCGTCGCCTCAAAGGTCCAGCCCAGCTCGCGACCGAGCAGATCGACGGCCAGCGTCTGGCGCGCATCGGAGGCGGTGGTCAGCACCGGGATGGCATCGAGCGCCGTCGCCAGATGGCCGGCCAGGGCATTGGCCCCGCCAAGGTGCCCCGACAGCATCGGGATGACGAACTTGCCGGCTTCGTCGATGACGACGACGGCCGGGTCGGTTTCCTTGTTTTTCAAATGCGGCGCGATCAGGCGGACGACGGCGCCCAGCGAGACGATGGCAACGATGCCGTCGAAGGCGGCAAACAGCGCCGGTACCTGATCGCCGACCTTGCCTTCGTAGCAGTTTGCCGCGCCGGGGGCCGAGATTTCAGCCTCGCGACGGAATTTCTCGGGGGTGAAGATTTGGGCGCCGGGCAGGGCGGCAACGACCTTGCCGGCCAGCGCGATGCCATGTTTGGTGATTGAAACGACTGCGATTCTCATGAGGTGGCGTCCGTTCTAGTTGATTGCGGCCAGCGAAGACTCGATGGCTTCCTTGCGTTTTCGGCAGCCGCGACGCAGTTCGCCGCGGACGCGTTTCGGGTTCTGGACCAGCAGCAGGGACAGGTAATTGACCTTCTCGCCTTTCAGGCTGGCCACGTCGTGCACCACCCGCTCATCCGGTGAGCCGACTTTCTCGATGAAGACCGAGGTGCCGAGCAGGTCGCGCCGTTCAAGCAGGTCGATCACCTCGTCGACCAGCGGTTTGACCTTGAGCAGGGCCAGGGTGTCGAACTCGTCGAGCAGGTGGTCGATGACGGCGACCCCATAAGCGGCCGGAATGATGGCAAAGGTTTCGTCCTCTTCCGCCAGCGTTGTACCGGTGGTTGCGGCCGCCGCTGCGAATGAGGAAACGCCGGGAATGGTCTCGACCTCGATCTGCGGTACCAACTCGCGGACGACGCGGGCGAGGTGGCCGAAGGTGGCGAAGGTGGACGCGTCGCCTTCGACCAGGAAAACCAGATCGCGTCCTTCGGCCAGCAGTTGGACGGTACGCTCGGCGGCACGGACCCAGGCCTTGGCCAGGATTTCGGCATCCCGCGTCATCGGGAAGACCAGTTCGACGGCATCCGCCGGAATGGCAATGCCGCCACGTTCGACGATGGACAGCGCGTAAGACGATTCTTCGGCCTTTTTGACCGGGTACAGCCAGCGGGCACCTGATTGAAGGGCGGCCCAGGCACGGCGGGTGATCAGTTCGGGATCGCCGGGGCCGAGTGAGGCGCCGATCAGCTTGCCGTGGGTTTTTGCGGCTTGAGTCATAGATTTTCCTTGCTTGCGCTAACAATCCACACCGGGTTCTGCGCGGCCATCCGGTGCATGTCGAGAATGGGCTGGCTGCGGCTGGCCTGAAGCTGGACGACATCCCAGGTGGCGCCGCACTCCTTGAGCGTTGCCGTGGCCGTGGCGAGGTTTTCCAGCGTGACGAAATTCATGATCAGCCGGCCACCCGGCTTCAGGCGCCCGAGGATCAGCTTGATCAACTCGGCCAGTTCGCCGCCGGAGCCGCCGATGAAGACGGCATCCGGGTCTGGCCAGCTATCGAGCTGCGCCGGGGCCTTGCCTTCGCTCAGCGTGTAGTTGCCGACGCGGAAACGTTCAGCATTGGCCCGGGCATTGGCGGCATCGCCTTCATTTTTCTCGATCGCCCAGACATGGCCGAACGGGGCCAGCCGGGCGCATTCGAGGCCGACCGAGCCGGAACCGGCGCCGATCTCCCAGACGACGGCATCGGGTGCGAGGCGCAGCTTGGCCAGCGACAGCGCACGGGCTTCCTGCTTGGTGATCAGGCCTTTTTCCGGCGAGCGCTGGATGTATTCCAAATCTTCCAGGCCAAAGCTCGGCCGGGGCGCCTCCGCTACCCGTTCGACCAGCACGACGTTCGGCTGCGGGAACTCCATGGTCGCGGCCTCGGCGGGGCTTAGGCCAGCGAAGACCTGCTCATCGGCCAGCAAAAGACGACAGGCGATCGACAGCTTGGTGTCATCACCGTAACCGGCGGTGATCAGCGCCCGGGCCAGCCGGGCCGGCGTGTTTTCCGGGCCGGTAAAGAGCGCGACGCGCGGATGCCGGGCGATGGTCCGCATCAGTTTGTAGAGGCCGTGGGCCGGAGTGGCGCCGACAAACCATTCGCCGGCATCGGCGCTGTGGCAGGTGGCAATCTTGATGTCCTGCCATGGCGTCTTGAAACGGGCAAAGGCCAGTTGCAAGGTCGATACTGCCGGCAGGATGTCGAATCCGTCACGCCCCAGTTTACCGGTCAGCCACGAGGCGATGCCGTGGCAGAGCGGGTCGCCGGTGGCCAGTGCGGCCACCGTTTGGCCGGCGTCACGGGCAGCCAGTATCCAGCCGCCAACCTGGCCGAGCGCGCCGTTCATGTCCTTCAGGGTTGTACCGGCGGACAAGTGCGGGCGAACTAGTTCCAGCGTCCGCCCGGCACCAATCACGATATCGGCCGCTGCCAGACGCTGGCGGGCGGTTTCGGACAAACCCGACCAGCCGTCATCGAGAATGCCAATCAAGGCACATTGATCAGAGCGCTTCATCTTCATTCACCCGACAAATAAATTGACCTTCGAAATCGCAGACCAGCACGGCCAGGCGGTAATTGCCGGGGTACTGGCCCTTGAGGCTGCGGATGGCCTTGATGGCCAGTTGGCGATGAAAAGTCACGGCAAGACCGAGACTGGCCAGCCGTTCGGCGGCAAAGCGCGCGGTTTCGGCCGAGCGGATTTCCTCGATCAGATCATCCGGGGCGCCAACTTCACGCGCCGAATCGGCCAGGATGTCGCGGTCGACCTCGGCCTTCCAGGCGTGCGTGACGGCCAGCCCCTGGCACATCTTGGTCAGCTTGCCGACCATCGCCCCGACATAAACGGTGGGCAACTTGTGCTTGATGGCGCTGCTAAAGGCGGCCTTGACGAAGTCGCCCATCTGGACGAAACAGGATTCGTCGAGGTCCGGCAATTGGCGCATGGCGAATTTCTCGGTGCGCCCGCCCGTCGTGAAAACGACGCTGGTCTGGCCCTGCTTGGTGGCCACATCCACGGCCTGCACGACGCTGGCCCGGAAGGCGGCCGTCGAGTAGGGACGGACGATGCCGGTGGTGCCGAGGATGGAAATACCGCCGAGGATGCCGAGCCGCGCATTCAGCGTCTTTTTCGCCATCTCGTCGCCGCCCGGCACGGAAATGGTGACTTCCAGGCCATCGTGGTCGAGTAACTCGCCGGCAACGGCGCGCACGTTGTCGAGGATATTGCGGCGCGGCACCGGGTTGATTGCCGGGCCGCCGACATCCAGGCCGAGACCGTCCTTGGTCACGACGCCGACGCCGAAACCGCCCTTGAGGACGATTTCGCCAGCCCGATCGGGCAACAGCCGCACATCGGCCGTCATGTGCGCGCCATGCGTGGCATCCGGGTCATCGCCGGCATCCTTGATGATCACGGCATGGGCCAGGCCGGAGGATTCCTCGACGCAGCCATCGGTGACGGAAAAGGCTTGCTCCTGACCGTTGGGCAGGCGGCAGATCACCGTGTCCGGTACTTCGCTGAGCAGTAGGCCGAGTGTTGCGGCACGGGCGGCGGCGGCGGAACAGGCGCCGGTGGTGAAGCCGGTGCGATTGCCGCGTTCCCGCCTGGCGCTTCCCTTGCGTATTTTTTCAGGCGTGGCGGCTTGTTCCGCCACCTCGCCCGCCCTGGTTTCATCGCTCATGCCGGACTCAGGCCACCGACTTGTGCTGTTCGGCCTCGGCCAGCGACAGCATGGCGTGGATTGCCGCAACCACCAGGGTCGAGCCGCCCTTGCGCCCCTTGATGGCGACCCAGGGCACTTCGTTGACGGTCATCATCAGATCCTTCGATTCGGCCGCTGAAACGAAACCGACCGGCATCGCGACCACCAGCGCCGGGCGGACGCCTTCCTCGCGAATCAGGCGGACCAGTTCGATCAGGGCCGTCGGCGCATTGCCGATGCCGACGATGGCGCCATCGAGCTTGCCCAGACGCTGGGCCTTGCGCATGGCCTGGACGGCGCGGGTGGTGTCTTCGGCCCTGGCCTGCTCGATGACGTCCTGGTCGGAAATGTAGTGGTGCGTGCTCAGGCCGAAGTGCTGCAGGCGCGGCTTGGAGAGGCCGACGCAGATCATCTCGACATCGGCGACGATCGGCGTTTTGCCCTTCAACACCGCCTGAAAGCCGGCGCGCATGGCTTCCGGATGAAAGGCGGTGAGGCCGTTGAACTCGAAGTCGGCGTTGGCGTGGATCATGCGGCGAACCAGTGGCCACTGCTCATCGGTATAGGTGTGCGGGCCGGCTTCGGCATCGATCACGGCAAATGAATCGTGCTCGATGGCACGGCCGGCGGCGGTCAGTTGTTCGGTGATAGTGTTGGTGGTCATGTCGGCTCAGGCGTGGGAGTGTTGGCAATGGGCGTGATCGTGGGCGTGTTCTTGGCCGTGGCCGCAACCGCCGGTCGCGGTATGGCTGTGATCGTGCAGGTGTTCGTCTTCGGCCAGCTCGCGATACTTGCAGCCATCGCATTCGAGCATGCGGCCTTCCGGCAGCTCGCCGTTGACCTTCTCGTCGAGCAGCTCGAAAACCCCCTGGTCGAAGCCGAAGTGCGTGCCGAGCGCGAAGCTGATCTGCGGATATTGTTGCCGCAGACGTTCCACCTGGGCCTGAATCCGCTCGATCAGCACGCCGGTGAACAGATAGACCGGGACGATGGCAATCTGCATCATGCCGAGCTTGACCTGACGCTGCACCACGGTTTCCAGGCGGGGCCAGGTCACGCCGGTGAAGGCGAGATCGACCAGTTCGTGTTCGTTCTCCTCGAAAATCCAGCGTGCCATCTTGGCCAGCTCGCCATTGGCGCCGGCATCCGAAGAGCCGCGACCGAGCAGCACGACGCCGGTGGTCATCGGGTCGGGAACGGCCAACTGCTTGATCAGGCGATCCAGCTGCCCCTGCAGCACGGCGAACATCTCGCGCCCCATGCCGAGGTGACGGGTGACGGCGAATTCGACCGCCGGATGGCGCAAGCGGGCACTTTCAATCGCGGCTGGCAACTCCATTTTGACGTGGCCGGCGGCGTTCAGAATGAAGGGAATGACCAGCACTTTTTTCGCCTGGCGGGCTGCGCGGTCAAGACCATCGTCGAGCAGCACCTCGGCGTGCTCGATGAAGCAGACCTCGATGCGCCATGCCGGGTGGCGTTCGCGCCACTGGGCAGCAAAATTGATCGTTTCCTTGTTGCCTTCCCGGCCGCGCGAGCCGTGGCCGACCAGCAGGATGGTGGTTTCAGTGTTCATGGGTTGATCTCCGTGGTGACGGCAGAGGCCGGGCTTGCCTTGCGGAAGCGGTGCGTAAAAGCGGGGTCGTAGAGCTTGGAACGGATCAGGTCTGGCCAGTCGGCCGCGCCCAGCGTCGGGCTGGCGACGATCATGGCTTGGCTGCCAACTTTCTCGGCCTGGCACTTTTGCTTGATGTCGGCCAGCGTGCCGCGAATGATTTTTTCCTGCCCCGGCCAGCTCGCTTTCTGGACGACCAGAATCGGCGCATCGTCGGCCCAGCCGGCCGCCCGCAGGGCGTCCTGAACCTTGTGCAGCAGGGTGATCGACAGGTAGATGCACAAGGTGGTCTTGTGCGCGGCCAGCGATTCGAGATCCTCGCCCGGCGGCATCGGCGTGCGGCCGGCGACGCGGGTCAGGATGACGGTCTGGGTGACTTCAGGCAGTGTCAGGGTTTCCCCGGCCGCAGCCATCGAGGCCATGGCCGAAGAAACGCCGGGTACTACGGCCCATTCGATGCCGGCGGCGGTCAGCGGCTGGGTCATTTCGATCAGCGCGCCATAGAGTCCCGGATCACCGGTCTGCAGGCGAACGACGGTTTCGTGACGCTGGGCGCGCTCGATCAGCCACGCAGTCATTTCGTCCAGCGTCATGTCCTTGGAGTCGCGGATATCGCAGCCGTCCGGCGCGAACAGGGTCGCGGCCTGATCGACCAGCGAGCCGGCAAAGAGCACGGCGCCGGATGCCTCCAGTAGCTTGCGCCCCTTGACCGTGATCAGGTCGGGATCGCCCGGGCCGGCGCCGACAAACCAGATTTTCCCGGGCATCAGCAGGTTCTCCGACGGTGAACAGCAGTTTTCAGGCAATTTTGCATGGGCTTTCCTTTGGGTGATTGGTCGCTGCCAACATGGCCAACAGACTTGCGGCACAGCGCGGGGCTGGTCCGGCTGGTACGGCAGGCAATAGGCCACGAGCGAGCAGGCCACGGTAGAGGCTGATCACCTCCGGTTGCGGCAAGCCGATGTCGGCCAGCGCCTGGCTGTGATCGCCCAGTTCTTGGGCATTCAGCGACGCCGTACAACGGCCATCGGCCATCAGGTGAATCCGTTCCGCCCAGCGGTAGGCGAAATCGATATCGTGGGTGGCCACCAGCAAGGTGATGCCTCGTTCGTGCAAGCCGTCGAGCACCGTCAGCAGGTCTGTCTGCATGGCGTAGTCAAGGCCGGCCATCGGCTCGTCGAGGATCAGCAATTCCGGCTCCATGGCCAGCACCCCGGCAATGCAGACGCGTTTTTTCTGACCGAAGCTGAGGTTATGCACGGCCTTGTCGGCCTGTGCCTGCATGCCCACCGCCTGCAAGGCCCCGGCAACGCGCTGGCGAACGGTGGCCATGTCCAGACCGAGATTGAGCGGGCCGAAGGAAACGTCCTCCTGCACGCTGGCGGAAAAAAGCTGGCGGTCCGGGTTCTGAAAGACCATGCCGACCTTGCTGCGCAGTTCGTGCAGGCCAGCCCGGCGGTAATCGACTGCGCTGCCGGCATAGCGCACCGCGCCGCTCTGGGGGCGCAACAAGGCATTGCAGTGCTGGAACAGGGTGGTTTTCCCCGAACCATTGGCGCCAATCAGCACATTGCGGCTGCCTCGCTGGATGGCGAGCGAACAATCCTTGAGCCCGACACTGCCGTCGGGATAGCGATAGCTGACCTGGCTCAACTCAAGCAATGGCGCACTCATCTCAGCACCAGCGCGAGGGCGATCAGGCTACTGCCAGCCAACGCGGCAATGCAGCAATCACGTCTGGCATGAGGGAAGACCGGCTCGATGAAACGGAGCGGGCCATCGTTGTTGCGTGCCTGGGCGGCAACATGCAAGGCGTGGGCGCGCTGCCAAACCTGCAGGGTCAAATTGGCCGCCAGCTCCCCCAGCGAGCGCATGGCCAGCCGGGGGGAGGCATAGCCGAGACGGGCCGATTGAGCGGTCAGCGTTTCATCGATGGCCACCGAGAATACGAACAGCATGCGATAGCAGAGAACCATGATTTCGAGCAGCAACTCCGGCGTTTTCAGGCGACGGAGCAGGGCGATCAGATCGATCAGCGGCGTGGTCAGGATGAGAAAGAGCAAGGCAGCCAAGGCGCCAAGCGAGCGGGCACCAACTTCCGCCAGCTTGTGCCACCCCGTCGGTGCCAGCTGCAAGACGGGCCCGCCATTGCCGACATCGATAGAAAAGGCCAGCGACAGGCAGCCGAGTGCCAGAAACAACAAGGCCGGCGCGCTGACGCGCAAGTAGGAAAGCAGCGCGATGCCGGCCCCCAGCACAGTCACTGTCATCAGCACCGCAGCGATGATGGCGGCAGTCGATGGCGTGCTGGCGGCAAATGCCGCAATCAGGGCGTTGGCCGCAAAAAGCCCCTTGGCGGCCGGCGAAACCGGGCGCCAGCGATTGGCGTAGGCCGCTTGCTCAATCAGCACTGGCAGCCTTCTCCGGCGTCTTGGTCGCTGCCCGGCGCATCTTTTCCCGTGCTACTGAAACGCCCAGGTAATAGCCAATGAAGCCAGCGCCAAGGGCTGCCTGCAGGGCAAATAGCAGGGATGCGATTTCACTGCTGGCCGGCTCGAGGACAGGCTCGAACCATGGCTGATAAGCGGGGGCGATCCGGCCGATCAGGTCTTTGGCCTGATTGTCGGCGCCGCCAAAAATCTCGACCGGCTTGCCGCTGCCATCTGTTGCCGGCGTCGAGTGCAGCCATAGTGGCACCACGGCGAGCAGTACCACGGCGAGCAGCAACAACAGGTTCTGATAGCGCTTCATGCCCTGGCCTTATCGGCAGGAAGCAGCTTCAGTTCTTGCAGCTCCTGCGGGTTGAAACGGGCCAAGGCATTGAAAATCAGCACAGTCAGAAAACCCTCGCTGATCGCCAGAGGAATTTGTGTGATGGCGAAAATGCCGGCGAACTTGGCGAATGACGTGACAAAACCACCGGTCGGGTCAGGGAAGGCCCAGGCCAGTTGCAGCGAGGTCGTCACGTAGGTCGATAGGTCGGCCAGACTGGCCGCGAGAAAGACGCTGACGGCAAACGAGGCTTTCAGGCTGCGCGCCAGGCGAAAAATGCCGGCAGCAGCAAACGGTCCGACGACAGCCATCGAGAAGATATTGGCGCCAAGGGTAGTCAGGCCGCCGTGGGCAAGTAGCAAGGCCTGGAAAAGCAGCACCACAGCCCCGATAGGCGCCATGGCGACCGGGCCGAAGAGTAGGGCGCCAAGTCCGGTACCGGTCGGGTGCGAACAGCTGCCGGTGACGGAGGGCAGTTTCAGTGCCGAGAGAACAAAGGCGAAGGCCGCGGCAACGCCAAGCAGCATGCGCTGTTCCGGTTTGTCCCGAATGCGCTTCTTGATGGCCAGCAGGCCTCCGGCGACGAATGGCACCGCAGCGATCGTCCAGCCGACCGCGTGCTTGAAGGGCAAAAAGCCTTCCATGATGTGCATGATTCTCTCCCACAGCGAGAAATGGCAAACAGCACCAGGCCGTGGAAAAGTCTTGAAGGTCGGAAGAGTGGCTGCGGTCGAGGTAATCCCGAAGAACGGATTGCCGGCAGCAAATCAACAGAACCTCGCCCTCACCCCGGGGATTGGTACTTCGTTGATTTGGGCCGGTCTTCTGGCTCGCCTTCGATCTTCTCCACCAACCTTCCCATGCAATGCACAGTGGCGTGGGGTGGAGTCGTCAGGCTTACAGCAGCGGGGGCTGCGCCGGAATGTCTGCTTGCACAGAGTCACCGGCTTCCCGTTTCACCCGCCTCGCGAACGCGAGGCAAGGCACCCAAAACAGGGCGGATTGTACAGAAAAATTGTATGCAGTGAGCGTATTGTCAATCTTTGCTGGTCTGCATTTTTTATCAGGCCTCGGCAATGTCGAAGTTTCCCGCTTCGGAAAAGTGGTGCAGAAACGCGATCCAGGCGTTGCTCATGGCCGGGTGAAAGGGATCGTGGCCAGCGCCGTCGGCCCATGCCAGGCGACTCCCCGGGATCGCCTGCTGCAAGCGCCTGGCGTTCTCCGGCTGGCACACACAGTCCAGCCGGCCGTGAACAATGGCCACGGGGATCGCCGGCAAACGGGCAATGAGACTGAAAATGCCTGTTTCGCCAAGAAAGCATTGGTGCGCCAAATAGTGCGCTTGTATCCGGTATTTCCTGACCAGGCGATCCTGCGTCGCCAGATCATCAAGTTCAGGCGAGGGCAGCGGCGCCTGGCCAGGCTGCGCCAGGCTTTGCTCATAGCGGGCCCAGGCCACTGCGGCTTGTCTTGCCTGCGCCAGGTCATTGCCATTCAGGCATCGGCGCAAACCGCCCAGAAGGTCGGCACTCTCTGGTGTGACCTGCGCGGCAAAGGCTTCCCACGCTTGGGGAACGAGTGCTTTGGCGCCTTGAAAAAACCATTGAATGTCGTGATCTCCGGCAAGAAATACGCTACGCACCAGTATTCCGAGTACGGCCTGCGGGGCGTTTGCGGCATAGGCCAGTGCCAGCGTGGCGCCCCATGAACCGCCGCTGACCAGCCAGCGAGCGATCCCAAGATGAATACGCAAACGTTCGATGTCGGCAATCAGAGCATTCAGATCGTTGGCGTGCAGTTCTCCCTGAGGCAGAGAACGCCCGCAGCTGCGCTGGTCGAAGAGGACTGTATGGAAGCGCTCCGGGTCATAGAGCGTGCGCATTCTGGCGCTGGTGCCACTTCCAGGACCGCCGTGCAGCACTACAACGGGCAGGCCACGCGGATTTCCGCAGGTCTCGAAATAAAGCCGGTGCCCGTCCCCGACGTCGAGATAGCCAGTGCTCAGCGGTTCAAGAGGGGAAAACATAAGTGAAATTTGCGAAATGGGAAGCGCACCTTAGCAGGGGAATGAGGGGATGCGTCAATTTGTCGAATCATGAAAATCTGTAGGCGTTTCTGAAGGCTTTCTCGAGGCACCGGGAAATCGCTCTGGGTACGATGGGTTCAGGTCCGGTGCCGTGCATCGAACCTCACTCAACTCAATGGAGACACAACATGACCTGGACGACCCCGCAAGCCTGTGATCTGCGTTTCGGCTTCGAAATCACGATGTACGTGGCGGCCCGCTAAGGGTGCCGAGAGGGCCGGAGGCAGCTGCCTTCGGCCATTTCCGCAGAGCATGAGCCTGAATAGCCAATTATGAAAATACGTGTCCTTGGTGCCGGTGCCGGCGGTGGCTTTCCGCAGTGGAATTGTGCCTGCCGCAACTGCCAGGGCGTGCGCGATGGCAGCATCTCGGCTCAGCCGCGTACTCAGTCGTCGATCGCCATCAGCCCGGATGGCAAGGACTGGGTGCTGGTCAATGCCTCGCCCGACATCCTGCAACAATTGCGCGCCTTTCCTGCTGCCTGGCCTGGGCCGGCGCTGCGCGGCAGTCCGATCAAGTCGATTGTCCTGGCGGATGCCCAGATCGACCATACCACCGGCCTTTACATGCTGCGCGAGCACAACGTGCGCTGGCCGATCTGGGCTGCGGCCCCGGTCCATGAAGACCTGACGCGCGGTAACCCCATCCTCGCCTTACTCGAACACTATTGCGGGGTGGATTGGCGAAATCTGCCCTTCGATGGCCGGCCCTTTGCTCCGGAGGGTAGTGCGCAACTGAAATGGTTTGCCCTGCCACTGAGCAGCGCAGCACCGCCTTACTCGCCGCACCGCAACGCACCGGCAGCGGGCGACAATATCGGTCTGACGGTCATCGATCCGGACAGCGGCGGCCGCGTGTTCTACGCGCCCGGCCTGGCTGAAATCTCGTCTTCCGTTCGGGCGCAGATGGAAGACGCAGATTGCGTGCTGGTCGATGGCACCTTCTGGACCGATAACGAGATGATTCAGCTGGGCATTTCCAGCAAACGCGGTAGCGACATCGGCCATTTGGCCCAGTCCGGCAGCGGCGGCATGATCGAGCATCTTGGCCGTTTGCCGGCCAGGACTCGGCGCATTCTTATCCACATCAACAACACCAACCCAATCCTCGATG
>JAGTRV010000181.1 GCA_018262245.1 Pseudomonadota bacterium | reverse complement strand
GACCGTGCTTGCTCAAGGCGTGGATTCGCTCTCCCGCGCACGCGCAGCCTCGCTTGCCGAATATGAAAATGGGATAGTCAGTCTGATCGAAATATTGCAAGCCGACGACGCACTGCTTCGCACCTCCGATGCACGTGCACAGGCACAAACTGAAGCGGCACGAGCCGCCGTGGCAGCCTTCAAGGCCCTTGGAGGCGGATGGCAGCCCGGCGAATCCAGAGCGCTAGCTGCCAAATAGCTGGGAGGAATGGGATGCCGAATAAATCGAATCGTAAATCTTAAGCTTGGGTGTTTACCTAATGTCCAATAACGTAAGCCAACGCATGATGTCGCCGGAAAAGGCGACTGTAACCCTGATGCTGTCGGGCCCCATCATCCCGGTCATGTTGCGACTGGCTGTGCCAACTGTTGTTGTCTTGCTGGTTCAGACCTTGGTTGGCGTGATAGAGACCTACTTCGTAAGCTCCCTTGGTGCCAATATCCTGGCTGGGGTAGCTGTCGTCTTTCCTGTACTGATGCTGATGCAAATGATGGCGAACGGCGGCATTGGTGGTGGAGTGGCCTCAGCGGTAGCGCGGGCATCCGGGGCCGGTCGAAGGGGAGATGCGCAAGCATTGGTTTGGCATGGCGTTGTTATTGCCGGATTTGCCGGAACCTCATTTGCCGCAGCTCTAATAATCGGCGGAGATGCGTTGTATGGATGGATGGGTGTTGACGGGCCAGCGCTGCAAGCAGCCCTTGAATATTCAAATATTGTCTTTGCAGGATCACCGCTGATATGGCTCGTTGCATTGTTGTCGGCAGCATTGCGCGGCGCGGGTGATACCAAAACGCCGGCGCAAATCACTCTCGCCGGGGCTGCAATTCTGTTGCCTTTGTCTCCCGCCCTCATCATCGGATGGGGGCCAATACCGTCTTTTGGCGTGGCCGGAGCCGGTATCGCGGTCTTGACCTATTACGTTCTCGCAGCCTTGTTTCTGGTCAGGCATATGCGATCAGAGCGCAGTGTTATCCGACTATCGAAAGCCCCGCTGAGTATCCACCTGTTCAAGGACATCCTCAGCGTCGGTTTATTGTCAGCGATTGGAACAGTTCAGGTTAATTTGACGGTTGCCATCGTGACTTCCGCAGTAGGTGGATTTGGGGCCCATGCTATTGCCGGGTATGGCATTGCCTCGAGATTGGATTATTTGCAGATTCCACTTCTGTTTGGCTTTGGTTCTGCCCTCATGACCATGGTGGGCGTCAACATTGGCGCAGGGCAAGCGCAGCGTGCCAAGCGCATTACGTGGATTGGTGCGGCAATAGCGTTTGCTTTCACCGAATTGCTTGGAATTGGCGTGGCTACATTTCCTGAGATCTGGCTTTCAATCTTTAGTGATGAACCAGAAGTACTGACTGTCGGAGCAAGCTATTTGAGGAACGTGGCTCCGTTCTATGGGGCGATAGGAATTGGGATGGCTCTCTATTTCGCCGGCCAAGGTGCAAAACGCGTGCTTTGGCCGGTGCTGGCAGGAACGGCACGCATGATCATCGCAGCCGTAGTCGGTTGGGTAGCAGTTACGCATTTTCATGCTGAACTGCCAGCGCTTTTCCAGATCGTCGCGCTTAGCGCTTTCGTGTATGGGGCTATATCTGTGGCCAAATCGGTGCTGTGGGAGCTAGCTCGCCAAAATAAAAGCGGCCGCTCTGTGATCGGAAGCGGTCGAATATTTTCGAGTAAGCAACCGGCCGCTTTGGCTGACGAAATGCCAGTGAGCAGTGGCTTGGAACGGCCGCTGAACTTTGTAACCAGCCGCTCAAGCGGTGATGGTGCCAAGGTCAGCATGGGCACTCACGAGCCTGATTTCATCTCTACCACACGTCATCAGACATCGATCGGCCTGAGTATTTGTGCAAATAACGCGGCATAAGCGACCTTGCGTCGCTAGCTGGCGGAATGTCCGTTATTGAGAGCGAACCAGATTTACTTGTTATGAATATTCTGGAGATGCTTGTTGACGACCCTGCCCCTAACTGACTAGCCTAGACGATAAAAATAAGCTGTAACTGCAATAGCAGCCGCGTTCCAGGGGGCAAACGCAAACGTGAAAATACGATGGATTTATCTTGCTTTGGGCCTATCCCTGCTCGCAGGGTGCCAACCTAAGGAACCGATCCGCATCGGCCTGTTGGCCGGCTTATCCGACCGTGGAAGTGATTTTGGCGAGAGCGTTCGCAATGGCGTGATCCTCGCGATTGAGCAGCAGAATGCAGCTGGCGGCATCGATGGCCGCAAAATCGATTTGAGCGTTCGTGACGACGGGCAGGACAAGGTTCAGGCCAAAAAAGCGGCGGAGGAACTGATCGCACTGCATCCTGATGTGATCATCGGTCCGGTCACCAGTTCGATGGCCACGGTGGTCGTGCCGATGATGAACGAGGCCCACCTGGTGATTATCAGTCCGACAGTCGCCTCGACCTATTTCAAGGGCAAGGATGACTACTTCTTTCGTGTCAATTGCACGACGAGAGAAGCGGCCATTCAGCATGCGCGTGTCCTTTATGAACGGGGCATCCGCCAGCCCGCGCTGGCATTCGATGCCTCGAACGGCCCTTTTTCAGATACCTGGATAGCGGGCTTCAACGAGGAATTGACCCGCCTTGGGGGGCGCGTCAGCGCCACCGCCGGTTTCGAGTCCGTCGCGAGCACGCGCTTTGCCGACGTGATCGGCAAGTTGCTGGAACACTCGCCTGATGCGCTGATCTTTGTCGCCAGTACGCTCGATACCTCGCGGCTGGCACAACAGGCGCGCCGACTGGCCCCTAACTTGCCGCTCAGTTCATCCGAATGGGCCGCTTCCGGAGAAGCCTTGAGCGAGATGGGTGGACGGGCCGTCGAAGGTCTGCTGATGACGCATGCCTACAACCGGAACGACCAAAGCATTGCCTACCAGCAGTTCCGCGATGCCTTCAAGCAACGTTTCCAGCGCGAGTTCGGCTCTTTTTCGCTGCTCGCCTACGACACTGCCAAAGCCGTGATCGCCGCGCTGCAGCAAAAGCGCGACGGTGAACGCATGAAGGAAGCCCTGCTCAAGTATGGCCCCTATACCGGTGTACAGCAGCAAATCCAGTTCGACACCTACGGCGATGCCACCCGGGAAGTGTTCTTTACCGAAATCCGCAACGGCCAACTGGTGCAACTCAAATGAAGGCATCGCGACAACGCGAATGGCGGCTACCCGTCTATCTTGGATTGTTGCTGACCCTGACCTCGGTGCTCACCTTTCTGATTGTCGGCGGTGTTTTTCTGCTCACCCGCATTCCGCAGATGGAAGAGGAAATCCGTGCTCGTGGCGAGAGCGAAGCGCGCGAACTGGCTTTTCGCATCGAGATGCAGATGCTCGCCCAACAGGAACAAATGGCGCTGGTGGCGACAGCCTTGCGCAACAACCAGTCGCCGTCAATGCTCATCGCCGACGCCATCGGTGAAGGCAAAGTCTTTCGTGCGCTTTACCTGATTTCGTCTCAAGGCGACGTGCTGGCGGCAGGGCTTACCCCGGAATACCGGCATCTGGAAAGCGAAGTCATCGGTAGCGACCTCTCCGGCACCCCGCTTTTTCAGGAGGTGCGCCAACGGCGCGAGATCGTCTGGAGCGACAAATACCTCTCCGCACTGAGCGGCGTCATCACGGTGGGCCTGGCCATTCCCATCGCAGGCGACCAGGTTCTGCTCGCCGAAATACCGATCAACTACCTGCTCAGCATACTCGACCGCAACCCGGCCAATAAGCAAAGGTCAATCTGGGTAGTCGACCAGCGGGGCGAACTGCTGGCCGATACACAGGCCTTCATGCGTCCCGGCGAACTCAATATTTACAACTCGCCCGTGCTCAATGCCGTGCTGAAGGACGAGCCCTTGCCAAGCCGCTTCAGCTTCAATGGGCACGACTACTACGTCGGCGGAGCGCGTTCCGAAGCGCTTGGCTGGTCGTTCATCTCGCGCCTTCCGGCGGGATTTGATCACCCGGAAATCCGCATGACGACCCTGATCGTCTGCGGCGGCTTCCTGGCCTCCCTGATTATCGGCGCCTTGCTCGCAATGTATGGCGCATCCCGTCTCCTCAGGCCGCTTGCTCGGGTCGTCAAGCAAGCGCACGAGGTTGCCAGCGGCCGGCCCGTCCGGCTCTGGCCGCAAGGCCGAATCAAGGAATTCAATGACCTTTCCACCGACATCGGTCAGATGGCATCAGCCATTCTCGAACGCGAACACGAACTGCGCGAACTTAATTCGAAACTCGAAGCCCGCGTCGTGAAACGCACCGAGGAATTGTCGCGCGCCAAGGAAGTTGCTGAGGAAGCGAACCGGGCAAAATCGACCTTCCTGGCGAACATGAGCCACGAAATACGTACGCCTCTTAACGCCATCGCCGGCATGGCCGCACTGATGCGGCGTGCCGGCCTAGAGCAGGAACAGGAGACTCGCCTGGACAAGCTGGAAGCCGCCGGTGGGCATCTGCTCGAAATTATCAACATGGTGCTAGACCTCTCGAAGATCGAAGCAGGCAAGCTCACCCTGCAAGAGGACGTTTTCCCACTCGGCAGTCTGTTCGAAAACGTTATTTCCATGCTTCACGAACGGGCATTGGAAAAGCACCTGTCTCTAAGCTTCGAACTGCCCGATCTCCCGCCTTTACTGTGCGGTGATCGCATCAGACTGCAGCAGAGCCTGCTCAACTATGCGACCAACGCGGTGAAATTCACCGAACAGGGCAGCGTCTTCATGACCGCGGTCTTGTTGGAAGAAACCGAGGAAGACGTATTGATCCGTTTCGAGGTGCGCGACACCGGTATCGGAATCGCACCCGAGGTACAGAAGCGCCTATTCAAGCCTTTCGAACAAGCCGATGGTTCGACAACCCGCCAATATGGGGGAACCGGATTGGGGCTTGCGATTACCGCCAAGATTGCAGCGGCCATGGGAGGTGAAACTGGCTTGGAAAGTGAAATCGGGAATGGGAGTACTTTCTGGTTCACTGCCCGCTTGCGCAAGGCAATACTGGGCAGCCAGGAGGCACATGAAGAACCGACCTGCGGTGCCGAGCAAGGTTTGCTCAAGGATTTTGCCGGGATTCGTGTTCTATTGGTCGACGATGAGCCCATTAATCGTGAAATCACGCAAATTCTGCTTGAAGATCTGCATTTTCGGATCGATTCAGCCGAAAACGGCGAAGAAGCGCTTGCCCTCGCTTGTATTTATCCCTATGACCTGATTCTGATGGACATGCAGATGCCGGTGATGGACGGTCTGGAAGCGACCCGGCGCATTCGTGCGCTACCCGATGGTCACCGCTTCCTGATCATTGCCATGACAGCCAATGCTTTTTCCGAAGACCGTGAGCGCTGTCTGGCAGCCGGAATGGACGATTTCACGACCAAGCCTATCGATCCCGAAGCTTTCTTCAGCCTGATTCACCGTCATCTGAGTGTCCGAAATGATCCGGGGCGGAGGCCGACCGAGCCAGGCCGTGAAAACGCTTGATGACCCGGTCAAATTGCCAATGGCCGATCGGTATTCATAACCGGGTTTTTTTATGGTTTGGCCGAACGGCTGCCCTTGTCTTCTCGCACTGAGCGTGAAGCGGCAACCTTTCCTTTACGTCCGTTGCTCAGGTTCGACTCCAGATTCCAGAGACCCAATAAAAACGCCTCCGTAATGGAGGCGTTTTTATTGGGTTGGGCCGCGACGCTTAGAGGATCATGCCGGCGCCGACCGTGTTGTTGTTGCTTTCGTCGATGATGATGAAAGCGCCGGTGCCGCGATTTTCCAGGTAGGGATCGGCGAACAGCGGCTGGGCCAGCTTGAAGGTGACTTGGGCGATGTCGTTCATGGCCAGTTTTTCGGCCGGGACTTTTTCCAGCGTGTTCACATCCAGGCGGTGGTCGATGGCGGCCAGCTTGGCCTTGGAGTCGCGCGTCGTGTGGCGGATCAGGTAGGTGCGGGCGCGGTCCATCGGTTGTTCGGCCATCCAGCAGACGGTGGCTTCGATCTGCTTGACGGCAGCCGGCACTTCGCTCGACTTGACGATCATGTCGCCACGCGAGGTGTCGATTTCATCGGCCAGCAGCAGGGTGATCGACTGTTCGCAGAAGGCTTCGCCGATATCGACGCCGCCCAGTTGCACGGCTTTGACGGTGGACTCGCGGCCGGAAGGCAAAACGGTGACGGCATCACCGACCTTGATGGAGCCGGCTTCGACACGGCCCATGAAACCGCGGTAGTCGTGCAGCTCGGGGTTGGCAGAATCCTGCGGGCGGCAGACGTACTGGACCGGGAAACGGAACTTCTCGGTGTGTTCGGTGTGCGCGGCTGGGGCCGCCTCGAGCATTTCGAGCAGGGTCGGGCCTTCGTACCAGTTCAGCTTGTCGCCACGGTCGACGATCATGTCGCCATTGAGCGCCGAGAGCGGGATGAAGCGGATGTCCTCGATGCCGACCTTGGCAGCGAATTCAAGGTATTCGCCCTTGATCCGCTCGTAGGTTTCCTGCGAATAATCGGCGAGGTCCATCTTGTTGATGGCGACGATCAGGTGCGGGATGCCAACCAGAGAGGCCAGCTTGGAATGGCGGCGGGTCTGGGTCAGGACACCCTTGCGCGCATCGATCAGGATGATGGCGAGGTTGGCAGTCGAGGCAGCGGTGACCATGTTGCGGGTGTACTGCTCGTGGCCCGGTGC
>JAGTRV010000180.1 GCA_018262245.1 Pseudomonadota bacterium | reverse complement strand
AGGTGCCACCGCCGACGGTGCCGATGCCGATAAGGCCAACATTGATGGGTTTCATGTTCAGTCTTTGATAAGTTGGTTGGTGTTGTGACGTTTGCGATAATTTTCAAGAAAGCGGGCAATACGTGCGACTGCTTCCCGCAGGTCATCCTCGTGCGGCAGGAAGACAAGACGGAAATGGTCGGGATGCGGCCAGTTGAAGCCAGTCCCCTGAACCAGTAACACTTTCTCTTCCTGCAACAGCTCGGAAATGAACTGTTGATCGTTCTTGATCGGGTAAATCTTCGGGTCAAGCCTTGGGAACATGTACAACGCGGCCTTCGGCTTGACGCAGGTGACGCCAGGAATGGCTGTAATCAGCTCGTGGGCGATGTCGCGCTGACGACGTAGGCGACCGCCGTCCTTGATTAGATCATTGATACTCTGATAACCACCCAAGGCCGTCTGGATACCGTGCTGCCCCGGTGCGTTAGCACACAGACGCATCGAGGCCAGCATGTCGAGGCCTTCGATATAGTCCTTGGCATGGCGCTTGTCGCCGGAAACCACCATCCAGCCGGCACGATAACCGCAAGAACGATAGTTCTTCGACAGACCATTGAACGTGATCATCAGCACATCCTCGGCCAGCGAGGCAATCGACGTGTGCTTCACATCGTCGTAGAGCACCTTGTCGTACACCTCGTCGGCGTAGATAGTCAGGTGATGCTGACGGGCGATGTCAATGATCTCGTACAGCAGATCATCCGGATACAGCGCGCCGGTCGGATTATTCGGGTTGATCAGCACGATCGCCTTGGTGTGCGCGTTGATCTTGCTGCGGATATCGTCGAGATCCGGTAGCCAGCCCTTGCTCTCGTCGCACAGGTAATGCTTTGGCGTTCCGCCGGACAGGCTGATCGCTGCCGTCCACAGCGGGTAATCCGGCGCCGGGACCAGTACTTCATCACCGGCATCGAGCAAGGCGTTCATGGCCATGACGATCAGTTCGGACACGCCGTTACCGACGTAGATATCCTCCAGCGTCACCCCCTTGATGCCCTTCTGCTGGGTGTAATGCATGATCGCCTTACGCGCCGCGAAAATACCCTTGGAATCCGTATAACCAGCCGCATTCGGCAGGTTGCGGATCATGTCCTGCTGGATTTCCTCGGGCGAATCAAAACCGAACGCGGCCAGGTTGCCGATGTTCAGCTTGATGATCTTGTGACCCTCTTCCTCCATCTGCTTGGCTTTTTGCAGCACGGGGCCGCGAATGTCGTAGCAGACGTTGGCGAGTTTGGCGGATTTCTTGACGTGTTTCATGCGAATCTTCCGGCGTGGCGGCTTGGCCAACAAAGGCCAAAGGTATAATCCTACTTTAACGAATGGTGCACCGCAATTTTGCGCGGACTTTTTGGAACGATCCCGCAGTGAAACTTCACATTCCCAACACCGCTGGCCTCAACCTGTTCACCGCTTACGGCGACGACTACATTGCGGTCAATCAGGAAAAATACAGCACCAACCTGATCCTGTTGCCAGAGTCGATCATTCCCGACTGGACCTCGGCAAAGCTTGAATCGCTGACCGAAGCAGACATGCAACGATTGCTTGAACTGGGGACGGAAATAATCCTCCTCGGCACCGGTAGCCGACTACGCTTCCCTCCCGGCGCCCTGCTCCGCCCATTTGCCGTAGCCGGCATTGGGCTGGATGTCATGGACCTGCAAGCCGCCTGTCGCACTTACAACATCCTTGCTGCCGAGGGCCGCAAAGTGGCTGCAGCCCTCCTCTTCGACTGATCAGTTGCGCCCGTAGGTATCTTCAAAGCGGACAATATCGTCCTCGCCAAGATAGCTTCCAGACTGCACCTCGATCATTTCGAGCGGCACGATCCCCGGATTTTCCAGGCGATGCTTGGTACCGAGCGGGATATAGGTCGACTGGTTCTCGGAAACCAGAAACGCCTCGTCGCCCTTGGTTACTTTCGCTGTACCGGTAACAACGATCCAGTGCTCGGCACGATGATGGTGCATCTGCAGGGATAACGAAGCCCCCGGCTTCACACAGATCCGTTTCACCTGAAAACGCTGGCCAGAATCAACTCCGTCATACCACCCCCACGGCCGATGAATCTTGCGATGCCACTGCGCCACTGAACGCTTGTCGGCCTTCAGACGATCAACAATCTTTTTGACGTCCTGCGTCGCATTTTGGTGAGCGACCAGGACAGCATCGTTAGTCTCAACCACAACCAGATCCTTGAGACCAATACAGGTCACCAGACGACTCTCTGAAAACACCAGGGTGTTGCTGCAGGATTCGAGCATGACATCACCACGGATGGCATTTCCCGCCTCACACTTCGGCAACACCTTCCACAGCGCATCCCAGGCACCGACATCAGACCAGCCAGCGGAGAGCGGAATAACCGCACTTTTCGGCAAGTTTGCCTCCCCTCCGGAAAGGCGCTCCATGACTGCGTAATCAATGGAATCCGATGGACAACGCTCAAACTCGGCACGATCGAGTCGCACAAAATCGCCGTCCTGACTGACGCAGTTCAAGGCTTTGCCACAAGCCGCCAAGATGTCAGGCCGGCAAATCTCCAACGCAGACAGCCAAGTCGACACGCGCAGCACGAAAATACCGCTATTCCACAGGTAATCGCCTGAATCCAGATAAGCTTGAGCGGTACCACGATCCGGCTTCTCGACGAAACGGCGAAGCAAAAAGGCGTCTTCTTCGCATGCAATAACGGCACCACGCTGGATGTAACCATAGCCAGTCTCTGGGCAATCCGGAGTAATCCCGAAAGTAACGGCAAATCCTTGCTCAGCGAGTTTCACCGCGTTGGCAACCGCCGTCCGGAAAACATCCCCCTCAAGAATCACATGATCCGCAGGCATGACCACCAGAACAGGGTCATCACCATTCCGTCGCGCCAACAAGGCAGCCAGCGTTAGCGCCGGTGCGGTATTGCGGCCAAATGGCTCAAGCAGTATCTGGCCATGCTTACCCAGCACCCGAAGCTGTTCGGCCACGACAAAACGATGCTCTTCGTTACAGACCAGCAAAGGCTCAGACAACCCGGCCAGCCCATCCAGCCGCACTACGGTTTCTTGCAACATAGATTTGTCGCCAACCAGCGGCAGCAACTGCTTGGGATACTTTTCGCGGGACAAGGGCCACAAACGAGTTCCAGAACCTCCGGAGAGCACAACGGGTATCACTTGCGTCATTTTCAAAAACTTTCAACCAAATAGAAGAATAACCAAAAAGCATACTAATCCAGTTTCTTCAGATACTCCTTGGTAAAAATCTTGTCCGGCAAATCACGTAACTTCATCTCGCTATACTCAAGCACTGACTTTTCTCCATTGCGCAGCGCATCCTCCATTACCAGCCGCGTCGGACGCACTCGCCCAGCCATGGTCTGGAAATTTTCATAAGTGCATTTTTTCAACAGCCGGTTGGATAGCGAATAAAACTCAGCTTTCAAGGGCCAACCTGACTTTTCATTAACCCAATAAACCACACGTTGATAAGTCACACTACGATCAACAGCAATTAACTCCAGTACGTGATAGCTTTCACCACCAATTTTCTCGGTGCTGATAATTTTCGGATTGTAATCCCCCGAAAAATTAGCCCGTGCCAGATCGCCGTTTGCCACCTGCCCAGTCAGGCGCTGGGCCAAGGAAATCCGCACCGGCTGTGAAACTTCCGGCATAAAGACCCACAGGTCACGGCCCTTCATCAACATGATCTGACCACGCTCCGAAGCGGGCTCAGTAACCATCACTACTGCGTTCTCATTTCCCTTGGAGAGAACGCGATATTTGTGGAGATCAGCCTCCTTGTCCGGACGCACACTGTTTATGACCACGTCAACCTGAAATGCCTCGGCTGGAAATCGAACTTTGTCTGCCTTTTCAACTATACTGCGCGCTAAAGCATCACTAGCCGACGTTGCTCCTGCCTCCTCTGCGTGCAAAGGAAATGATAGGACTGCCATGTATATAGCACCGACCAAAACCAATGCAGAATGTATCGAAAAACGCCTTTCGATTGTCGATTGCATGAGTAGCTCCATCCAGTTCAGAACCTTCAATTAGTTGCCCACCTAATGCCATGAGCGTCGTTCGTATTGAACATGTTTACAAGGACTATCAGCTTGGCGATCAAACCGTTCAAGCCCTGCATGATATTACATGGTCAATTGACGCCGGAGTATTCCTGGCGATCTCCGGACCATCGGGGAGCGGCAAAACGACCCTGCTCAACCTGATCGGTTGCATCGACAAACCGACCAGCGGAAAAATCTTCATCAACGAAGAAGACGTCTCCGAAAAATCTGCCAACGAACTGGCTGACATCCGCTCCCATTCCATTGGATTTATTTTCCAGACCTTTAATCTGTTGCCTGTACTTTCTGCGGCAGAAAATGTCGAATACCCGCTTCTCAGACGTTCAGACATCTCAGCAGAGGAGCGCAAAAAGCGGGTTGCCTATTTCCTGGATATCGTCGGCCTGACCAAATTTGCCGACCATCGCCCAAACCAACTAAGCGGCGGCCAAAGGCAGCGGGTCGCTATCGCTCGCGCCCTGGCCATCAAGCCAAGCATCATTCTTGCCGATGAACCAACCGCCAACTTGGACAAGGCAACAGGCCGCGAGATTCTGCGGCTCATGAAACAGATCAATCGCCACCTGAAAACCACCTTTATTTTCTCGACCCACGACCAAAAAGTCATCGACCATGCCGACCGTCTGGTTCAGGTCGAAGATGGTTACATCACTGCCTTTGGCATACGCACTCAAGGCGAAAAAATCTGGAATATTGCCCGCGTTCGCCCCATGCCGGACGCCGATGACGAAGCTGACTCCGACTAACGTCCTTTGCCTGCACACATCGTGATTACCAAAAAACACAAATTATTGAAGCTCTCTTTGGCCATTTCGGCCTGCTTCTCACTGAATTGCCCCGCTGCAGATGATGACCCACTCGGTCGAGATGCACTTTTTGGCGACGATATCAAACCGGTAGCCACCAGCCCATCCGGATCAGGCGGAGGCGTAAAAGGTTTTGTCCAGTTCGAAGGAGCCAGAACCACGTCATCTCCGGATCACTGGTCAAAACTTAGAACTCGTGCTGATCTCAATAGCAACGGAAAACTCGGAGAAGGCCTGAAATGGAAGCTGGGCGTTAGACTCGACTACGATTTCGTCTACGGCATCAACGACTTTTACAACAGTGCCGTCGAGCAGAACCAGCGTTTCGATGTTGCGCTACGCGAGAACTATCTGGATTACAGCGCCGGCAATTGGGATTTCCGTATCGGACGACAGCACGTTGTCTGGGGCGAAATGGTTGGACTATTCTTTGCGGATGTTGTTTCCGCCCGTGACCAGCGCGAGTTTATCCTGCCAGAATTCGACCAGATGCGCACCCCACAGTGGGCAGCGCGCGCCGAATACTTCATCGATGACACACACGCCGAATTGCTCTGGATTCCCGTCGCCACCTACGACAATATCGGCAAGCCGGGAGCAGAGTATTTCCCCTACCAGCCGCTCCCGCCCGGCGCCAACGTTCAATATCTTCCCGAACAACGCCCCGACCGGAACGCCAATAATATGAACTACGGGGCCCGCCTCTCAACACTCAAGAACGGCTGGGATGTCTCCGGTTTCTATTACCGCAGTTCAGACACCAACCCCACGTTCTATCGAGAGATCGTGCTCGGCCCAACACCAACGTATATCTACCAGGCTCGCCACGATCGAATTCACCAGTTTGGTGGAACGCTCGCCAAGGATTTTGGAGATATCGTTCTCAAGGCGGAAGGGGTTTACACTCGCGACCGCCAATTCGCAGTGCTGAACATGACCGACCCGGATGGCCTGGCAAAACAGAACACACTGGATTGGGCCGTCGGACTCGACTTCACACTTCCGGCCGAAAGCCGGCTCAACATCCAGTTCTTCCAACGCCAGCACTTTGATCACAACCCAGACCTCATTGCGGACCGCCTGGAAAATGGTTACAGCCTTTTTGCCAGCACAAAGCTCACCAACAACTGGGAAGCACAGGCGACATTCATCTCCAGCCTGAACCGCTCCGACTGGCTACTTCGCCCCCGCGTCACCTGGAACCTCCAGCGCAACTGGCGTCTGTTATTGGGCGCTGACATCTTCAACGGCCCCCCGATGGGGATGTTTGGGCGATATGATCAACACGATCGCATTTATTCTGAAATGCGCTATAGCTTTTGAGCGCACTAGTTTTGTAATAGAGCAAAATTAATTTCAGGCCTCACAGCGGCTCAAGCTACAGAGCGCTCACTTTAGAAAACCGAACTCCAGTCGAACAGCGCGGGGCTACCTCTACCCAACAACTGGCAGGCACGGTGCTCAGAAATCGTTGTTAACTCCTGCGTCACCATGACTGCCTTACGCTTTTGCTAGGGTTTCAACCCAAGGCAGCCATGAGCGCCCCGGCATCGAGGATGAATTCTGCCTGTAGTCGCTTGCACGCCGCTCCCGGCTTCCAACTATTGCAGGCGCCTGGCATCTGGAACCCCGGCGCCTCAGAGAAAGCAACACTTCCCAAGATCAATGCCGACGAGGGTGAATGGCGTTCACGGGCTGGCCTCCAAAAAGAATCCCCACTCAGCTTACCGCTGGCGGGGATCAGGCTGACCCATCTTATAAACCCCCACGCAGGGCGTGAGGGGGTTT
>JAGTRV010000179.1 GCA_018262245.1 Pseudomonadota bacterium | reverse complement strand
AAGAGCAGTGCGTGAATCGTGATCACACCGATCCGTGCTGGTATGCCTTGAGCCAACGGAATCCAGAATGTCGGTACAAAGCCCAGGAACGCGGTGGCCATCATGGCTATCGCCATCCAAAGATAGAAACGTGGCCGACGCGCTGCGTTACCGTGTCGCTTTATCTCAGTTCTCATATGACGACCCTTTCTCCGTATTCCGGACCGCCGTGCGAGATTCGTAGCAAGGGCGAGTCCAAAACATTCCCAGACAGGCATATTCGGCATTAGATACGCAGGTTCTGTGGTTGGTTCATGTCGCCGTATTGAGTCGGCGAGCTTGGCTGGCAGTGCTCATTGATGGCTAGGTCTGTTTACGCGAAAGCAGGGTCCCTTTGTTGCGTCGGAAATCCCTTGGCCGCATCGCGATTCATTGCCTTAGCGGAGCGCCGCGCAAACATCCCTGACATGAGCGCGCAGCCAGCGATGGGCTGGGTCGGCATCCAGCCTTGGGTGCCAGAGCAGGGATACCGTGATCTCCGGCATGGCGACGGGAAGCGGGAAGCTATGCATTCCGCTGCGCAGGTTTCCGGTGTGTCGTTCGGGAACGCTGGCGATCAGGTCAGTGGCCCGAGCCAGCGCCAGCGCGGTGGAAAAGCCACCGACGATGGTGACGATCTGCCGTTCCAGTCCGAATGCTTTCAGCGCTTCATCAATCGCGCCCTTGCCCAGTCCCCGCCGCGAGACGTAGATGTGCCGGCCGGCAGCATAGCGGGAAGGGGTGATTTCACCCTGGCTCAACGGGTGCCCCAGGCGCACGACGCCAACGAAACGGTCGCGGAACAATGCCTGGACCCGTAGTTCTGGCGCTGTCGTCTTGCCGACAACGCCGGTTTCCAGATCGACGAGTCCGTCGCGAAGCGGGGTGCTGTCCTTGTCGGGTTTCTGCACAAAGCACAGGCGCACACCGGGCGCTTCCTCGCTGATCCGGGCGATCAGCTCGGGTCCGAAGGTCTCGACAAAACCTTCGCTGGTGCGCAGCGTAAACGTCCTGACCAGCTGTTTCAGATCGAGCCTTTCGGCCGGGCGCAGGATGGCTTCTCCATCCTGCACGAGCTGACCGACTCGCTCGCGTAGTTCAATGGCGCGGGGCGTCGGGACGAGACCGCGTCCGGCCCGGACCAGCAACGGGTCACCCGTTGTCTCGCGCAATCGCGCCAGCGCCCGGCTCATCGCCGACGGGCTGAGCCGCAAGCGTCGGGCAGCGCGCGCAACGCTGCCCTCTGCGAGCAGCACATCAAGGGTGACCAGCAAGTTCAGATCGGGTCTCGACATGCTTCAACCATAGCAGTGTTTGATCAATATATGGCGTCAAACGCAGCAATAAAGTGCAAATGCTGCGCCTTCCGCCATGCTAAAGCCGGCACTACGATTCAGATGGTCCGATACAGGGCGCTGCCCTTAAAAGGAGTTCATCGTGAAGGCAATCATTTCAGGAAAAGACGAGGCGGCATCTTCGCTGCGCTGGAGGCTCGCCAGTCTGTCGCTCCCCGTGTTGCTAGCGTCGCTCGGTACCAGCATCGCCAATGTGGCTTTGCCGAATCTGGCTGAGGCGTTCAATGCCACCTTCCAGGAAGCCCAATGGATCGTCCTGGCTTATCTTCTTGCCGTCACCACCCTGATCGTCAGTGTTGGCCGGCTCGGTGACATCACCGGCCGCAGGCGCTTGCTGTTGGCCGGAATCTTCCTGTTTACGCTGGCTTCTGGCCTCTGCGGCATCGCGCCGACGCTGTGGCTGCTGATTGTCGCCCGGGCGCTCCAGGGGCTTGGCGCAGCGGTCATGATGGCCCTCACCATGGCGTTTGTCGGTGAAACATTCCCCAAGGCCAAGACCGGCAGCGCCATCGGGCTGCTCGGGACGATGTCGGCAATTGGCACCGCGCTCGGCCCGTCGCTCGGCGGCGTCCTGATCGCTGGATTGGGTTGGCGGGCAATCTTCTTCGTCAATGTGCCGCTGGGTATCCTGGCGCTGCTTCTTGCCTGGCGCTACCTGCCTGGCGATAGAAAGGGGCTGAATGTTGACCGGGTTGGCTTCGACGCTATCGGTAGCTTGCTGCTTGCGCTGACGCTGGCGGCGTATGCGCTGGCCATGACGCTGGGGCGCGGTCGTTTCGGCCAGCTCAACATGAGCTTGTTGATGCTCACTGCGGCTGGCATCGGCTCTTTCGTTTTCGCCGAGGCGCGAGTCAAGTCCCCTTTGCTCCGGTTGGCGATGTTCCGCAATCTGGACCTGAGTGCCAGCCTCGTCATGAGCCTGTTGGTTTCGACGGTGATGATGGCGACACTGGTGGTTGGGCCGTTTTATCTGGCTCGGGGGCTTGGGCTTGATGCGGCACTGGTCGGGTTCGTCATGTCGGTCGGCCCGCTGGTGGCTGCGCTGACCGCTGTGCCCGCCGGGCGCCTTGCCGACCGGTTTGGCGCCCAACGCATCACCAGCATCGGGCTTCTCGGCATGGCCGCCGGCGCCGGCACGCTATCACTGCTGCCGACGATGTTCGGCATCCCCGGCTACCTCGCTCCGCTCGTCATCCTCACGTCCAGCTATGCGCTGTTCCAGACGGCCAATAACACCGCAGTCATGAGCGATGTCAGCCCGGAGCAGCGGGGCACCATTTCCGGCATGCTCAACCTGTCGCGCAATCTGGGGCTGATCACCGGCGCATCGGTCATGGGGGCGGTGTTCTCAATTGCCTCCGCGGCGACCGACATCACAACGGCCCCCCCGGAAGCCGTTGCCACCGGAATGCGGATCACTTTTGCCGTCGCGGCAGCGCTGATCGTTGTTGCCCTTGCCATCTCGGCTGGTACCTACCGCTGGACAGTGCGCAAGCGGGAACTTGCTGCGTAAGGGGCGGGGCAAGGCTGGCCAGCGTTTCAGGCCAGAAGTTGCCTATCAATATGCTTTTTAAAGCTCGGTGCCGAGCCAGCCGGCGGGTTTAAAACCCCACCGCCAGTGCTAGCGCCGAGCCAGGATCAACGAGCCTTTTTCGCGTGGATTGAGATCAATACGGTCGATGGACTCAAATCCGGCCGCCGTTAGCCATTGGCAATAATCTTCGTAGCGATAGGTCTGGGTGCCGGTTTCCACCAGCAGGGTCAGGCGAAATGCCGCATCAAGCGCATCCAGCGGGTTTTCAGCCAGATATTCATGAATGACCAGCAAACCCCCCTGGCTCAGCGTTTCGCCGATTCGCTGGATGACCTGGCGATTCTCTTCTGCCGTATGGTTATGGGCGACCGAGAGGTAAAAAACCAGATCGTGTTCATTCCCCCAATCCTGGGCCTGCAAGTCGCCAGGGCTCAGGCGGATACGGTCGGAAAGCTGTTCGTTCTCGATGGTTGCGCCGGTTTCAGTCAAGGCGCTGGGCAGATCGACGATCACCGCATTGAGCTGCGGATAGCGCTGGCAAAAACGGATGGCATGCAAGCCGTGTGACCCGCCCAGGTCAAGCAAGCGGTGCTGTTCGGGCAACACAGGCACATGCCTGAGCAGGTCGGGACCGAGGTCCGAGGCAAACGCGGCCATGTAGGAAGAAAACAGTTCCCCGAGATGGGATTGTTCGATCATCGCATCCCAAAGCGTTTTCTCCGGATGGCCGCTGCGTACCGCTTCGGCCAGTCCGCCCATCATTGGCCAGGCCTCGTGCGTCCACAACAGGCCGGGGGTGTAATCGACCTGCCCAAGACTGGTGAACCAACGCTGGGTACTGGCCGTATTAGCCAGGCGCTGATCCTGTTTTTCCAGATAGCCCAGGGCAATCAGGAAATCGGCCAGGGCCGCCGTACCCTTCAGGCTGGACTGAATTTTCTCGGCCAGTTGCGCTACCGATAGCGGACCGTTGGCCAATGCCTCAAACAGACCCAGGCGCCCGGCCGAGATGATGGCCGAAGACTTCATCATCGGCATGTAGACATCCAGCATGGCCAACTCGGCGGAACCTGTTGGCTGGCAGACATCTGGTTTCGGGATGCGGGGAAGGTGTATTGCTGTCATTGTCGGCTCGGCTCCGGTCAATTCAACGCCGCTTCAGGTGCGGCAAGCAGTATCGTATTGACCGAAAACTCTTATCAAAGGGGGAATGGTGGCTCACGTGGAGCTGATCGGGCGTAATTTTACGCATTGATCGCGAATCGCCGCTCACTCTTCGGTCGTGGTCCAAGGTGAGGGGGCTGCGCATCGAGCAATATCTTGAAGTGTTGTGCCGCGAGTTTGCAGCACGGGGCGCCCCCATCGTATGTGCCAGGTACCGGAAATCATTTGTTTTCCGGCATCCGGCACAAGCCTGATCAGCCCATCGATTTCTCGATGGCTTCCAGCAATTTCAGGGCGCGTTCGCGGTTTTTGGCTGCAGCCGCCGCGCGTCCCTCGGTGTCTGCTGTGTCAGCAAGCGATGCCTGAATCAGTGCCTCGTGCGGCGTCATGCCGCCGAGTGCGGCTTCCAGCATGCGGTCGGCGTTCAAGTCAGCGTCTTTGTCTGGCATTGAGTTCTTCTCCATTCGAGTCGATGGCTTGTGTGTAACCCAGTGAAAAGGCCCTGCGGATTTGGCAGGGCCTCTGGTCTCGCAACAACCGGCCGGGTTTAGCGGCCCTTGGTCATCGCGGCGATGTTGGCCTGGGCCGCATCGGCGAACTGCTTGGTCACGCTGTTCATGTTGCCGAAAGCCGAGTTGGCAGCGGCGATGGCGCTCTGGATCGCGGTAACGGCACCTTCGGAACCAGCCGGGGCAGACTTGGCGGCCATGGCCATCATGCCGGCCATGGATTTCTGAAGGCCACCAAACTGGGCTTCGACCATCTTGGCCAATTCCTGCTGGGTCTGGGTGGTGATTTCATAAACGGTGCGGGAGTAGGCGACAGCCTTTTCGATAGCCGGTTGGGCCAGCGAAGACTGGGCGGCGAGGGCAGCTTGCGGATCCTTGGCGGCCATCACGGACTGTACGCCGGAAACGGTGTCTTCCAGCGCAGCGCGGGCGGTGTCCAGATTCAGGGCGGCGATACGCTCAGCCGAGGCCAGGGCGGTGTTGGCGACAGCCAGCAGGGAGTCGACGGTGGCCTTGTTGGCGGTGGCGAATTGTTCGGTATTGAGGGACATGTTTGTTTCCTGAAAGATGTTGGATTCGGTGTGTTCGGTGCGCAGTATAGAGCAATGCGTGGCAAAAATTGTGCACTGCAGCAAAATAAGGTTTTGCGCATTGCTTCCCGAGTTGGCTATCTCGGCGCCTATTTGGTGATCGGAGCGCCTCGCCCGGAGAATTCATCGCTCATGCGGTAGATGGCGTCAGCAAAGGATAATTTAGCGTTTTCCCGACAGAAGCGGTTCGCGTAACCCTCGATGGTTCCATTGGAAACGTCTGTCACCTGCTGGCGCTGATTCGCGTAATTGTGCCCGCTCAAAAAGCCGCGAGCCCAAGCCAGATAGGCATGGCGTTGATCAGCTTCCTGCTTTGAAGCGTTCCAGGCCTGGCACGACATGTCATCCAGTCCTAGAAGCTTGAGCGGTGCGGCATTAACGTTGACTAGCAGTAGGCTGGCCAGCAATCCAAACATCCATTTAAGCAACTTGCTACGTCGCATTTCGATTTTTCTCTCTTATTGGTGGTGTTGTTTGCAAGACTCACCAACAGAATGCCATAGCATCGGCAGGATATCGAGTGATGGAGGCGATTTCACCCGTCGTGCGGGATACGAGGGGCAAGGTGTTCTTAATTAACCGTGGCGTTTTATGGTGTGGACGAATCGTGCCGTCGAAGATTTTCATGCCAAGGTGCGTTCGGGACGCGTGCCTTTACCTTGTTGGCAGGCTTTTCCCTTTGCGGAAACGGTGAGTTCCGCTTATCGCTGCAGGCTCGCCTCAAAGGCGGCTTCGGCATTTCCCGAGAAATGGTATTGGGCAAACAAACGCCTCAACTGGTTTGAGCTGATCTTGGCGGTGGCGGCAAACCAGATGCCAATTCGCTGTCCTTGCTTGACGAGCGTGCTGAAGGCGTAGTGCCATTCACGGGCTTCAGCGAGGCGTTCGATCACTGCTTGTTCGTTGCTGATCGAAATGCCGGCGCGTTTCAGCGAGTGGATGAACGAAGTGGATTCGGTTTGGTTTACGAACATTTTGGACTCCATTAAAAGTGCGTCTATGCTCAAGTAACGGAGGTCTTGGCGTTTCGTTGACCCTCGGTATGTGGCGTTCGTGTAACAGCGAGCGCAGATTGAAAAAAATTAAGACGGCCATGACAACCTAATGGCGACTGGCGCGTTAGTTAAGTGTCAGGTTTATTGTTTAGAGGAAATCGAAGTGCGTTGGATCGTAGTCGCCGCAGTGCTTGCTCTCTCTTCCATGGGGGGTAACGCCTCGGAATCCGCCACCGCGGAGAATCAATTGGCAGAAGTGCCCGCTCAGGTTGCAGGGGCGGATAGTGGCGTGACGGTGACCCCGATTTCGAGCCATTCCATGGCAGTCGAACTGGTCAGGGAGTTAAACCCCGGTTCGGAAAAGCGTTTGGTCAGGAATGTGGCTCAGAAAAAGTCCCTTCCCAAATCCTTGCTCACCAGAACGGAGCGCCACCAGATTGCCTTGCTGGTCGAGAAGCCAAAGTCAGCCGACCCATCGCTACGCTATTCCATCAATGATGAGGATACCGATGGCGGAGCGGACGACCTTGATCTCCAGGCGTCCTTTGGGCGACCCAAAGTCGCCAAAAAAATGGACCAGAATGATGAGGACAAGGATCAGGCGC
>JAGTRV010000178.1 GCA_018262245.1 Pseudomonadota bacterium | reverse complement strand
CAAGTGCGATCCGGCTCCTCGGTTTCTTCCGGCAACTGTTCCTTCAGCATATTGATATAGCGGGCGCCGGCCAGGATGCTTTCGCTGGGGTCGAGTCGGTTGCTGACCTCCAGGTGGTCGGCCGTATCTTCGGTTAGCATCATGATCCCGCGCACATTGGTATAGCTGGTTGCGTTCGGATCCCAATGCGATTCGTGGTAGGCCACTGCCGCAATCAATCGCCAGTCGATGCCGGTCAGGGCTTGGGCCGCCTGGAAGTACTTGCGGAATTTGGGGAGCGTGGTTTCTATCTCACCAAGAAATTTGATGATGTCGCCTTGTTCTAGGCGCCGGACATGGCCGAGGTAGCGGTCTTCCAGTCGGGCCAGTGTGCCATCGTGTTGCACCCGCTCGATGAAGGCGTCGAGGCGAGCCTTGAGTTCTGCATTTGGATGCTGGCCGAGCAGCCAGACTACCGGACGTGTTTCGCTCAGCGCCAGTGTGGTACGCAGGTTGGGAACGTACTGGTTGGCAATGTCCTCAAAGCCCTCGTCGATAGCGACGTACTCGATCTGACGATTGCCAAGTTTTTCCAGCAGATCAAGGATGTCGCCCTGGCCGACTTCGACGACCTTGAGTCCCGGTATTTCCTTGGCCAGGCTGGCCAGCGTTTTCGCCTGGCGGGTGCCGGCCATGACATGCACCGTCTTGCCGGTCAGTTGCGAGCGTTCAGTGAGCGCCAACGATGCCTCGTGCTGGGCAAGAATGTCTCGTGTCTGAAAAATGGCCGGTGTCGACTGGATGGCGCTGTTGGCCATTGGCGAGAGCCAGGCAGCGGCAAGGTGATACTTGCTTTCGGTAAGCTGGGCTTCCAGTTCTTCCGGCGCTACGACGACATATCTGACGCCGACACCGAGTTCCTGAGCGAAGGCTTGTGTCAGATCGTATTCGATGCCGGCCGGGTTGCCGTTGTCATCGGTCGAATAAGTGAGCAGACCGGGACGGGTGAGGACGACGAGATCATGCTGGGCTGGTGTCGGAAATGGCAATGGGCCAACCTCGCCGCAACCGGCGGCGATCAGGGATGCTGTCAACAGTAATAGTCGTTTTATCCAGTACATCAGTTGTGCTATTATCCCGGCCGCTGCGGAGAGGTGGCAGAGTGGTCGAATGTACCTGACTCGAAATCAGGCGTACTGCAAGGTACCGTGGGTTCGAATCCCACCCTCTCCGCCAGCACCCGAACAAGCCACATTATTTATGTCAAAACAACGACTTGGATATGTGGCTTTTTCTTTTTGTCTGTTGGCCTTTTGCTTCAGTCGCCTTCGGACGGGACGCAGTATAACCGACGCTTAAAATTGTCCTGTCAGAGGTATGTAAAGCTTTGTGTGCTTCCTTGCATGCCTTGCCTTAGCACTTATGGCCAGCTCTTGGCATAATCGGGGCAATGCTCGCTTACATCGTTCGCCGTCTTCTTTACGCCCTGCCGATCCTGATCGGGGTAAATCTCGTTACCTTTGCCCTGTTCTTCGTGGTCAATACGCCCGATGACATGGCGCGCATGCAGCTCGGCGTGAAGCGGGTGACGCCGGAGGCGATCCAGAAATGGAAGGTCGAGCGTGGCTACGACAAGCCATTGCTGATTAACGCTGAGGCCTCCGGTCTGTCGACAGTCACCGATACCGTGTTTTTCCAGAAATCGGCACGCATGTTCGTTGGTGACTTTGGCCGTGCCGAGGATGGACGGGACATTGCCCGCGAGATCAGCGGACGCATGGGGCCGTCGTTGGCTATCGCGCTGCCGACCTTTATCCTCGGCCTGCTCGTCACGGTCACTTTTGCCCTGACTCTGGCTTTCTTCCGGGCTACGGCTTTTGATTTCTGGGGGGTCGTGCTGTGTGTAGCGATGATGTCCATCTCTGGTCTGTTCTACATCATCGGTGGGCAATATCTGATCAGCAAGCTCTGGCGTCTGGTACCGATTTCCGGTTTCGGAGCCGGGCTGGAAGCCTGGCGCTTTTTGATCCTGCCAGTAGTGATCGGGGTGATTTCCGGCATCGGCTCCTCGACGCGCTGGTACCGGACCATCTTCCTCGAAGAGGTCGGCAAGGATTATGTTCGTACGGCTCGCGCCAAGGGCCTGCCGGAAACGGTGGTTTTCTTCCGTCACGTGCTGCGTAATGCGCTGATTCCAATCCTGACCGGCGTCGTCGTGGTCATTCCGCTGCTCTTCATGGGGTCGCTGTTGACCGAGTCCTTCTTCGGTATTCCCGGCCTTGGCAGTTACACCATCGATGCGATCAATGCGCAGGACTTTTCTGTGGTGCGTTCGATGGTTTTCATCGGCTCGGTGCTCTATATCGTCGGCCTGATCCTGACCGATATTTCCTACACCCTGGTTGATCCTCGGATCCGGTTCGAATGATGGGCTTTCAGATTGTCGTGCTCTGGTCGGATGTGCTGATCTGGTTGCTGGTGGCAGCCGGCGTTGGTGTCGGTTTTCTGATTGCCAATAATCCGCCGCTGCTTGCGGCGTGGCGCCGGGTTGGGGCGAGCCGTGTCGGCATGGCCTCGGCAACGGTGCTGCTAGTTTTCATTCTGATTGGATTGCTTGATTCACTGCACTACCGGGCGCAGTTGGAAAGCAAGGCAGGGCAGAAGGCAAGCTATGCCGTCGAGGTGTTGTCGGTGCTCGATGCGCTGGCGGTGCCGCTGCGCTCGCGCAATGAAAAAACCTATTCCGAGCCGTTTGCTACCCGGCTTTACTCGAAGGAAACCATCGATGTCCCGGGGCAGGGTTCGGTACGTGACTATCCACGCCTGAAGTACGGTGGCAAGCATCTTGGCGAACGCGAGGATGAGGTGGCCGCCGACGCCGGGTTCACGGCTTTCCGTGCGGCCGGGCTGGCCTTTGTTGGCTGGGCGATGCTGGCGGCTCTCGCCGCCGCTGTGGTGGCTCGTGGCTCGGCTATGGCCGAGGCCTCCGGATGGCAAAGAATCTGGCGTGGCGAGACGGTCTTCGCCTGGGATGCCGTGCTGATCACGTTTGGCTTTATCTTGCTGTGCATCGTGCCGCTGTTCTGGCTGGCCGGGCAGTACCATGTCTTCGGCACCGACAAGGTGGGCCAGGATGTGCTCTACCAGGTTCTGAAAAGCGTGCGTACGGGGCTGATTATCGGCCTAGTGACAACGCTGGTCATGCTGCCGATGGCGGTACTGCTCGGCATTGTTGCCGGCTATTTCCGCGGCTGGGTCGATGACGTGATTCAGTACATTTATACCGTACTCAACTCGATTCCCGGCGTCCTGTTGATCGCCGCTGCAGTGCTGATGATGCAAGTGGTTATCGACACGCATCCGGAGTGGTTCTCGACCGCCGCCGAGCGGGCTGACCTGCGCCTGCTGGCGCTCTGCTTCATTCTCGGTATCACCAGCTGGACAGGGCTGTGCCGCCTGCTGCGTGGCGAAACGCTGAAGCTGCGCGAACTGGAATACATCCAGGCGGCGCAGGCCTTTGGCGTATCAAGCTGGCGCATTATTGTTCGTCACATCCTGCCCAACCTGATGCATATCGTCATTATCTCGCTGGTCATGGATTTCTCCGGGCTGGTGCTGGCCGAAGCCGTGCTGTCCTACGTCGGTATCGGTGTCGATCCAACGATGACCAGCTTCGGCACCATGATCAACAACGCCCGCATGGAACTGGGGCGCGAGCCGGTCGTCTGGTGGTCGCTGGCTGCAGCATTCTCCGCGATGTTCATCCTGGTGCTGGCCGCCAACCTGTTCGCCGATGCCGTACGCGATGCATTCGACCCGAGGGCTACATAGATGCTGAAGGTCGAAAATCTCCGCCTGGGCTTCACGGCCGGCAAGAAAACGCTGGCGGCAGTGGACGGCATTTCCTTCGCCATTGCCAAAGGCGAGACGTTTGCGCTGCTTGGTGAGTCTGGCTGCGGCAAGTCGGCGACTGCACAGGGCATCATGCGCCTGCTGCCCGCCGCCGGGCGTATCCTGAACGGCAGGGTCACGCTGGATGGCGAGGAGCTGCTGAGCCTGCCAGAGGCCGATATGCGCGCCTACCGCGGCAGCCGGATGGCGATAATCTTTCAGGAGCCGGCGACCAGCCTGAATCCTGTGCTCACGGTCGGCCAGCAGATTGGTGAGATGCTGGCCCGGCGCCTTGGCACGGACGGCGTGGAAGCGACTGAACGCATGGTCGATCTGCTGCGTCAGGTCGGGATTGCCGACCCCGAGCGCCGCCTGACCGAATATCCGTTCCAGCTATCCGGTGGCATGAAACAGCGGGTCATGATCGCCATCGCCCTGGCTGGCGAGCCGGAGTTGTTGATTGCCGATGAGCCGACCACTGCGCTTGATGTCACGGTTCAGGCCCAGATTCTCGATTTGCTGGCTAAACTGCAGGCCGAGCGTGGCATGGGCATGCTGCTGATTACCCACGATCTCGGCGTCGTCGCGCGGATGGCCCATCGCATCGGTGTCATGTATGCCGGCGAGTTGGTCGAAGTGGCCAGCCGTGAGGAGTTTTTCACCCGGCCACGCCATCCTTATACGCAAGCGCTGTTTGAAGCTTTGCCGGATATTTCCCGGCGCGACGTAAGCCTGGCAACGATACCCGGTCAAGTGCCTGCGCTGACGGCCATGCCGGCCGGTTGTCGTTTTGCCGACCGTTGTCAGTACGTCATGCCAGTTTGCCGCGAACAGTCTCCGCAGTGGCGTGAATCGGCCGTTGGGCATGTGGTGCGCTGTCACTGGCAGGGTGAATCGGTAGCGAGCAATGGGGCTGGGCACGGCATCACTGAGCAAGATCTCACCCCGGGGCGTGCCTTCTTGGAACTGGCCGACCTCAAGGTTCATTTTCCGATCCGCAAGGGTTTTCTGCAGCGGACAGTGGGCCATGTCCGAGCCGTTGATGGCGTGTCGCTGGCGATTTCCGCTGGTCGCACCCTGGCCCTGGTTGGCGAGTCCGGTTGTGGCAAGACGACGGTGGGCAAGTCGTTGCTGCAGTTGATCCAGCCGACCGCGGGCAGTGTCAGGTTGGGCGACAGCGAACTGGTTGGACTCAAGGGCAAGCGCTTACGTAGCGCCAGGCGCCATCTGCAGATGGTATTCCAGGACCCATTTGCCTCGCTGAATCCACGCCTGCGGGTCGGCGAGATCATTGCGGAAGGCATGGGCGCGCTGGGCATCGAGGCTGAGGCAGCAGCGCAAACAGCGGCCGTTGCAGCGTTGTTGCTGCAGGTTGGCCTGCCGGGCGACGCAGTGGACCGCTATCCGCACGAGTTTTCCGGAGGCCAGCGTCAGCGTATTGCCATTGCCCGGGCGCTGGCGGTGCAACCAGAGTTGCTGATCTGTGACGAACCGACCTCGGCGCTTGATGTTTCGGTGCAGGCGCAGATCCTGAATCTGCTGAAGAAATTGCAAAGTGAGCTGGGCGTAGCCTATCTGTTCATTACCCACAACTTTGCGGTTGTCGAATACCTGGCCCACGATGTGGCCGTGATGTATCTGGGGCGTATTGTCGAACGGGGAAGGGCGGAGGAGGTTCTGCGGTCGCCGCAGCATCCGTACACGAAGGCCTTGCTGTCGGCTGTTCCAGTGCCTCGGCTGGATCGGCCTACCCAGGCCATCAAACTGCCTGGAGAAACCCCGTCGCCGGCCAATCCGCCGACCGGGTGTCATTTCCATCCGCGTTGTCCTCAGGCAATGGATGTTTGCCGGCAACGCTATCCGCAGGCGACCGATATTTCAGCCACCCACGCTGTCAGCTGTCATCTGCTGGGTTGAATCAGTGGTGCCGGCTGGGTCCGGATTTGGAGGGCTGGTGGGATGGGCTGCTCTTGACGGGCTTGCTGTTGGCGGGCTTTGTCTTGCCGTGTTCGGCCGTCTTGGTGTGTGCCTTGCCTGGGGACGGACCGGTTTTTGCCGATTTGCCAGAAGCCTTGGTCGCTGCATGCTCGCTTGAGTGGCTATCCTTGGCAGCGATCCGGGGTTCCGGTCTGTCGCATGCTCTGGCCGAGGACTTGGCGTGCTTGCCAGCCTTGCCACACGGACGGGCAACCCGTTCCGGTTCGATAAAGTGTTGTGGGGTCGAGGTATTGAGCAGGTTGCTCAGTCCGCTGCCGCTGTCGCCGCCGGGTACCAGTACCGTTGAGCCGGCGCCGAGCCGAACCTTTTCCGAGAGGCTATTGACGCGGGCCAGTTCGCCGGCCGTGGTATCGAAACGGGCAGCAATCTTGTCCAGCCGTTCGGCGGAAGTTACTGTGTAGGCTTGCCACTGGGTGAGCGACGACTGATTGTTTCGCAGGTTGTCGCGGAAGGTGTCGAGCTTGTCGGCCGGGACGACGACCGAGGTGTCTGCCTTGATGATCGGGCGGTTGTGCGAGGGGTTCAGTCGCAGAAACTCGTCCAGCGACATGTTGGCCAGGCGGGCTGCTGTCTTGACATCAATTGGCCGCCGAGTTTCGAGGGTTGCGAAGTACGGCTCATTGGGAATAAAGGGCAGGCCGAGCTGGGCAATCAATGTCGGGTTGCCGAGAATATTCTTTAGCGCCTGCAGTTTCGGAACGTAATGCCGGGTTTCGTTCGGCATCGTCAGGTTTGGATAGTCTGCCGGCAGGCCGCGTGATTCGTTCTTGACGATGGCCCTTTTGACTGCGCCTTCGCGCTGCCCCGGTCGAGGCAACGATATCGCGCCGCTCGTCACGCCACCAGTTTTGCTCCAGATTAAAACGCTTGCCGGTCGCTGGAATGAACTGCCACAGGCCGGCCGCGTGTGCCGGCGAATAGGCGTTCGGGTTGAAGGAGCTTTCAACCATCGGCAATAATGCCAGCTCGGTCGGCATGCCGCGGGCCTCAAGTTCCTCGACGATATAGTGCAGGTAGGGGCGGCTGCGCTCGACCATGCGCCGCAGGGCATCTGGGCGGTTCTGGTACCACTGCTGGTAATAGAGGACCAGATCATCGTTGAGATTGGTCATCGCAAAGCCATTGCGAATCCTGTCCCACAGGTTGTTTGCCTGGGTGGTCAGATCAATCGTGTTTGGCAGCTGAGGCGGAACCCGAATTTCCTGCACGGTCAGCACGTCTTCGGTTGTGCTGAAACCGCTATCGCTGAGCGACGGCATCATCAGGGAAAACAGGGATGGTTTATCTGCAGACTCAGCTAGAGCGGGGGCAACTGGAAGCAGGATTGCCGCGGTCAGGCAGGTAATGCACAGGCGGCGAAGAAACGACGAAAGGTTACGTTGCTGCATGAATTGGGGCTTGGGCACGAACCGGTCGACGAAAACCTCGATTATACCCCGGTGGTGTGGGTAGCACTTTTCCGAGCAGGAACAAAAAAACCAGCCGGAGCTG
>JAGTRV010000177.1 GCA_018262245.1 Pseudomonadota bacterium | reverse complement strand
GCATGGTCCGGATGGCACCAATTACCCGAACGAAAGCAATTTCGTCGAACTCGTGCCGGGGCGCAAGGTGGTGATCCGGCACGACTGTGCGCCTTACTTCACCTTGACGATCACGCTGGCTCCGGTGGCCGGAGGAACGGAAGTGACCTGGGAGCAGGTATTCGACGATGCGCAGGTGGCGCAGGCGATCAAGCACATTCTGGCACCAGCTAACGAGCAGAATCTGGATCGGCTGACGGCCGTGTTGCAGCGGACTGCCTAGCTCCGCCCATTCAGATTTCACGAAAGCATCACGGTAGGCTAATATTTCCGGACAGACGAACCAAGGCTGGCCGAACGATGGCCGGTCGACACGATAAACCGGAGAGCCCCATGAAAAAAATCCTGATCGCTTCGCTGATCGCAGCCGCACCGCTATTCGCCAGCGCCGCCGATATCAACGTTAACCTCGGCGGCGTCCGCATTGATGCGCCGGGCGTCAGCGTCACCTTCGGCACCCGCGATACCCGTGGCTACTACTGGGATGGCTACGAGTACCGTGATCCGGATTACTGGCGCCGGCATGACGGCCACCGCGGCGAGAAGTATTACACCGGTCGTGGCAACCAGGGCGTGCCGCATCAGGATGGCGGCCACTGCCCGCCAGGACAGGCCAAGAAGGGACGCTGCTGATCTCGCAGCGCCAAATGTAAATAGGGCGATGCCGCGGCATCGCCCTTTTTGTTTGCAGCCCCGCGCCGATCAGGCCTTGCTGAAGCGCATGATGCCGCCGGTGGCAGGATCGCAGCTAACATTGATCGTATCCTTGGCGCCAAACTTCCCTTCCAGGATGGCCTTGGCCAGCGGATTCTCGATCTGCTGCTGGATCGCCCGCTTGAGCGGACGTGCACCGAATACCGGGTCGAACCCGGCCTGCGCCAGTTCGGCCAGTGCGCTGTCTTCGACCACGATGCCCATTTCGAGCTGAGCCAGCCGCTTTTCGAGGTAACCAAGCTGGATCTTCGCGATGCCGGCGATATGCTTTTCGTCCAGCGCGTGGAAGACCACCACCTCATCGATCCGGTTGATGAACTCCGGCCGGAAGTAGTTCTTCACCTCGGCCATCACCGCGACCTTGATCACGCCGTAATCGTCGCCTGACATCTGCTGGATCATCTGGCTGCCGAGATTGGAAGTCATCACGATCACGGTGTTCTTGAAGTCGACAGTACGGCCCTGGCCATCGGTCATCCGGCCATCGTCGAGCAGGATCACGCTGTACGGCTTGCGACGCACGGCTTCGGTCAGGTAACCACCTTCTTCGTAACCGACGTAACCCGGCGGCGCACCGATCAGGCGGGCAACGGAGTGCTTCTCCATGAACTCGCTCATGTCGATGCGGATCAGGTGGTCTTCGGAGTCGAACATGAATTCGGCCAGCGCCTTGCACAGCTCGGTTTTGCCGACACCGGTCGGGCCGAGGAACAGGAAGGAGCCGTACGGACGGTTCGGATCGGACAGCCCGGCCCGCGAACGACGAATGGCGTCGCCCACCAGGCGCACCGCCTCATCCTGACCGACGACGCGCTTGTGCAGCCGGTCTTCCATGTTGAGAAGCTTCTCGCGCTCGCCCTGCATCATCTTGCTGACTGGAATGCCCGTGGCACGGGAAACCACCTCGGCAATTTCCTCGGCACCAACCTGCGTGCGCAGCAGCTTGTTCTTTCGACCTTCGCCCTCGCCAGCTTTCTCAGCAGCCTTCAACTGCGCTTCCAGCTGTGGCAGCTTGCCGTATTGCAGTTCGGCCACTTCGCCTAGTTTGCCTTCGCGCTGCAGGCGGGCGATGTCAGCCTTCAGATGATCGATTTCTTCCTTGATCTGGGCAGAACCAAGCACAGCGGACTTCTCGGCTTTCCAAACCTCTTCCAGGTCGGAGTATTCCTTGGTCAGCTTGGCGATTTCCTCTTCGATCAGGCCAAATCGCTTCTTGGAAGCCTCGTCCTTTTCCTTCTTGACCGCCTCGCGCTCGATCTTGAGCTGGATGATGCGACGATCCAGCTTGTCCATCACTTCCGGCTTGGAATCGATTTCCATCTTGATGCGGGCCGCAGCTTCATCAATCAGGTCAATCGCCTTGTCCGGCAGGAAACGGTCGGTGATGTAGCGATGCGACAGTTCGGCTGCGGCAACGATGGCCGGGTCGGTAATGTCGACACCGTGGTGCAACTCATACTTTTCCTGCAGGCCGCGCAGGATGGCGATGGTCGATTCCACGCTCGGCTCATCGACCAGCACCTTCTGGAAACGGCGCTCCAGCGCGGCATCCTTTTCGATGTATTTGCGGTATTCGTTCAGCGTCGTCGCGCCGATGCAGTGCAGTTCGCCGCGCGCCAGGGCCGGCTTCAGCATGTTGCCGGCGTCGATGGCCCCTTCGGCCTTGCCGGCGCCAACCATGGTATGCAGTTCGTCGATGAACAGGATGATGCGTCCTTCGTCCTGCGCCACTTCCTTAAGGACCGCCTTCAGGCGTTCCTCGAACTCGCCGCGATACTTGGCCCCGGCCAGCAGGCCGGCCATATCGAGGACCAGCACCTTCTTGCCCTTCAGGGTTTCCGGCACTTCTTCATTGACGATACGCTGGGCCAACCCCTCGACGATGGCCGTCTTGCCAACACCCGGCTCGCCGATCAGCACCGGGTTGTTCTTGGTGCGGCGCTGCAGGATCTGGATGGCGCGGCGGATTTCATCGTCGCGACCGATGACCGGGTCGAGTTTCCCCTGAGCGGCGCGTTCGGTCAGATCGATGCAGTATTTCTTCAGCGACTCGCGCTGACCTTCAGCTTCCTGCGAATCGACCCCCTGTCCACCACGCACGGCCATGATCGCCGCTTCGATGGACTTGCGGGAAAAGCCGTGCTGCTTGGCAATGCGGCCGGTTTCGTTCTTGTCGTCGCACAAGGCGAGCAGGAACATCTCGCTGGCGATGAACTGGTCGCCACGCTTCTGCGCTTCCTTGTCGGTCAGATTGAGCAGGTTGTTCAGGTCGCGGCCAATGGAGACATCACCGCCGTGGCCCTGGACTTGCGGCAAACGGGTCAGCGCCTGTTCAAGATCGCGCTTCAGGCCGGGTACGTTAACACCGGCGCGCGACAGCAACGAGGTCGTTCCGCCGTCATCCTGATTGATCAGGGCGAGCAGCAGGTGCTGCGGTTCGATGAATTGCTGGTCGCCGCCAATGGCCAGACTTTGGGCATCGGCTAAAGACTGCTGAAATTTGGTCGTAAACTTATCAAGGCGCATCGATGATCTCCAAAGTCGGATTTTCTATAGGCTGCTAGATGAGGACGCATCGGTAGATTTCAAGCACACCAATAACTTGATCGAAGATCCTATCGCCTTGCTCATCTAGATCGCGATTGTGTTAGATTGGTTATTGAATTTGAAATTTTCAACAGATAATAAGACAGGGGGAATAGAGACATGTCTAATCAAGGAATGTCCCTGCGCAGCAAGCTGCTCGCAATGACGGTCATGACAGTCGCTGCATTGGCACTGCTTTTCACGGTACTGCTGATCAACGGCAAGAGCCAGATGCTGGAAGACCGCCAGGCCAAGGTTCGCAATTTGGTCGAAGTCGCCCATGGCACAATGGTCTTCTTCGAAAAAGAAGCGCGCGAAGGTCGCATGACGACCGAAGATGCGAAGAAAGCCGCCGCCGCCGCCATTCGCTTGATGCGGTATGACAAAGTCGAGTATTTCTGGATCAATGATCTGACGGACACCATGATCATGCATCCGATCAAGCCAGATATGGACGGAAAGAAACTCGACCAGCTCAAGGATAAGAACGGCAAGCTGTTCTTCGCGGAGATGAGCCGGATCGTCAAATCGCAGGGCTCCGGTTTTGTCGATTACCTCTGGCCAAAGCCGGGTTCGGAAGAAGGCGTTCCAAAAATTTCCTTCGTCATGGGTTTTGAGCCTTGGGGCTGGCTGATTGGCTCAGGCATCTATATCGACGATATCGATACGAAGTTCCGAAGCGATGCGATAAAACTGCTGCTTTGGGGTCTTGGCATTGCCGGCTTCATCGCGATTTCGTCGCTGCTTCTGTCCAACAACATCATCAGGACACTCGGCGGTGACCCGAGCCTGGCCTCCTCCATCACCAAGCGCATCGCCGCTGGAGATCTGGCAACCCCCGTGGAATGCGACCCGAACGACAAGGAAAGCCTGCTGGCCAATATCCGCACCATGCAGGAAACATTGCGCGGCATGATCGCCAGTATCGTCAGCAATGCCGAGCAGGTCGCCGGCGCCGCCAATCAGTTGCTAAGTGCCTCCGAAGAAGTGGCCGACCGCGCCACCCAGCAAAGCGATGCAGCCTCATCGATGGCCGCCTCGGTTGAACAAATGGCCGTCAGTATCGACCAGGTCAAGGAAAACGCGGCCGAAGCCCACGGCATTTCCCAGGCCGCCGGCACGCTCTCTGAAGAGGGTGCTGCTGTCATCCATCGTGCGGCCAGCGAGATGCACAAGATCTCTGATGCGGTGCAGTCTTCGTCGAAAATTGTCGAAGAACTGGGGCGCCAGTCCGATCACATCACCTCGATCGTCAACACGATCAAGGAAATTGCTGACCAGACCAACCTGCTGGCCCTTAACGCCGCCATTGAGGCAGCCCGGGCTGGCGAGCAGGGCCGTGGCTTTGCCGTTGTGGCTGATGAGGTGCGCAAACTGGCAGAACGAACCAGTTTGTCTACGACCGAAATTGCCGGGATGGTTTCCAAGATTCAGAACGGTACGCGTAGCGCCGTCAACAGCATGCAGGCCGGGGTCGAACAAGTCAGCAATGGGGTTGAACTGGCCAATCAGGCCGGCGCCTCGATCAATCAGATTCGCGATGGCTCGTCCCGCGTCGCGATTGTGGTCAATGGCATATCGGACTCGATTACCGAGCAGAGCATTGCCAGTACCGAGATCGCACAAAAGCTGGAAACCATTGCCCAGATGTCGGAAGAGAGTGCCATTGCGGTTCATCACACGGCCGATGCCGCACGCCATCTGCAATCGCTGTCCGTCTCGCTGCACGAGACGGTGGCCCGCTTCCGGACCTGAGTCCGGAACAAAGCCGATACAACAAGGGGAGCCTCGGCTCCCCTTTGTTATTTCTGCCAGCGCACCGCCGCGCTGTCGTCGGTCTCACGGGCATCGACCCAACGGCCGCCATCCGGCGTCGCCTCGCGCTTCCAGAACGGAGCCCGGGTCTTCAGGTAATCCATGATGAACTCGCAGGCGGCGAAAGCTTCGCCGCGATGGGCGCTGGTGACGGCGACCAGCACGATCTGCTCGCAGGGCTTGAGCGGCCCGACACGATGGATGACCAACGCGTCGTAGAGATCCCAACGACCACCGGCTTCAGCGACGATCTCCTCAAGCGCCTTTTCGGTCATGCCCGGGTAATGCTCCAGCGTCATTTCCGACACGCTGGCGCCGTCGTTCAGGTCGCGCACCAGGCCAAGAAAGCTGGCCAGCGCCCCGACGCGGGCATCCCCGGCGCGCAATGCGGCCAGTTCGGCACCAACATCGAAATCCGCTTCCTGAACCCGGACAGTCATACTCAGCCCCTTCTTACGCCACTTCGCGCGCTTCGAGGAAGCGCAGGTTGGGGTACTTCTCTTTGACCATGTTCAGATAGACATTGTTCGGTGCCAGATAGACCGGGTCGTCAGCCCCATCCAACGCGACGTTGGCACTGTAGCGGTCGGACAACTGGCGCAACTCGGCGGCATCACCGTGAATCCAGCGTGCCGTCGCGCAGTTGTAGTGCTCGAAGATGACCTGCACGCCGTATTCATTTTCCAGACGGCTGGCCACCACGTCGAACTGCAGCGTACCGACCGCACCAAGGATCAGGTCGGTACCGGACAGCGGCCGGAACAACTGGGTGGCGCCCTCTTCCGCCAGCTGCTGCAAGCCCTTTTGCAATTGCTTGATCTTTAGCGGGTTGGCGATGCGGGCCAGACGGAAATGCTCGGGCGCGAAGGACGGGATGCCGGTGAAGCGCAGATCTTCGCCTTCGGTAAAGGTTTCGCCCAGGCGGATCGTGCCGTGGTTCGGAATACCGATGATGTCGCCCGGCCATGCCTCGTCGGTCGTCGAGCGGTCGCGGGCCATGAAGGTAATGGCATTGTTGATTGACAGCATCTTGCCGGAAGCCACCTGCTTGACCTTCATGCCCCGGTCAAAGCGACCGGAACAGACACGCAGGAAGGCGATGCGGTCCCGGTGCTTGGGGTCCATGTTGGCCTGAATCTTGAACACGAACCCGGAGAACTTCGGCTCGTTCGGCAACACCTCGCGGCTGACCGAAGGACGGGCAATCGGAGGTGGCGACAGGTCGACCACAGCGTCGAGCAGGCTCTGCACACCGAAGTTATTGACCGCCGAACCGAAGAAGACCGGCGACTGCTTGCCCGACAGATAGGCTTCGGCATCGAACGCGTGCGAAGCGCCGCGGACCAGTTCGATATCCATGCGCAACTCGTCGGCCTGCGTACCAATCAGCTCATCAAGGCGCGGATTGTCGAGCCCCTGAATGATCTCGGCCGTACCCTTCTCGGCCTGCGGATCAAAGAAGGCAATGGCATCGTCGTAGAGGTGATAGACGCCGCGGAAACGCTTGCCCATGCCGATTGGCCAGGTCATCGGCGCGCACTGGATGCCGAGCACCGACTCGATTTCGTCGAGCAGGTCGATCGGCTCCTTGCCTTCGCGGTCGAGCTTGTTGATGAAG
>JAGTRV010000055.1 GCA_018262245.1 Pseudomonadota bacterium | reverse complement strand
GCGGTTGCCGCCGGTGGCCAAGAACCAATCAGCAGCTGAATTGACCAAACCTTGTTGTTGGCGGACTGCGTCCGCCAACCGTTTTGAATTACCAAACTGCCGGATGACCGATGCCCATGACCGAAACCCCATTACTCCCGCCCCTGGTCGAAGACCTGACACTCACCTACCGCAGTCGCGCGCCACGGAAAGCGGATCAAGGCCTGATCATCCTGCTGCATGGTGTCGGCAGCAATGAAAGCTCAATGGCAGGGCTGGCCGCCCTGCTCCCGGAACGGTATGCCGTTGCGCTCGTTCGTTCGCCGATTCCGATGGGTTCCAATGCGTTTTGTGCATTCCCGGTCAATTTCACGCCCAACGGCCCGGTCATCGATCAGGCCGCGGCGGAGGCAAGCCGCCGGAAACTGGTGAAATTCGTCTCCGAACTGCAGGCACGAACCGGCCTAAGCTCGCGCCGGACGCTGATCGCCGGATTTAGCCAGGGCGGCATCATGTCGGCCAGCCTGGCACTTACCAGTCCTGAAAGTGTCGCCGGGTTCGGCATTTTGTCCGGCCGTATCCTGCCGGAAATTGCGCCGCTCATCGCCCACCAGGATGCCCTGGCCAAGCTCGATGCGCTGATCCTGCACGGCGAACTGGATAGCACGCTACCGATCGCCTGGGCTGAGCGAAGTTCGGCCCAGTTACGTGACCTCGGAGTGCCCTTCGAGGCTCACTTCTACCCCGCCCGGCACGAAATTACCGAGGCGATGGCAAGCGATTTCACCCACTGGGTCGAGAAAAAACTTCCCTGCCCAAGCCTGTAGTCCAGAATGATTAAAGTGGGCTTCATTGTAAAAAAAGCGGGAACGAACCCCGCTTGATATCGCGAAAAAACAAATAACTTATTTTTTCTCGGCGTTTGCAGCAGGTACTTCTGCCGGCTTGACCGCTTCGGCTGGCTTTTCCCCGTCTGCCTGCTTCGAAGCCTCAGCGGGTTTGGCGGCATCTTCCGGTTTTGCTGCTTCAGTCGCGGGAGCAGCAGGTGCTGCTGCAGGTGCTTGAACCGGCGCCGGAGCCGGTGCGGGAACTTCTTCTTTCTTGCCACAAGCCGTCAATACGACACCGAGCAATGCTGCGACGATAATGGATTGTTTCATTTTCTATTCCCAAAATAAAATTGAAATCGGCAACTTTTAGCCGTGAAAAAATTTTATCGCCAAACAAAAACCGGCCTTCTAAATACAAATTATTTTCATATTCGAAAAAACAGCCACTAAAAAAAACCCCGCCAATTTGGCGGGGCATGGATTTCTGTTTTACAAGAAAATTGCTTTCAAAAACGTGACAGCGAGTCACTACACAACTGAGACGATATTAATTAGCCGAACAGGCCGCAGAAAATATCCATTCATTGGATCGCCATAAATGGCAAGCCTTGCCTCAATCGTTGCCGTTCTGCGGTTTGAGGGCTGCCTTGATCGCATCCTCGCCGAGATCCGGGCAAACCTTTTCGATGAAGGCATGAACATAGCTGCGCAGATAGGTGCCACGACGCACGGCGATGCGCGTTGTGTTCGCCGGGAACAGGTCGGGCACTGGAATCAGGGCGAGATTGCGATCCTGCTCCTGATCGTAGGCGACTGAGGCGACGATACCGACGCCCAAGCCAAGGCCGACGTAGGTCTTGATCACATCGGCATCGATGGCCGACAGCACGATATCCGGGACGATGCCCGCATCGGCGAAGCCCTTGTCGACATGCGCCCGCCCCGTGAATCCTTCGTGATAGGTGATGATCGGGTATTCACCCAGAGCCTCGAGCGTGACCTTTTCGAGATTGAGCAGCGGGTGGCCGTCAGGCACGATCACCGCGTGATGCCACGAATAGAACGGGAAGGAAGCGAGTTCTGGCACATTGTCGAGTGATTCGGTGGCGATACCAACGTCGGCCTGACCTGTCTCGAGCAGCTCGGCGATTTCGCGCGGACTGCCTTGTAACAGCGTCAAGTGCACCTTGGGGTAATCGGCCTTGAACCACTGGATGATCTTGGGCAGCGCATAACGGGCTTGGGTATGGGTTGTCGCCACGACAAAATGGCCAGTTTCCCGGCTGGCGAACTGATCGGCAATGCGCCGCAGATTCTGCGTATCGAGCAGGATGCGTTCGACTACGCCGACCAGTTCCTTGCCCGGTTCGGTCAGGCCGAGAAGACGCTTGCCGCGACGTATGAAGACCTCAATCCCGAGTTCGTCTTCGAGATCCTTGATGTGCTTGCTGACCCCAGGTTGCGAGGTGTACAGGGCATTGGCCACTTCGGTCAGGTTGAAATCCTGACGTACCGTTTCCCGGATGATTCTGAGTTGCTGGAAATTCATGCTGTTCTCCGCTCGATTCTCTGGAGGCCGTCAGGCGGCCAGTTTGTCGTTGTTGTTGAATACCCGGATATGCCGGGGTCGGACAGATACATCATCACCTTCCCGCAAGCCCAGCGCGGCCAGCGTGTCGCGGAGGACGGAAACCTCCAGCAGCTCTCCGTTCTGGCGGGTCAGTTCGACCTGGGCCAGCGGACCAATCGCGATGACGCGCAGGATCTTCGCCGGCAGGCCGCTTCCCGGTGCATTGGCTGGCAAAAGGTCAAACTCGTGTGGCCGGACGAAACCAATCGCCGCCTCTGTCGCGTCATACTGCTGACCGACCGCCAAGGCATGTTCGCCGACATGCAGATGGCCATCTTCGACACGACCGTGGAACAGATTGACCGAACCCAGGAAGCTGGCGACGAAGGGGGTGGCCGGATGGTCATAGACCTCGTCCGGCGCGCCGATCTGTTCCACTTTGCCCTTATTCATCAGGACAACGCGGTCGGAAACCTCGAGCGCCTCTTCCTGGTCGTGCGTCACGAAGACGCTGGTGACGTGGATTTCGTCGTGCAATTGGCGTAACCAGCGGCGCAGCTCCTTGCGCACCTTGGCATCGAGCGCGCCAAACGGCTCGTCGAGCAGCAGGACCTTAGGCTCAACCGCCAAGGCCCGAGCCAGGGCGATCCGCTGACGCTGTCCGCCAGACAACTGTGAAGGAAAGCGATCGGCCAGCCAGCCCAATTGCACCAGTTCGAGCAAGCGCGTCACCCGCTTGCGAATTTCGGCCTCGCTTGGACGGAAACGGCGCGGCTTGACGCGCAAACCAAAGGCGACGTTATCGAACACGGTCATGTGACGGAACAACGCGTAATGCTGAAAGACGAAGCCCACTTCGCGTTCGCGGACGTGACGATCAGAGGCATCGTCGCCTTCCAGGAGGATCTGGCCATCGTCGGCATGCTCAAGTCCGGCGATGATCCTCAGCAAGGTCGTTTTGCCACACCCGGATGGACCAAGCAGCGCGACCAATTCACCGGAAGGAATGTCGATGGATACGTTATTCAGCGCATGAAACGCACCGAAGTGCTTGCTGATATTGCGGACGGCGATACTCATGAAATGGTCTCCTGATACGTTGAGCTGCTGTGTTGCAGCGTCGATGAGACCAGTTTATTGAAGCAGACTTATAAGCAGAAATAATAAATTCTTAAATGCAAATTCAAATCAAGCATATAGAAGTCGCTGGCAGCTAATTTCCTAGCGCCGACCTTCATTGCTGCCATCGCCACTTGATAGCGTAACAATTTCGTAACCATGGGTGCGAAGTAAGCGAAGTGCCTGCTCGATGCTCTGGCGCGTCCGCTTGGGCGCTGCTCCGGCATGAGGGCTCAACGGTGGCGGATTCAACTCGAAGCCGTAGCGGTTCAGCCAGGCGGTAATGGCCGCCAGGCCCTTGTTGCCAATCCCCTCGGCCTGCTGGAGACGCTTGTAGCCAAGGGAGGCCACCTCCTCCGGCAGAAAATCATGGCGGTCGAAAATCTTGCGCAGTGCGTTGCGCTGCAGGGTCGGCAATAAATTCATCGCCTCGACGGCAAAACGTGACGCCCGCTGGCCATCGGAAATACAACAAGAGAAGTCCGGCATGTCGCCGTTATTGTCATCGGCCATGGAATGTCACATGCGTAAGGGTTGGGATCAGTTATCGACGCTGCAAGATTAGTCAGCGCTCCAGGCAAAGCGAACGACGAAATAGGCATATCGATATACCCCCGATATAAAACAGCGCCTTCGCCCTGCATGCCCTGATTCTTTGCTTATGCACAAAAAGTCGTTGGGCCGGGCAGCCATCAGCGGCACGCTCCGCCTTCGCCAAATTCAGAAATTCTTGAACATGTCCGGAAAAACCTTCGTCGACGCCAACTACCGTTTCATCGCCGCCTATCAGGAGGTCAATGCCCGGATTGTCCAGCGCCAGCAATCGCTGGCGCTGTTTGTGACCCTGACAGCAACGCTGCTCGCTGGCCTGCTCGCCCTGCACCCTGCTTCCAACGGCAAACAACTGCCGGTCGAATGGCTGGTTTTCGGCTTCCCGGTCACCAGCCTGTGCCTGGCTTTTCTGAATTACAAGACCGAGCGCGCCATCACCAATTTGCGCTCCTTCCTGTCTGCCCTTGAAAAACTCGACTCTGCCCACGAACGCCTGCCCAGCTACAACACCGAGCCACGTTGGGCGCATGGGGTGAACAAGGTGCGCCGCTTTCACGATATCGCGGCGGCCGTGCTGGCCACCGGCGCCAACGGCATCGGTATTGGCGTGGTCCTGCAGCTTTATCCGGAGCGTCTGGCCGACAAGCCATTCATCCTGTCTTTGCTGATTCTGGGAGCTGGCATTTCGGTGCTCGCCCTGCTCATCATTCCGCGCTGGAGCTATCGCCCGCTGGAAGGATGAGAGGCAATCAAAATAGTGGCCCTCAATCGCCCTGGACCAGTTCCGGGAAGAGAATGTCGGTAAAGCCGAAGCGAGAGAAGTCACGGATCCGCGACGGGTAAAGCCGACCGATCAGGTGATCACATTCATGCTGGACGACACGGGCATGGAAGCCCTCCACGGTACGATCGATCGGTGCGCCTTCCGGGTCGAAGCCCTGGTAGCGGATGCGGGTATGGCGCGGCACTTCACCCCGCAGACCTGGCACCGACAGGCAGCCCTCCCAGCCAAGTTCTTCCTCGTCGCCCACGGGCGTGATGAGCGGGTTGATCAGGACCGTCAGCGGCACCGCTTCGGCGTCGGGATAACGCTCGCTCTTTTCGAAGCCGAAAATCACCATCTGCAAACCGATCCCGATCTGCGGCGCGGCGAGCCCGACGCCACCGGCAGCCTGCATCGAATCGAACATGTCCTCGATCAGCGCACGCAGTTCGGCGGTCCCGAACTCGGTCACCGCTTTTGCAACTTCAAACAGGAGTGGTTCTCCCATACGCAGGATCGGTCTTGCCGCCATCGCCATAACTTTCCAAAATTGTCCGGGCCAATGACACCACAATCGGCAGCTATCGACAAACCCCATGGCGCAGCATAAGCACATAAGAACATCATCGTTCCCCTTCCCCGGCCCTGCTTCGACAATGGATCAATCGATTTCACGAGGACATCTCCATGACCACCATCCTGATCGTTCCCGGGCTGCGCAACAGCGGCCCGACGCATTGGCAAAGCTGGTTCGAGGAACAACTGACGAACACCCGGCGTGTCGAACAGGCTGACTGGGAGAAAACCTGCCTGTCCGATTGGGCCGCTCGCGTTGGCGAGGAAATCGATGCGCTGACGGAATCGGTGTGGATCGTCGCCCACAGTTTCGGCTGCCTGGCCTCGGTCACGGCAGCGCTCACCCGGCCGGAACGGATACACGGCGCCCTGCTCGTGGCACCAGCCGACCCGGATCGCTTCGGCGAACCAGCCGCCTTGCTCGAAGAAAAACTTCACTTTCCCAGCCTCGTCGTTTCCAGCAGCAATGACCCGTGGGTCAAGGCGCCGGTCGCCGAATACTGGGCAAGACAATGGGGCAGCGATTACCGGAACATCGGCGAGGCCGGGCATATCAATGTCGACTCCGGTCATGGCCCCTGGCCAGATGGCCTGCGCCTGTTCGAGCAGTTGCGCGGCGCCTGAATTCATATATCAAAACATGATAAGTATCGAATAATTCATTCTTTTTGGTTTTGTCACAGCCCCATAAACTGCGCATATCAAAATCTTTTCGACAGGGTTCCCCATGCGCAAGATTGGCCTTTTCGCTGCACTGACTCTCGCTTTCGGCCTCGGTAGCGCCGCTGCCCAGACCACGCTGCTCAATGTCTCCTACGACCCGACGCGTGAGTTGTACAAGGACTTCAACGCTGCCTTTGCCAAGCAATGGCAAGCCAAGACCGGCCAGATCGTTAACGTCCGCCAGTCACACGGCGGTTCCGGCAAGCAGGCCCGTTCGGTGGCCGACGGTCTGGAAGCCGATGTGGTTACCCTGGCCCTTGGCTACGACATCGATGCCCTGGCCGAGCGGAAGCTGATCCCTGCAGATTGGCAGAAGCGCTTCCCGAACAACTCCTCGCCCTATACCTCGACCATTGTCTTCCTGGTCCGCAAGGGCAACCCGAAAGCGATCAAGGACTGGGGTGATCTGGCCAAGCCAGGCGTCGCGGTCATCACACCGAACCCGAAGACTTCGGGCGGTGCCCGCTGGAACTATCTGGCGGCCTGGGCCTGGGCGCTGAAACAACCCGGTGGCAGTGAGCAAAAGGCCAAGGATCTGGTCAGCGCAATATTCAAAAATGTGCCGGTCCTCGATTCCGGCGCCCGTGGCTCGACCACCACCTTCGTCGAGCGTGGCCTGGGTGATGTGCTGATCGCCTGGGAAAACGAAGCCATTCTGGCGGTGACGGAACTGGGCAAGGACAAGTTCGAGATCGTCGCGCCGAGCCTGTCCATCCTGGCCGAACCACCGGTCGCGGTCGTCGACAAGGTCGTCGAGAAGCGCGGCACGCGGCTGACGGCGCAGGCCTATCTCGATTACCTGTACTCCGAAGAAGGCCAGCAGATCGCAGCCAAGCACTACTACCGGCCGAGCAACGCCAAGGTAGCGGCCAAGTACGCGGCCATCTTCCCGAAACTGAAGCTGGTCACCATTGACGACAGCTTCGGCGGTTGGCAGAAAGCGCAGAAAACGCACTTCGCCGATGGTGGCACCTTCGACCAGATCTATCTGAAGAAATAACATGGACAAGCTCTGGAGCGACAAAGAGATTGAGCAGACCGCCTATCGTTTCAAGGCAGTCGCTCACCCACTCCGACTGGCCATTGTCTGCCTGCTCGCCGATGGAGAACGCAGCGTCGGCGACATATGCGAGGCCGTAGGAACGACGCAGCCCAACATTACCCAACACTTGATCGTGCTCCACAACCAGAAGTTGCTGAAGTCACGCAAGGAAATCAACCGCGTTTATTACGCGATCAATGATCGGCGACTGACCGAAATCATTGGCATGCTGCAGGGAATTTATTGCCCATGACCGACCTGCCCGTTAATTGAGCAAACCATATAAACCGTTTTTGCAACAGTGCATTAGATAGGGAACTCAGTCCCTACCCCCAAGCTTATCCACAGGAAACGGGGATAAAAATTCTGCGCCGCCAGCACCACAACCCGTAGGCAACCGGGCCACTCCTCTGCTATAAAGCGGCTCCCTACGGAATGACGCACCATGAAAATCGCCAAGAAACGAACCACCTACCCCGCCGCCTCGCTTTCTCAGGAAGCCGAGAAGATCATCGATGCCGACCTCGAACAGCAGGGCTACAGCAATAGCTCCATCGGCATGCGCGAATATGGCGCCTACCTGCACCGCGCCATCACCTTCGAACGCAAGCGCCGCACCGGCAGGTAAAAAAAGAGCCGACGTCACCGCCGGCTCCTTTTTTGTCGTGGCCTGACCGAATCAGGCCGCAACCTTGCCCTTGCCACGGGCTAAACGACGTACCACAGCCAGCATGCGGTCGATTTCCTCACAGGTGTTGTAGAACGCCAGTGAAGGACGAACGGTCGCCTCGACGCCGAAGCGACGCAGGATCGGCTGGGCGCAGTGGTGACCGGAGCGCACTGCGATGCCTTCCTCGTTCAGCGCCCTGCCCACTTCCTCAGTCGTGTAACCGGCCAGCACGAAGGACGCCACGCTCGCCTTGTCCGCCGCCGTGCCGATCAGGCGTACGCCGGGAATCGAGGACAGACCGCGCGTTGCATAGACCAGCAGGTCGTGCTCGTAACGGGCAATGTTCTCGATACCGATGCGGTCGACGTAATCCAAAGCAGCGCCCAGCCCTACCGCATCGGCGATGTTGCCAGTACCAGCTTCGAACTTGTTCGGGGCCGGCTGGAACAACGTCTTCTCGAAGGTGACGTCAGCAATCATGTTGCCGCCACCCTGCCAGGGAGGCATCTGCTCCAGCAGCGCCTTCTTGCCGTAGACCACGCCGATCCCGGTCGGACCGAAGATCTTATGACCGGAGAAGACGAAGAAGTCGGCATCGAGCGCCTGCACATTGACCCGCAGGTGGGAAACCGACTGCGCGCCATCAACCAGCACCTTGGCGCCGGCCGCATGGGCCATATCGATCACCTTTTTGATCGGCGTCACGGTACCCAGCGCGTTCGAGACCTGGGTGACCGAAACCAGCTTGGTCTTCGGGTTGAGCAATTTCTGCAGTTCATCGAGCTTCAACTGGCCGGTATCGTCGACCGGGATGACGCGAATCTTCGCCCCGACCTGCTGGGCAAGTTGCTGCCACGGCACGATGTTGGCGTGGTGTTCGAGCAGCGACACGACGATTTCGTCGCCCTCGCCGATGTTCTGGACGCCCCAGGTCTTGGCGACCAGGTTGATGGCTTCCGTCGCACCACGGACGAAGATGATCTCGTCGGCCGAACCGGCACCGAGGAAACGCTGGACCTTGTTGCGGGCAGCCTCGTAGGCATCGGTCGCCCGTGCTGCCAGTTCATGCGCCGCACGGTGAATGTTGGAATTCTCGTGGGCGTAGAAGTAGGCGAGACGGTCGATCACCGACTGCGGCTTCTGTGTCGTTGCGGCGTTATCGAACCAGACCAACGGCTTGCCGTTCACCCGTTCGTTGAGGATCGGGAAATCGCGGCGCACGGCGTTGACGTCGAAGGCGGGCCGAGCGGTCGGGCCGGCTTCCGGCACTTTGGCTGCATCCAGGAAATAGAAATTGCCTGTATTGGCCGGTTGACCATGTACTGCAACGGGTTGGCGATCCGAAGCAATTTCCGCCAGCAAGGACTTCAGCTCGCCTTCGCCGGGCAGACCGAAAGGCTGCGCGACCACGCGGTTTTCCGGCTTGGCCGGCGTACCACCCGACTGGGTATAAGGACTGGCCTCACCCAGAAAGTAGTACGGCGAAGTTGACGCAAATGCCGGCGGAGAAACCGGCGCCTGATCAGCGAACTGACTCGGCGGCTGGGGTGGCGTCACGCTCGGCAATGAAGCCGCGTAAGCCTCCGGCACGCCGAATTCGGCGCCACCGCTGCCGGCCGGATCAACCGGGTCTGGCGCAATGGGCACCGGCGCGACGCTCGGGCCGGACTGGATCAGGCTCGGTTCCGGTGCCGGCGCACTACCCGCGCCGAGCGAAGTCGGCAGGTCGTTAAACGAGGGCAGCGGGGCACCGGGCAAGGCACGGAAAAATTCCGAGGCAAGCCGTCCAAGCGTGGCTTCGTCAGGGATGCCAGGCGCCGGACTGGCGCTCAGCCCCTCGACGCCATTACTTGTAGGTGTCGGGATATTCATGGTACTTGCCGATCTCCACATCTTCGAGGACTGCAATCGCATCCGGCACCAACACAGCCAGCGAGCAATACAGCGAAATCAGGTAGGACGCGATTGCGTTGCGGTTGATACCCATAAAGCGCACCGACAGACCCGGCGACTGTTCGCCAGCCAGACCCGGCTGGAACAGACCGACGACGCCCTGACGCTTTTCGCCAACACGCATCAGGATGATGCTGGTCTTGCCGCCATCGACCGGTACCTTGTCCGACGGAATCAGCGGAATACCGCGCCAGGTCAGGAACTGGGCACCGAACAGGGAAACGGTCGGCGGCGGCACGCCACGGCGGGTACATTCGCGACCGAAGGCGGCGATGGCCAGCGGGTGTGCCAGGAAGAAGGCGGGTTCCTTCCAGACCTTGGTCAGCAGATCGTCGAGGTCATCCGGGGTCGGCGCGCCGGTCAGGGTCGAAATACGCTGTTCGTCGGCCACGTTGGCCAGCAGGCCGTAATCCGGGTTGTTGATCAGCTCGGATTCCTGACGTTCCTTGATGGTCTCAATGGTCAGGCGGAGCTGTTCCTTGATCTGGTCATGCGGGCTGCTATACAGATCAGAAATGCGGGTATGCACATCAAGAATGGTCGTGACGGCATTGAGGAAGTATTCACGCGGCGCCTCGTCGTAATCGACGTAGGTCTGCGGCAGTTCCGATTCGTCACGCTGCGAGCACGCAACGCGGACATCACGCGGATTCTTGACGGTGTTCAGGCGGTAGATACCGGCTTCGACTGGCAGCCACTGCAGCAGGTGCACCAGCCAGCGCGGGCTGATGGTCGACAGTTGGGCGGTCGTCTTGGTCGCGTTGGCTAGTTGCCGGGCGGCGACATCGCTCAGGGCGGTCGCTTCGGGGTGTTGTGCCATGTAGAGCTCTCCTTGGATCAAAAATGAAAATGTTTATAAGAAATTCAGATAAGCATTGTCGAAAGGCAGGTGCCCCGCTTCAACATGCTATAGCCATCAAAAGGTGGTTCAGGCCGCCTGTTGCTCGCAATGGGCAAGTAACCCGGACAGCGGGATTTCAAGCGCCGACGCCAGTTTGTGCGCCGTCGCCAGCGAGGGGATGACCCTCCCCCGCTCGACCTCGCCAAGGAAGGAACGATTCAGATCGGCCTTTTCGGCCAGCAGCTCCTGCGACCAGCCTTGCCTCTCGCGAAAGTGCCGAACGGCGAGACCGAAGTCCTGAATCAAGGCGGTCATTGACTGATCCTTCCTGCGCCGCCCGGCTCATGCTGCAAGCTGGCCTGCGAGACATGGCTTCCCGGCGGAACACTCTTGGTCAGCCAGACGTTGCCACCGATGCTGGAACCATGACCGATGGTGATGCGGCCGAGGATGGTGGCACCGGCATAGACCACCACTTCGTCTTCCAGAATCGGATGCCGTGGCGCACCCTTTTCCAGCGCACCGCTCTCATCCTGCGTGAAGCGTTTGGCACCCAGCGTGACGGCCTGATAGAGCCGGACGCGCTGGCCGATGATGGTCGTTTCACCAATGACGACACCGGTGCCGTGGTCAATAAAGAAGCCGGCGCCGATCTGAGCACCGGGATGGATGTCGATACCGGTAATCGAATGGGCAATTTCCGAAATGATGCGCGCCACCAGCGGCACGCCCAGGACATAGAGCGCGTGGGCCAGCCGGTAATGGATGACCGCCAGGATGCCCGGATAGCAGAGCAGTACTTCATCGACGCTACGCGCCGCCGGATCTCCCGAATAGGCCGCTTCGACATCGGCATCGAGCAGGCCGCGCACGAGCGGCAACTGCTGGGCGAAGGCCTTGACGATCTCGGCCGCTTGGGCCTCGACGTCATTTTTTTCCTCGCAGGCCAGACGCCGGTTGTAGCCGAGTTCGAGCTGGACCTGCTGGAACAGCGCATTGAGCGCCGTATCCAGCGTGTGACCGACATAAAAATCCTCGCCTTCCTGATGCAGATCGGCCGGCCCGAGACGCATCGGGAACAGCGCGCCGCACAAGGACTCGGCAATTTCCTTGAGCGCTTCGCGGGATGGAAATTCGCGCACGGCGAACTCCAGACTGCGCTGCTGCGCTGCACGCCAGCGATCTCGCGCCGAATGCAGCTCGGCGACGATCCCTTTGACGCCCCAGCCACCCACCTGCTCGTAGGCCAGGGATGAGTTGGCGACGGGGTGTCTCATTCAGCCAACCCAGCTTCGTTGAACAAACCTTCGAACAGAATGGAGCTCAAGTAGCGCTCACCTGAGTCCGGCAGGATGACGACGATGGTCTTGCCGGCGTTTTCCGGTTGCTGGGCCAGACGAGCCGCTGCAGCAACGGCTGCACCGCTGGAAATACCGGAAATGATGCCCTCTTCCTTGGCCAGGCGGCGGGCATAGAGCACGGCGTCCTCATTGGAAACCTGTTCGACGGAATCAACCAGCGACAGATCAAGCACGGCCGGCACGAAACCGGCGCCGATGCCCTGGATCTTGTGCGGGCCGGGCTTGATCGGCTCACCGGCACGGGCTTGCGTCAGCACCGGGCTGGCGGTCGGCTCGACGGCGACCGACTGGATCTCCTTGCCCTTGGTGTTCTTGATGTAACGCGAAACACCGGTAATGGTGCCGCCAGTGCCGACGCCGGAAACCAGGATATCGATGGCGCCATCGGTGTCGTCCCAGATTTCCGGACCGGTGGTCAGCTCGTGGATGGCTGGATTGGCCGGATTCTTGAACTGCTGGAGCAGTACATATTTGTCATCGGAAGCGGCAATTTCCTCGGCCTTGGCGATGGCGCCGGACATGCCCTTGGCGCCTTCGGTCAGCACCAGCTTGGCACCAAAGGCGGTCAGCAGCTTGCGTCGTTCGATGCTCATCGTTTCGGGCATGGTCAGGGTCAGCGGAATGCCCTTGGCGGCAGCGACAAAAGCCAGCGCGATACCGGTATTGCCGGAAGTCGGCTCGACCAGCTCCTTGCCCGGGCCGAGCAGGCCACGCTGCTCGGCGTCATTGATCAGCGCGGCGCCAATCCGGCACTTGACCGAATAGGCCGGGTTGCGGCCTTCGATCTTGGCGAGCACGGTGGCCTTGGCGCCGTCGATGACACGGTTGAGCTTGATCAGCGGGGTACGGCCGATCGACTGTGAATTATCTGCAAACCATTTGGACATGCTGTTTTCTCCCTGAAAATGTTTGAATCAGTCCTGAATCCACGGTAGGCCGGCGCTACGCCAGCCATTGAAGGAACCACGTCGCTGCTGTTCGTCGAGATCGCCCTCAAAACCTTCGAGGATGTTGAAAACGTTCTTGAAACCACCCTTGGCCGCCGCTTCGGCTGCCGCTGCTGAACGCTTGCCGCTGCGACAGAGCAACAGCACAACAGCCTCCTTGCCGGCCTTGGCTTCCAGTTCCTTGACGAAGCGCGGATTGCGCGACAACGACAGGCCGGTCATCCAGGCAACGTGCTTGGTGTCCGGCACATGCCCGACGAACTTGCGCTCTTCGGCGGTTCGAACGTCAATCAGCACGGCATCGCCGGACTGGAACAGCGCCCAGGCATCCTGCGGCTTGACGCTGCCGGCGTAAGGCAGATTGTCGGCGGCAGCCTGTTGGCGTGCCTGCTCAAGAATCGGGGAAGCGCTGCCGGCATAGCCCCCTTCAACAAACGACGGGGACACTTGGGCAGACGATTGAATGTCGTTTACTGCGTCGATTACTGCATCGGTCATGGCGATTCCTTTCGCTTTCGGCCAGCCGGACAAACCGGCTTTGTTCGGGGGCGGGGATCACTGAACAAGCTCAGTGATGTCTGTAGCCACCAATTTATTCCCCGCCGCTTATCCCAAGAACGAATAAAAATTCAGATCGATATAACAATTGCCCTAATAAGGATGTTGTCTATCGCCATCAGCGCCAGGCATCAAAACTTCCAGCCGTAGGCGATACCCAGAATGTCCTCGGCCAGATGGATATTGGCTTCGCCGCCGCCATAGCCAGCCGGAATTGAACCTGAGCCATTGACCGTCTTCTTGAACCCATGGGTGTAGGCGAGGCTCAATTCGCCCGACTTTCCTTGGCGCCATGTCGCGCCCAAGCTGACGTGATCCTGGATGACGCCGGGGGCCAGGATATTCAAGAAGGTCTGATCCTTTGGAATCGGCTGACTGGCATGGCTGTAGCCGGCGCGCAGGGTCCAGTCGCTGACGTCGTAGACGACGCCCAGCTTGATCACATCGACATCCTTCCAGCCGAAGCCAGGACCATTGGCGCTGCCAAACAGGTTGTTGTTCAGCGCCCCGCCGACCGACTTGATGTCGCTGTATTCGATACGCTGCCAGTCGGCGGCCAGCGTCAGCGCCGAGGTCGCCTTCCAGGCCAAGCCCAGTCCGTAATTAGCCGGAATATCGAAGCCGCCATCCTCGGCGAACAGGCCCTTGTACTTGTCGAGATTGCTGGTCCTGATCTTCGAGGACCAGGTGGCGCCAATGGTTACATCGGGCGTGATCTTGCCCGTATAGCCGAGGCGGGCACCCCAGCCGGTCGAGGTATCAGTACCACGATTAGTCACATTGCCCGGAGATGATGAAAAGAAGGCATTGTCGAAAGCCCCCAGCCCCTTGGCCTCGAAGCGTTGATAGGCGAAATTGACGGCCAGGCCGAGCGCGTGATTTTCATTGAGCTTGTAGGCCACCGACGGCGAAATGAACAATTGCTCAAGATTGACGCCGGCCGAACCGGTACTGCCAAAAGCGCGGAAGGGATTGTTTCCGTAGTCGGTATTCATCCCGCCATTGCCATAGATAGCCACCCCGGCCGCCCATTGCGGCGACAGCTGCTTGACGTAGCCGATCTCGGGAATCAGGAAATCCTTGCTGTCGTTGGCGTTATAGGTGCCGTTCAGGCCGGCCCCGTTGCCGGTCACTTCCGATCCGCGATCAGGACGGAACCAGGTTGCACCGACGTCAAGACGATCGCCGACGAAAGCCGTTCCAGCCGGATTGCTTGCCGCCGCCAGACCGTCCTGTGGCAAGGCAATGCCGACGCCGGCCAGGCCTTGCGATTTGACGCCATAGCCGTGGGAAAAATAACCGTTGGTGGCCAGCGCCAATCCTGGCGCGAGAATGGCGGGAAGCAAGGCTGCCTTGAGCAAAGGGGTAATACGCACGAAAGTTCTCCAGTCGTTGTTGGTGATTGGAGGCACAGGCTAGGCAGTACTTTCGTTCAAACAAACGAATCGTTTATTCGATGCTTATCGACAGCGGAACGCATATCGAAATAGCCAGAAATTCTTTCCCCCGGCGGCGAGATATACGGAGAATCACTTCACCCGCCGGATTTAATCGATAACTTGCCAGGGCGGAAACAAATGCTGGCTAAAGCGTCGCTCGCTCCAACCTCCCCGGGAGCCGGTTACGCCGGACACAACAGGGGAGAAGGAGCAAACCATGGTACTCACCCTCGAATTGCCGATCCGCCCGGCCAGCTTCGATCCCTTCACCAGCTACGAAAGCCGCTTTGGCGCCCTGCCCATCTGGCTTGACGAACTCAGCCCGGCAGAAGCCCGCGCCCTGCTCCGCCAGGCCATCCGGCGTGGCGCCCCGCTGGCTCAGGCTGATCATTTGTTTTGATTGATCTGGCGGAGACATTTCCGGTCAGGAGCGAACCCGCTATCGGCCTGACCGGAGAATCACGCTGCCCTTAGCGGTGGTAAGTCACACGCCAGATTGTCCAGAAATTACCGATCCCGGGAGCGCAAAAATACCGGTTATTGCCGGGGTGGTAGTCGCCCTACATCCACCAGGGGTCTGCCCCGGTATCTTCATCGACATCCGTTTCGATCCCTTCCTCTTCACGTTCATCGTGAAACGGGTGGTCCGGTTTATGGGGGTGATGGATAGGATCTTTGGGCTTGGGAGTGTCGGGGTCTATGGGCTGATGGCCCGGTGATGTCGGCATAAACATTCCTTACTACAATCGTTCAAAGCTGTTGGGCAGATTCCCATCTACAAGGTTGCAATTCATTGACCATGCAGTTCGCCGCGGTATAGTCCAACCCCGCCCCTCATCCGAGCCTTAGCCATGTTCGCTGTACTCATCGCCCTCGTCATTCTTTCCGCCGGTGTGGCGGCTATCTATCTGATACTGAAGAATATGAGTGAAGAAGGCATCGATATCGCAGCACCGGGGAGTTGCAAGCGAGGCCGCTGCGGGGTGCCGAGCCGTCCGCAACTTGAGGAAGCTCCGCCACAGACTGCAGATGCGGTTGATCAGGGAAAAGTGAATTCCTGAAGGGCTGCTTCATTGAAAGCTCAAGGAGAGGCCAGGAACTGACAGTCGCCTATTGCCTGATGCTGATTGAGTTGCACCTCCTAGGCAGTTTCGTGTCCATTGCGGACCTAGCCGCAGTCTGAAAGCGGCCAATCAAAATGGAAAACTGTGTTCCCCCTATTGTTCTTGCCATTGCGGAAGCAGGCTATTAATTTTGGCGTCAGTAGAGCTCTGCTATCAGCAGGTTGAAGGCCGCCTTGCGTTCCGCAGCGGTGGAGGCCAGCAAACCCTGCTGTTGCAGAATCGAAATCAACTGGCGCGGCGCGACCCCTTTGTAGCCAACGATCTCCACGTGGCCGGCCGCCACTTCGACGTTGGCAAGGCGCGGGTAGCTGTCGATGATCGGCTGGTACTGCTCGGCGAGGCTGAAGATATAGTCGCTCTCCACGCAAGCGCCCGCGTCGTCGCGACGGCGGCAGCTGTCGCGCTCATCCGTCACCACCTTCAGGTAGCGTTGGACTGAGGCGATCAGCGGACCGGGGCGGCGGATGAAATCAGAGGATGAAGTGATTTCGTACCAGTTGTCGCCGGTGACTGCCCGGCAACTGAGCGGCACTAGACCGAAACTAGCCCAGTGCAAACCGCGATAGCCGCATGGACTCGCTGCTGCAATGCCGGAAAGTGGCGCCGAGACTGTTACCAGGTTCACGTTAACCGCATCGCGCTCCCACTCGGATCTGTGCTCGCCTTCCATCGACTTCCTTGCAATCAGTCCGCCCATGCTGTGACCAATAACCGTGATGTCGCGATTGCGCATTTTCCCCGCCAGAGCCCCGACCGCCTCAGCCAGCTGGGTGGCGCTTTGGACTAGGCTGGCCCGGTCGTCATAGCTGAAACAGACCGCCTGTTGGCCATGAAACGCATAGAGCTGGGCGAGGGAACGGAACCGTCCCGCTGAACCATTACAACCGTGCACCAGAACGGTGACCGGCTGTGACGAGTCGAGGGATATATCCTTCTCCGGCGCGTCGGTACAGGGACCCAACTGTGGGATTCGGACGGTGATATCGGGCGCCGGGAGCTTGCCGGTCTCCAGGGGCGTGGGGTCGATAGTCGGCGGTTGGAGAAGTGCACAACC
>JAGTRV010000176.1 GCA_018262245.1 Pseudomonadota bacterium | reverse complement strand
GGTCGCCGGCCAGCGCGTTGGCGGTCAGCGCAATAATCAGCTGGCGAGGCTGGTGACGCTCCTTTTCCGCTTCCCGTATCCGGCGTGTCGCCGTCAGGCCGTCCATGATCGGCATCTGGACATCCATCAGCACGAGGTCGAATGGCTCGACTTCGAGGGCTGCCAAGGCGGCCTGGCCGTTGTTGGCATGCCGTACCGTGCAGCCCAGCGTGCTCAGGATCTGTTCAAGGATCAGGCGGTTGGTGTCATTGTCTTCCACCATCAGGACATGAGCGTTGAAATGCAGGTTGCCGGATGCTTCGGGTTCCTTCAAGGTTTCAGTGACCAAGCCCCAGAGTTTGGCCAGTTCAGTCCACAGGGTGAGGTCACCAAACGGTGTGTGCAGTTGGCCCGTGATCCATTCGGGTAGCTCTACTGTCTGCTCGCTCGGCGTTTCCAGATTAAAGACAAACAGGACCGGGAAGGGGGGGGCGGAGTCCGATTGTTCAATTCTGCTGCGGAAGCTTGGGCTATCTTCGACGATGATTGCGTCGGGCTTGGATGATTCCAGTATGGTCTGAGCCTCGTTCCAGCATGGCGCCGAGAGGGTGTCGATACCAGCCCAGCGCAACATGGCTTGCCAGTGATTGCTGCGTGCTTCATTGGCAGAGATGACCAGCACCTGGCGGCCACGCAATTTTGGCATCCAGTCCGGCAAATTGCGGCCAAAACTGTGAGCGCATTCGAGCGGCAAGTCGATACTGAACGTCGAGCCCTTTCCGGGGATGCTTTTCGCGGTAATTTCACCCTCCATCAGGGCGACCAGGTCGTGCACGATGGCGAGGCCGAGGCCGCTGCCGCCGAAACGCCGGCTCATGCTGTTATCGGCCTGGCGGAACGGAGAGAAGATGTCGGCGAGTGCCTGGGCGATGATGCCAATGCCGGTGTCCGTGATTTCGATCAGCAGACGGTTCTGGCCATTCTTGCCCTGTTGCGAACGGCAGGAAATGCGCACGCTGCCGGATTCGGTGAATTTCAGGGCATTGTTCAGCAGATTGGTAATGACCTGGCCTAAACGATACCTGTCGCCAACAATATAGTCCGGCAGTGAAGGTTCGATGTCGAACCACAGATCGAGGTGTCTTTTGCGGGCGGTCGGCGAAAAGACCGAGACGACCTGCTCGATGGTTTCGCGGATGCTGAAGGGCAGTTTTTCCAGCTGGAGCCCGCCGGCTTCGATGCGCGAGAAATCGAGAATGTCGTTCAGCAGGTAAAGCAGGGTATCGGCCGAACTGCGCAGCGTGGTTAACTGGTTCTGCTGGTGCGCGTTCAGGGAGCCGGCCGCGAGCAGATCGGCGACCCCGATGATGCCGTTCATCGGGGTGCGGATTTCATGGCTCATGTTGGCCAAGAAGGCACTCTTGGCGCGGTTGGCTTGTTCTGCGTTGTCCTTGGCTAGGCGGAGTTCCTGAGTGCGCAACTGAACGACATCTTCGAGGTGATCGCGGTACTCGGTCAGTTCCTGGTCTCGATCGGCGATTTCGATCAGCATCGTATTGAAAGCATCGGCGAGCTGGCCGATTTCGTCGTTCGAATACTTGCTGGCCCGCTCCGTGAAGTCCTTCGATTCGGCGACGCGATTCGCCGTGCTGGTCAGCGCGCCAAGTGCCTTTAGCAACGAGTGCTGCATGCGCTGGGCAATGAGCAGCGCGAGTGCGAAGGCGACCAGCGAGGCGACGATGAAGGTCATGAAATCGCTGAGTGCATCGCGCCAGACTTTCTCCAGGCTGGCAGTCATGGCGACCGAACCGATGACATCGCTCCTGATCCGGATCGGGACAATGGTCGTGACATGCGTCCAGTCGGCAATGCTGCTGGCTTGGAAAACAATTGCCGGGCCAACATGTTTGGCGTCGGGCTGCAGCGAGTCGGGGCGTTGATAGCGAAAGTTGAAACCGTTGTCCGTGCCCCGCATGCGAGCCAGGACAAGATCGGGGTGCTGGGCAAGGGAACTGAAAAGGCGCTCGGCACCAGCGATGTCCTGGAACTCGACCACCGCCGTCGCGTTGAAGGCGATCACTTCGGCCATTGAGCGCAGTTCGGTTAATTTTGCATCGCGCCGATGGTCGATCTGGCGGATGGCGAAAAATAGCGAGGTCAGCAACAGGCTGATACCCAGCGAGACCGCGATAATCATCGCAAGCCGCCGGCGGATGGGCAGGTTGTCAATGTTCATCGGACGCTTCCTATCACCTGCCGGGCGAGGCGCAACATTTGCGAACTGGCCTTCAGGTTGGCCCGGTTTAGTGCATCTGCATTGATGTCAAACTGCAGGCGACCTTCGGTGCGGACCAGGGCAATCGCCCCACCGTCGCGGGCGAAGGTTTCCGCGTCGCTGACGGTCAGGATGGCCTGTTTGTCTACCCAGCGCAGGACGGCGCCGGCCCGTGCTTCTTCGGTCTCGGGAATGAACAGTTCCTGGCAGTCAGCCAACTGCTCCGGGCTGTTGACCTTGCGGATGCGCAACTCGCGGCCGCCAACCTGCCGGCCTTCATAGCTGGCCAGATAAGGGCCGAGGCTGTCGCGGCCGAACAGGCAGATATTGACCGTGGTGCGCGTACCCGGCCATTCGATATATTTCAGGAAGTTGACCAGATAGGCTGCCTTCAGCTGTCCTTCCGACGCGACTTCGCCGTAGGTGGTCGGCACGGCCAACAGCAATCCCAGTGAGCATGTCAGCAGGGCTGCAAGTCGGCGGAGCTTGCCGTGGCTCATGGTCGAATCAGAACTTCCAGCGAGTGGTAAACATGACTGATGGCTTGATTTCGTTGGCGATCGTCGGAATGTAGTCGGACAGATATTCGAAACGACGGGCGCCGATCAGGTTGCGGCCGATCACGGCGACTTCCAGGTCTTTGTTGATGCGGTAACCGTAGCGCAGGTCAAGCGTGACATAGCCGGGAATGCGTACATAATTCGGTTCGCTTGAGGTGCTCGGCGTCGCATCGGTAATGTTGACCCGTTCGTAGCTGGACATGGCGCGCAACCAGAGATCGAGTTGCTGGCTGGTGGTCATGTTCCACTGCGAACGCAGTGAAGCACTCTCCCGCGGCTTGGCGCGTTGGGTCATCTCAGCATCGGCGTTGGAAATCTGGTCTTTGCCTTCGTCCATGTTGAGCTTGCTCCAACTGTAGGACAACTGCAGTCGCCAGTTCGGTGTCACCAGCCAATCTGCCGCCAATTCCAAGCCAGTACTCCAACCGGCGAGTCCGTTGACTGCCTGAATTTCCTGCAGCAGAACCATCTGGCCGGAGAGAATGCCTGGGCAGCGGGCTGGATCAACCTGCATTCCGGGAATGGGAACAAAGAGAAAGGCATTGTTGCAACCAATCAAGCCCGACTGGCTGCCGCTGCGCAGTTTGGTGTAGCGGTAGCGATAGGCCGTCATGTCTGCACTGACGGTGTTTGAAAATTGCTTGCGATAACCGAGTTCGAGGCCCTCGGCTTTTTCTGCATTCAGGCCCTGACCACTAGGGCGTGCATATTGAACGATAGGCAGATTGCCGAACTGCGTCTGTTGAACGGTTAATCCAGCCAGGATGGAGACGTCTTGTTCAGCACGTGCAGCGGTACGTGGTGCGCGGGCGTATTTCAGCCAGACGCTATCCATCTGTGACGGCGTCCACAGCAAGGTGGCATGGGGCGAATAACTACTGTCGTTGCGCGTGGCTTTGTCCCAGCGCATGCCGAGTCCAAGCTTGAGGGATTCAGGAATCAGCGTCCAATCGTCCTGCACGAAAATGCCGCTGGTGCGATGGATGAAGCTGGGATTCTGGATCTGGAGGTAACTCCCGGTGGCGGAGACGTCGTCAGATGAATTTCTGAGACCAAGGCCCCACTGAACGTCGTGAGTGCCAATAGCGTAGCGCCCAAGATAGTCGAGGTCGAAGGTGGTGCGTGATTCGTCGATGAAGTCGGTGATTTCTATCCCAGACCTGCTGCCGGAAAGCTGCAGCGAAGATTCGATGCCGATGTCGCTGAGCCAGCGGTAGCGACCGACCAGTGTTTCGCTATGCAAGCGTTGCATGAAACTCATTGGGCTAAGTGCAATGCTCCCGCCGATATTTTCAGGCTTGATCCGCCACAGGTCGCCCAGTGTGGAGCGGGAGGCGTTGGCCCAGATGGCCAGGTCGCTGCCCGCCCCGAGATCGCGGTCGAAACGGAAATCGACAACGCCATTCTTCAGTCGATCCTCGGCATCGTCGCGGCTGTCGAATTGCTTCGAAGGCTCGGCGTAGCGGCCTTGAACGGAAAGCTTGAAACTCGTTTTTTCGTCGAGCGACTGGCCGATCCGGGCGTAGACATTGCCGTAGCCCTGCGAGCCGACGGTCACATTGGCCGCGCCTCCGGTTTGGTTCCGGCTGTGCTTGCTGATGATGTTGATCACGCCGTTAACTGCATTGGCGCCCCACATCACGGCACCGGCACCGCGAATGATTTCGATACGTTCGATGTCTTCGAGCGGGATGGGATCGAGTTCCCACAGGACCCCCGAGAACATCGGGTGATAGATGCTGCGGCCGTCGATCAGTACTTGCAGTTTGTTGGCAAAGCGACCGTTGAAGCCGCGAGCGGTTACGGCATAGCGCCCGTTGTCGATCTGGGCCACTTCGATGCCAGGTGCCATGCGCAACACGTCAGGCAGGGCCTGAGCGCCGGAGCGACGAATGTCTTCGGAGGATATGACGAAAGCTGCGGCAGCGACATCGCTCAGGCTCTGGCTCTTGCGTGACACAGAGGTCACCTCGGTCTTGACGAGGTCTTCCAGACCCAGTTCGTCGAGACTATCCCCTGTCGCATGGCTGCTGGGGCTGAAGGCCGCCAGCATGGCGATCCACAAAGTCGCTCGCTTCATTTTTCTTTCCTGCCAACCGAACGGCTGATAAATATATTGATTTTGACAAAAATGGGCGGTTCGGTAGCCATTTTCCCTTACTGTTTTTTGGAATGCAAGTGTAATTATTGCTTAAGTGTTAGATATGTCACTTGGTCAATGGAGCAGCTGTTGGTGCATTGCGGGGAGGCTGTTCTGGTACTGGATTAGGCCTGTCGAGGCCTTCCGGTGATCTTTCCTGGCCCGGGACGAGGCTCCCCGTTACTCAATATCAATGCCAAAAGTGATCAAAATGATGTGGCGGCATGTCGAGCCGAGGGGGGGGCGAACCCTCGTCCTGGAAATGGATGTGGGGCTCAGGCGAGCAAAGCAACGGCCTTGATCTGGGCTCGCAGCGCCAGACCGGGGCGGATCTCCAGTTTTTCGGCCGAGCGGCGGGTAATGCGGGCGAGCAGTGGTTCGCCGGTAACATCAAGCTTGACCAGCACATGGCCCGGTGTATCGGTCGGGGCCAGGTCGACGACGCTGGCGCTGACGCAATTCAGGATGCTGCTTTGCATCTGGGGGAGCAGCGTCAGGCTGACGTCGCGGGCGTGGATGCGGCAGCGCAACGGGGTGCCGACCGGTTCGTGGCGGCGCGAGACATAGATTGCTCCGCCGGGAAACTCCAGGCGTGTCAGGTCGTCGACTTCATGTTCGGCCACCGTCGCTTCGATGACCACGCCAGCGTCATCGGCAAAGGTGGCGGGGAGGTCTATCCGGCTTAGGACCTGATTCAGCGCGCCGCTGGCGACAACTCGGCCGGCATCGAGCAGAACCAGATGATCGGCCAGCCGCGCCACTTCATCCGGTGCATGGCTGACGTAAATGATCGGGATCGCCAGTTCGCTATGCAAGCGCTCCAGATAAGGCAGGATTTCCAGCTTGCGCTTGAGGTCGAGCGCGGCCAGCGGCTCGTCCATCAGCAAAATTTTCGGCGCAGCGAGCAGGGCCCTGGCGATGGCTACCCGCTGGCGCTCGCCGCCAGATAATTGATCAGGGGAGCGGTTGAGCAGATGCGCGATGCCGAGCAACTCGGCAATTTCCGGCAAGCTAAAGCGGGTAGTTCCGGTGGTCTTTCTTTTCAGGCCGAACTCCATGTTGCCACGCACCGACAGGTGGGGGAACAGGCTCGCTTCCTGAAAGACGACGCCGAGGGCGCGGCGGTGTACCGGTATGAAGTGGCCACGCGATTCGTCCTGCCAGACCTCATCGCCAAGTGCGAAATATCCCGCAGAGGCCCGCTCCAGTCCGGCCATTGCCCGCAGGCAGGTGGTCTTGCCCGAGCCGGAGTGGCCGAACAGTGCGGTGATGCCGCGACCCGGCAGGCTCAGGTCGACATCGAGTGCGAAATCGCTGCGGTCAACGCGGAATCTGGCCTTGATCTCGGTATTCATGTGTTTTTCCGCCGGGCGGGATTGAAGGTGTACAAACCGAGCAATACCGCAAAGCTGAACACCACCATGCCGCCAGCCAGCCAGTGCGCCTGCGCGTATTCCAGCGCTTCGACATGATCGTAGATCTGGACCGAAACCACACGCGTCTTGTCCGGGATGTTGCCACCGATCATCAAGACAATGCCGAACTCGCCTACGGTGTGGGCAAAGCCGAGAATGGCACCGCTCAGGAAGCCTGGTTTTGCCAACGGTACGGCGACCGACCAGAAGGCATCCCAGGGGCTGGCGCGCAGTGTTGCGGCGACTTCCAGCGGTCGCTCACCGATGGCCTCGAAGGCGTTCTGGATCGGCTGAACGACGAAGGGAAGCGAGTAGAACACTGAGGCGATGACCAGCCCGGGGAAAGTGAAGGGCAGCAGGCCGAGACCTAGCGATTGGGTCAGTTGCCCGACAGCGCCGTGCGGACCCATGGTGATCAGCAGGTAGA
>JAGTRV010000054.1 GCA_018262245.1 Pseudomonadota bacterium | reverse complement strand
CAGTTCAGCCGCGGAGGACGCGCTGATCCCGCCGACGAGCAGCGAGAAGGCAAGCAGAAGGGAGGCCGTTACTTTTTGCATAGCCGCGAAATGTATTTGAAAAACCGCTGACTGTAAAGAAGCTGAAAAATTCGGGTACTGCAACTATGTTCATCATTCGTAATTATGAATACAATTTCTCCCCCTATGAGAGAGGTGATCTATGGGTTCCTTCAAGGCACTGCTGATTGAAGAGCACGACGGTAAGGTAAGCTGTGGCTTCGTCCAACTGGATGAAGGCCGGCTTGATGCCGGTAATGTCACGATCCGCGTCGCTTACTCAAGCATCAATTACAAGGATGCGCTGGCGGCAACCGGTGCAGGCAAGATCATTCGACGCTTCCCTTGTGTCGGCGGCATCGATCTGTCCGGCACGGTCATTGAAAGCGGTGATCCACGCTTCAAGCCCGGTGACCAGGTGATTGCGACCAGCTTTGATATCGGTGTCGCACATCATGGCGGCTATGCCGAAATTGCCCGGGTTCCCGGCGAATGGGTTGTTCCGTTGCCGGCCGGATTGTCGCTTTATGAGGCAATGGCGCTGGGTACTGCTGGTTTTACCGCGGCGCTGGGTGTTGTGCGTATGGAAGAGAATGGCCTGCGCCCGGATAAGGGGCCTGTCATCGTGACCGGGGCAACCGGCGGTGTCGGTAGCCTGGCAATCGATATGCTCGCGAGAACTGGCTATCACGTGGTGGCGCTGACCGGCAAGGAGTCCGAAGCTGATTACCTGCGCAGCCTTGGGGCGGCGGAAGTATTGCTGCGCCAGAGTCTCGATCTGACCAAGATTCGTCCGCTTGACCGTGCGCGCTGGGCGGGAGCCGTCGATAATCTGGGCGGTGACGTGCTGGCCTGGATTGCCAGCACCATGGAGCAGGGTGGCACGATTGCCAGCATCGGCTTGGCGGCCAGCATGTCGCTGAATACCACGGTAGCGCCTTTTATCCTGCGTGGTGTTTCCTTGCTCGGCATTGACTCCGGCTATATCCGGGAGCCCTATCGCAGCGGTGTCTGGCAGCGTTTGGCCACCGATTTGCGCCCACCGCATCTGGCCTCCATGTCGCGTCGTATTCCTTTTGACGACTTGCCGGCAACCTTTGGTGAATACATTGCCGGGCGCGCCAAGGGGCGTGTGGTTGTGGAAATTGCCGGAGGTTGATGTGGCCGAGTTGCCGCACATCCTGATCGTCGATGATTCCAGAGTGGTGCGGAGGTCCCTCATCCAGCATTTGCAGGGGCAGTACGATGTCCGGGAGGAGAGCGACGGCGAGGCAGCATGGCAGACGCTGGTTGTCGATCACTCGATCAAGGCGGTGATTTCCGATTTGCAAATGCCCAAGTTGAATGGCTATGAGCTGCTGGAGCGGGTACGTTCCTCCAAACTTCGTCGCTTACAGCAACTGCCGTTTATTCTGGTTTCCGGCGAAGAGACTGAGGAAGAGCGAGTCAGGGCAAAGGAGTTGGGGGTTTCGGATTTTGTGACCAAGGGCGCGGGGGGCACGGAAGTGCTGACCCGCCTGAATAATTTGCTTGTCTTGACCAGCGTGCAGGAAAACCGCGAGGCTGATCGCGAACGCCTGGTGCAGGATCCGGTGAGCGGTTTATTCACAAGAAAATATCTGGAACTTCAGACGGCACAGGCCTTGTCGCATTCGGCACGGCATGGTGTTGATGTCAGCGTGATGGTGCTTGGTTTTGATGGTTTCGCCGGCCTGCGCGAACGGCTGGGTGAGCAGGTGGCCGACGAGATTGGCAACCGTTTCGCCAAGATGCTGGCAGGGAAGATGCGTCAGGAAGATAGCCTGGGTCATTTCGGACACGGGCAGTTTGCCGTCGTTTCGCCGGGGACGGCGCCGGCTTTTTGCGCGACGTTTGCCGAGCGGGTACGCGAAGCAATCGAGGCGGCACGTCTGTCGGTGCAAGGACAGACAGTCGCGTTGACGGTCAGTATTGGGTTGGCTAGCTTTCCCTCCGATAAGGTCGATTCAGCGGCGACCTTGCTGGATCTGGCCGGGGAGCGCATGCAGAAGGCCATGCGGGCTGGCGGAAACCGAACCGGGTCAGGCGGTATTCTGCCGGCAACGCGGCCGATTTCCCTGCATCACGCCGTAGAGCTGTTGGCGGCAAATCGTCCGGGGCCGGTAATTCCGCACCTTCCGGCTTTGGCCGAGCAGCTTCTGCCTTTGCTGAAACTGATGGATCAGGAGTTGGAGTTGGATTTGGCTCTGCCACTGGCAGAGATCGAATACCGTTTGAGTGAACGGAAGTCTCAAAAAAATTAATCCGTTCTGTGTTTTTGTTGTGCAGGAAAACTTAGCTAGAGGGAGCTTTATGGCGACGTACAAGGAGTTTCACCAGTATTCCATCGAAAAACCGAATGAGTTCTGGACCGAACAGGCTCAACTTATCGACTGGAAAGAACCGTTCACCCAAGTCTGCGATTATTCTCGCCCGCCGTTTGCCAAATGGTTTGTCGGTGGCAAGACCAATCTGTGCCATAACGCGGTTGACCGCCATGCGGCCAAGCGCCCGAACGACCGTGCGCTGATCTTCATTTCGACCGAAACCGACGAAGAAACGGTTTACAGCTTTGCCGAACTGCAGCGCGAAATCGAGCGCATGGCGGCGATTTACCAGAGCCTCGGTGTCAAGAAGGGCGACCGCGTCCTGATCTACATGCCGATGATTGCCCAGGCGACCTTTGCCATTCTCGCTGCAACGCGTATTGGCGCCATTCACTCGGTCGTGTTCGGCGGTTTCGCCTCCGGTTCGCTGGCTACCCGCATCGACGATGCCAAGCCAACCCTGATCGTTTCTTCCGACGCCGGCATGCGTGGTGGCAAAGCTGTGCCGTACAAGCATCTGCTCGACGAAGCCATCGACCTGGCTGAACACAAGCCGGCCAAGGTGCTGATGGTCGATCGTGGCCTGGACAAGGCTTTCAACAAGGTGGCCGGTCGCGACGTCGACTACGCTACCGAGCGCGCCAAGTTCATGGATGCCAAGGTGCCGTGCGAATGGCTGGAGTCGTCCGAGCCGTCCTACATCCTCTACACCTCGGGCACGACCGGCAAGCCGAAGGGCGTGCAGCGCGACACCGGTGGTTACGCGGTGGCACTGGCTTCGTCGATGAAGCACATCTACTGCGGTGGCGAGGGCGAAACCTTCTTCTCCACCTCGGACATCGGCTGGGTGGTCGGTCACTCCTACATCATCTATGGCCCGCTGATCGCCGGTATGGCCACCGTGATGTACGAAGGCACGCCGCTGCGTCCGGATGCTGGCATCTGGTGGCAGATCGTCGAGAAGTACAAGGTGACGGTCATGTTCTCGGCGCCGACCGCCGCCCGCGTGCTGAAGAAGCAGGACCCGGCCTTCATGCACAAGTACGACCTGTCGTCCCTGAAGCACGTCTTCATGGCCGGTGAGCCGCTCGACCAGCCGACCCACGAGTGGTTCCAGAACGAACTGCAGAAGCCGGTTATCGACAATTACTGGCAGACCGAAACCGGCTGGCCGATGCTGGCTTCGCTGCCGGGTGTCGAAAAGACCCCGATCAAATTCGGTTCTCCATCCTTCCCGGTTTACGGCTACAACCTGCAGATCTTCCGCGAAGACGGCTCGGTTTGCGGCGCCAACGAGAAGGGCATCGCTGCGGTCATCCCGCCGCTGCCGCCTGGCTGTCTGTCCACCGTTTGGGGGCAGGACGACCGGTTCGTGTCGACCTACTTCACGCTGTTCAAGGATCCGCTGGTTTATTCCTCCTACGACTGGGCGATCAAGGACGACGACGGTTACTTCACCATTCTCGGCCGCACCGACGACGTGATCAACGTTGCCGGTCACCGTCTGGGCACCCGTGAAATTGAGGAAGCCATCCAGAACCATCCGGCAATTGCCGAAGTGGCCGTGGTTGGCGTCGAGGACAAGCTCAAGGGTCAGGTGCCGATGGCGTTTGCCGTCGTCAAGGATGCCTCCAAGCTTGCTACCCCAGAGTTGATCAAGGCGCTGGAGAAGGAAGTGTTCGGCACGGTCGACAGCATTCTCGGTGCTATTGGTCGTCCGGCTCGCGTCCATTTCGTGACCGGTCTGCCCAAGACCCGCTCCGGCAAGATGCTGCGCCGTTCGCTGCAGGCGCTGGCCGAAGGCCGCGATCCGGGCGATCTGACGACGATCGACGATCCATCCACCTTGGAGCAGATCAAGAACGCCCTGGCCAGCTAATCGCGTCTTGTGCTTGAACAAAGGCCCGCCGATGAAAATCGGCGGGCCTTTTTATTGCGCCACTGTAAGAATCCGGCTCGGGGGCGGGTGTTAGAATGCCCGCCAGTCCTACCACTCTGTCGTTTACGTTGATGATTTACGAAACCGTCGCTGCTGTCGATCTGGGTTCCAATAGCTTCCGCCTGCAGGTTGGGCGTGTGGTGGATGATCAAATCTATATTCTGGATTCCATGAAGGAGGCGGTTCGCCTGGCTTCCGGCCTGACTGCCGACAAGCGGCTGGATACGGCGGCACAGGTACGGGCGATCGATGCGCTGCGTCGTTTTGGCGAACGATTGCGCGGACTCGACAAGGGCGCTGTTCGCGCCGTGGCAACCAATACCCTGCGAGTGGCCAAGAATGCGGTCGAGTTTCTGCCGTTGGCCGAGGAAGCGCTGGGCTTCCCGATTGAAATCATCGCTGGTCGCGAAGAAGCACGTCTGATTTATATCGGTGCATCGCACTCGTTGCCCATGGTTTCGCACAAGCGATTGGTTGTCGATATTGGCGGTGGTTCGACTGAATTCATCATCGGCAAGCGCCATGAGCCGCAGCTGATGGAGTCGCTGTACATGGGCTGCGTCAGCTACACGCAGCGTTTCTTTCCGGATCGCCGGATCGACAAAAAGCGGCTGCGCGAGGCACAAGTGGCCGCTGCCAAGGAAATTGAACTGATTGCCCACGACTACCAGCGCCTTGGCTGGAAGGAGGCGGTTGGCTCCTCAGGTTCGGCGCGGGCGATTGCCGATGTGCTGGAACTGAACGGCATGAATCCAAACGGCGAAAGCGGCATTACCCGGGTTGGGCTCGACAAGCTTTGTGCCCTGTTGATCAAGGCGGGGTCTGCCGAGGCGCTTGATTTGCCCGGCATCAAGGGGGATCGTCTGCCGGTGTTTCCTGGTGGCGTGGCCATCATGTCGGCGATTTTCGAGGAACTCAATATTGAGCGCATGTCTTATGCCGACGGCGCTTTGCGCCTTGGCGTACTCTATGATTTGCTCGGTCGCTTTCATCATCATGACATGCGGGATTCGACCGTGTCGCAATTCCGGCGCCGTTATCAAGTCGAAGGCGATCAGGTCGAGCGGGTCGAGGCGACAGCGTTATCGGCGTTGACCCAGTTGTCAGAAGGCACGCCATCGGAATCGGATGTCCAGTTCCTGTCATGGGCTTGCCGCTTGCACGAAATCGGTATCTCCGTCGCCCACAATGCCTATCACAAGCATGGTGCCTACGTTCTGACTTACGCCGATATGCCGGGTTTTTCCAAGAAGGATCAGGCGCGGCTGGCCATGCTGGTCCTTGGGCACCGAGGCAAGCTTGAAAAACTGGGGGCGGTCCCGGCGGACGATAGTGCGTGGAACCTGATTTTTTGTCTGCGCCTGGCGGTTTTGCTGCACCGGACCCGCGATGATCGAGCGCTTCCTGCATGGCGTGTCGTGCGCAGCGGCAATGGTTTTCTGCTTGAATTACCGGCTGACTGGTTAGCGGCCAATCCCTGGACTGCGGCGGCTTTTGGCGAAGAGTCCAGTGTCTGGAAGCAGATAGGGCGGGATTATGTCTTCAAGTCCAAACCGGTAAGGAAGCCTGCATGAGCGAAATTCCCCGCTTGCGAGTCGAGCCGGGGAAGGTGGTGCTCTCCGGCGCATGGACGCTGGCGGAAATGCTGCCGATGTTGTCATTTTTGCAGGCGGAACTCACCAATCAGTCACACCACATCAGGCACTGGGATTTGTCCGCGGTGACGCGCCTGGATAGTGCGGCCGCGGTACTGCTGTGGCGGACTTGGGGTGGGCAGTGGCCAGCCAGTCTAGATGTCGATGAGGTGCATCGGCCAGTCCTGGTGCGCGTTGCTGAGCTGCCACGCGAAATGCCGGAGCAAGCATTGCCTCGCGTACACCTGCCGGAGTTTATCGGGGTCCTTTTGTTCAAGGCGCTGGCCAATGTGCGCGGCATGGTTGCCCTGTTTGGCCAATTGCTGCTCGACTGTGCCTATCTGTTTCGTCACCCGAAGGACGTGCCGTGGCGGGAATTTACCTCCAATGTTTACAAGGCCGGCGCGTTGGCATTGCCGGTTACCGCGCTGGTTGGTTTCCTGATTGGCGTGACGATCAGCTATCTCTCGGCGCTCCAGTTGAAGAGCTTCGGCGCTGATCTGTTCATCGTCAATATTCTCGGGATCTCAATCATTCGTGAACTGGGTCCGGTGCTTGTCGCGGTACTGGTGGCCGGGCGTTCCGGCTCGGCGATGACAGCGCAGATTGGCGTGATGCGGGTGACCGAAGAAATCGATGCCTTGTCGACAATGGGGATCTCGCGCAGCATTCGTGTCGTTTTGCCCAAGGTGTTCGGATTAACCGTAGCCATGCCGCTTCTGGTGCTGTGGACTTCGGCCGTTGCCTTGTTTGGTGGAATGCTGGCTGCGCTAATGCAGCTTGACCTGTCGCTGATCTACTTTCTCGAAAATCTGCCCAGGGCAGTGCCGGTCGCCAACCTGTTCATTGGGCTGGGCAAGGGGCTGGTGTTTGGCTTTGTCACCGCTGTGGTGGCCTGCCATTTTGGCTTGCACGTCAAACCGAATACCGAAAGCCTGTCGGCTAATACGACGAGTGCGGTGGTGACGGCGATCACCTCTGTCATTTTGGTTGATGCAATTTTTGCGATCTTTACCCGGCAGATCGGGGTGCCACAGCTATGAGCCAGCCGCCGGTCATCGAACTGAGCGGCGTGACGGCCAGTTTTCGTGGACAAATGGTGCATCGCGATCTGGCCTTGCGGGTGGAGGAGGGCCAGATCGTTGGACTGCTTGGCGGTTCCGGGAGCGGCAAAACGACGCTGCTGCGCGAAATCCTTGGCTTGTTGCGGCCGGATGCAGGCGTCGTCCGTCTGTTCGGCGTCGACCTCAACGATCCGGATGTCGTTCTGCAACGGGATGTGCGGCGGCGTCTAGGGATGTTGTTTCAGCACGGCGCATTATTTTCCGCCTTGTCAGTATTCGACAACATTGCTTTCCCCTTGCGTGAATTGCGTTGCCTTGATGAGGATTGGATTCGACGGCTGGTCCATCTCAAGCTGGCGATGGTCGGTCTGGAGGAAGCGCATGGCAAGCAGATGCCTGCCGAGTTGTCAGGCGGGATGGTCAAGCGTGTTGCACTAGCCCGAGCGCTGGCACTTGAGCCTGAGCTCTTGCTGCTCGATGAACCGACAGCCGGCCTCGACCCGGATCGCAGCCAGAATTTTGTCGAGCTGGTCGGCAATTTGCAGCGCGAACTTGGCCTGACGGTGGTCATGGTCACCCATGACCTCAATACACTGGCCGGACTCGCCACCCATGTGGCCGTCCTGGCTGATCAACAGATCGTTGCCTTTGGCACGAGGGCCGAAATCATGACGGTCGATCATCCCTTCGTCACCGGCTTTTTTGGCGCTGATCGCCGGAAACTGCTTTAATCGCTAATCATGGAAAATAAGTCTCACGCCTTTGCCGCCGGACTCTTTGCCCTTCTCCTTGGCCTGGCGGCCTTGCTAGCAACCTATTGGCTAAGCGGTAGTCGCGATGCCTCACGTGATTACATCGTCGTGACCAAGCAAAATATTGGTGGCTTGAATCCACAGGCTCAGGTTCGCTATCGTGGTATCCGGGTCGGCAAGGTCAGCGACATCCGTCTTGATCCGGATGACTACAGCAATATCCTGATTACCATTTCGGTTAATGAAGACGTGCCACTGACCACCGGGACCGTTGCCAAACTGAATTACCAGGGCGTCACCGGATTGGCGCATATCCTTCTGCTGGAGACAGGCAAGGACATGGCTCCCCTGGAACCTGATGGCGACAAATTGCCGCGTATCACGATGATTCCTTCGCTGCTGGATGAACTCGGTGAAACTGGGGCAGCCACGCTGAAACAGGCCCGGCAGATGATGGCCAGTGCCAATGCACTGCTCAGCGAAGAAAATCGGACTCTTCTGACGGCGACCTTGGCGAATCTGGAAGCGGCATCTGGCAGCATGAAACCGGCGCTGGAAAACCTCAATGCGACGCTGGTTCAAATGAGGAAATTGCTGGATGACCGCAACGTCAAACAACTTTCGCAAGCAGCCGGTGAGGTCGGGCCGTTGCTCAGCGATACCCGGATTCTGATCGGCAAGATGCAGGTCGCCACCGACAAGCTGGATGTCGCCATTGGCGATGCTTCGGCGGGCGGAACCTCGGCGTTGATGCCGCGCTTGAATGAGCTGGCGGTGGATTTTTCAATGACCTCGCGGCAGTTGAGTCGGGTTCTGCGCATTCTCGAAGACACGCCGCAAGGCTTGGTGTTTGGTGCACCAGCTCAGTCGCCGGGTCCGGGTGAGAGCGGATTCAACCCGAACGGAGGTAAATAAGATGCGCTGGCTTGCTGCGGTATTGCTTGGCCTTTGCCTCTCGGCATGTTTTACCGCGGGTAAGCGGGGCGGAGATACTCCGCTGGCGATCTATGACTTCGGTCCTCCGTCATCAAGCCTGCTTCCCGCTCCCCGCAAACAGCCAGTCGCACTGGAGGTGAGGGCTCCGTTGTGGTTCGATTCGCTGGGGCTTGATTACCGTTTGAGTTATGTCGAGGCGTCACGCTTGCGCGAATATGCCCGAGCTCGCTGGGCCGGGCCTCCGGCGCAGCTGATCCAGCAGCGGCTATCGCAGCGGCTCGGCTATGTGATGGCGGGGCAGGGGCAGACCCGTTGTCTGGTTCGTCTGGAAATTACAGAGTTCAGTCAGGTCTTTGCCGCCGCGGACAGCAGTCGTGGGGTTCTGCAAGGACGGGCTCTGTTGCTGGATCGTTCGCGCCGCCAAGTGGCGGAACTGGTGTTAAGTCTTGAAAAACCGGCACCGTCGGCAGATGCGCGCGGTGGTGTGGAGGCCCTGGCGCTCACGGTTGAGCAACTTGCAATCGACCTGTTTGCCTGGGAAAAAACACTGGCTGATGGCGCAGTTGCCGGAGGCTGTTTCAGTTAGTTGGAAACGATGCGCTCGGCGATGCGTTGCTTGAGATCGGCAAGATTGTCGTCGAAATGCGTGTAATGCATCAGCGACAGGCCAAAAACACAGGCGTAGAGCAGCAGGCTGCGGCTCTTGGCCTCGGCATCGGACATTCCTGCCGCAACAAACAGCTTGCGGGTGCATTCCAGTCGATAAAGATCCACCGCTTCGACAATGGCAGCAGCTTGTGGGTCGTGTCTTGCCCAATCGCGGACCGCCAGTTCGATCGACATTCCTTTGCGGTTGCGGCTGGCGCCGTATACTTCGATCGCATAGTGCAACTGGTCGCGTTCATTGCCGGGGGTCACTGCCGTCGTCTTTTCAATGTCGCGGATGCGGCCAAGTTTCCACTGTTCCAGTACGGCGTCGAGCAGTGCCTGCCGGTCCTTGAAGTGCCAGTAGAAACTGCCCTTGGTGACGCCGCAACGCTTGGCCAGCACTTCGACACGCAAGCCGCTGACGCCTTCCTTGGCAAGAAGGTCGATCGCCACTTCCACCCAGCGATCCGGATCAAGTTGGGTGCGTGTTGCTGCCGCCCGCTTGCGAGGTTTGACCGATGTGGTTTTCATTGAGGACTTGACAGGTTTGTTTTCCATACGCTACCGTATGCTTTTCCATACGACACAGTATGGTCATTGTGCTGATTGAGTAGTTGTCTGTCAAACGGATGTCGCAGTTTAGAAAATCTAACCGAGTAAAAGGAGAAGGCTTGTGAAGATTCTGGTTCCGGTGAAACGGGTAGTCGATTACAACGTCAAGGTTCGCGTCAAGGCGGATGGTTCGGGTGTTGATCTGGCCAACGTCAAGATGAGCATGAACCCGTTTGACGAAATTGCCATTGAAGAAGCGGTACGTCTGAAGGAAGCCGGTGTGGCGACCGAGGTGATCGCCGTCTCCTGTGGCGTTGCTGCCTGCCAGGAAACGCTGCGTACGGCCATGGCGATCGGTGCCGACCGCGGCATCCTGGTCGAAACCGACGTCGAACTCCAGCCGCTGGCCGTCGCCAAGCTGCTCAAGGCACTCTGCGACAAGGAACAGCCACAACTCGTCATTTGCGGTAAGCAAGCCATCGACGACGATGCCAACCAGACCGGCCAGATGCTTGCCGCCCTGCAAAACTGGCCACAAGCCACGTTTGCCTCCAAGGTGGTCGTTGCTGATGGCAAGGCTACAGTGACCCGCGAAATCGACGGCGGCCTCGAGACCCTGGCGATCAGCCTGCCGGCCGTGGTTTCTACCGATCTGCGCCTGAACGAACCGCGCTATGCCACGCTGCCGAACATCATGAAGGCCAAGAAGAAGCCGCTCGATACCGTCAAGCCGGCCGATCTAGGCGTCGATGTTGCGCCACGCCTGACCACGCTCAAGGTTTCCGAACCAGCCAAGCGTAGCGCTGGCGTCAAGGTGGCCGATGTGGCCGAACTCGTGAACAAGCTTCGCAATGAAGCGAAAGTGATCTAAGGAGAGCAAACCATGACCATTCTCGTCATTGCCGAACACGACAACACCACCCTGAAGGCGGCCACCCTGAACACCGTTGCCGCTGCCCAGAAAATCGGTGGCGAAGTCCACGTGCTGGTCGCCGGTGCCAACTGCGCTGCCGCTGCGCAGCAAGCTGCCGGCCTGCAGGGCGTCGCCAAGGTCAAGGTGGCCGATGCCGCCCACTACGATGCGCAGACCGCCGAAAACTTGACGGCGCTGGTGGTTGCCAACGCTGCTGGCTACACCCACATCCTGGCGCCGGCCACGACCTTCGGCAAGAACCTGTTGCCGCGTGTCGCCGCGTTGCTCGATGTGGCTCAGATTTCGGAAATTACTGCTGTTGAATCGGCTGATACCTTTGTTCGCCCGATCTACGCCGGCAACGCACTGGCTACCGTCAAGAGTGCCGATTCGGTCAAGGTCATCACCGTGCGGACAACTGCCTTCGATGCGGTCGCCACCGGTGGTTCAGCTGCCGTTGAGGCTCTCGCTGCGGCTGCCGATACCGCGCAATCCCAACTCCAAAACAGAGAACTGACCAAGTCCGAGCGTCCTGAACTCGGTGCGGCCAAGATCATCGTTTCCGGTGGTCGCGGTCTGGGTAGCGGTGAAAACTATCACAAGCTGCTCGAGCCGCTCGCCGACAAGCTGGGCGCTGCCCTCGGTGCCTCGCGTGCCGCGGTTGATGCCGGGTTCGTGCCGAACGACTATCAGGTCGGCCAGACCGGCAAGATCGTTGCGCCACAGCTCTATATTGCTGTCGGTATTTCTGGCGCCATCCAGCACCTCGCTGGCATGAAGGACTCCAAGGTGATCGTTGCAATCAACAAGGACCCGGATGCGCCAATCTTCCAGGTGGCGGATTACGGCCTGGTCGGTGACCTGTTCGAAGTGGTGCCGCAACTGGTGGCTTCCGTCGGCTAGAATAGCCATGTGAATCTGACTGATACCCTGCTGGGCGAAGCGTGGTACTGGACGGCTTGGGCCGTCTGGCTACCGCTCTTCGCCCGCTGTGTTTTAAGGGCACCTTGGGCAAGGCTCAGGGATTCCGATCAGTTGAACGTCTGGTTGGGCATGATCGTGCTGCTCACCGTGGTCTGGAGCTTGAAGGCTGGGGTCAAGCCGGGGTTGGGTTTTCATTTGCTCGGGGCCACGGTATTTACCTTGAGTTTCGGCCCGTATCTGGCCTTTATCGGCTTGTCGCTCGTGGTTGCCGGGATAACACTGAACGGTGCGGCAGGGCCATTCGCCTATGCGCTGAACGCATTGTTATTGGCAGGAACTAGTGTCGGGTTAAGTCAGGCACTTTATCGTGTCTTTTCCGGCGTGTTGCCCAAGCATTTTTTTGTATATATCTTCGTCAATGGCTTTCTCTGTGCCGCATTGACAATTATTGGGGTCGGATTCTGCGCCACCGTGTTGCTGGCATTGGCTGGCGCCTACGAGTGGGACTACCTGGTCAGCGAATATTTGCCCTATTACCTGCTACTGGGCTTTTCCGAAGCTTGGCTGTCGGGAATGATGATGACGCTTTTCGTGGTTTACCGGCCGAACTGGGTTGTTACATTTGATGATTCCCGTTATCTGGCGGGGAAATAACAGCTACAATTCTGTCACTTTTGTGTCATTAAAGGCAGTTTCCTTGGGCCGCTTTGGTTTTCGCTACTCCGCTTCGTTGCTAATGCTGGCCTTGTCCGGGAGCGTTTTTGCCGTTGGTCTCGGAGATCTGCGCGGGCAGCCTGTCCTTGGAAGCAGTATCCGGCTCGAAATCGCACTTCTGGGCATGGAAAAACAGCAGCTCGATGTTGCGTGTTTTCGCCTTATTCAGCCTGAGGCTTCCAGTGATCTGCCATGGCTGAAAAAAGCCAGTCTGACTATCCGTAAGGGGGTTTCGCCTGTATTGGAGATCCGCTCGGAAGCGCCCTTGCGTGAGCCGATCATGCAACTGGCGGTACAGCTAGGCTGTGGGCACGAAATTTCTCGCGACTATGTTGTGATGGCATCGCCTGCCCGGGAAGGGAGCGTGCCTGCAGTGGAGCCGCGCTCGGATAATATCGAGGCACAGGTTTCCTCGCATGTTGTTCGGAAAGCTGTGCGAACTCGCTCGGTGACGCCGGTCGCTGTTGAGCCTCCTCCCAGGCTTTCGCCTCGGAAGTCAGGGAAGCGCCTGGCTGAAACTTTGATCCCGGATCGCTTGGTGCTTTCGGAGGCGGGAGATGTCGGTGATCCTTCGTTACGTTTGGCTACCGAACTACAGCCCGGAGCAGGGGTAAAGGAAGCGCAGCGGGAAATCCTGCGTCTTGAATTCCGGATGCTGCTGGCCATGCATGAACAGGCTACTTCCCAAATGGCAGCGGCCGAGAAACTCCGCAACATGGAAGGTACGCTGGGTGAGCTTCAGCAGCGAGCTGGCGAGTTTGCCCAGCGTGTTGAAAAGGAAGGGGCGGTGCCGATTGCCTCGGAACCTCTCGTCGCCGTGCAACCCGTTCCGGTCCCTGGTCCGGTTGCCAATGTGCCGGTTCGGCCGCAGCCGAGTTCCCCGGTACCCGTGCTCAAGGACTTCTCTGGTCCTTCGGATTGGGGGTTTTATGGTGCGCTGCTCGGGGCTGTACTTGGCTTGGCCGGTTGGTTTGGCTGGCGAAAGTATCGGGAACGTCAGCCGGTATCCGGCGAAGTGGAGTCCCCGATTGATGCGCCGGAGATGCAGGTTGATCCTAAGCGGGCTGAAGAACGCGAAGAGCTTGGTGGCATAGATTTGCCTTTCGAGGCGGCAGCGATGGGCGTGCCCATGCAGGTCGATCTCGAACTGGATGGCAGGGATGCGCCTTCTCCGATGCCCTTGCCAGAGCCGGAAAGCTCGCCGGCGCGGGCGCAGGACTCAATCCTGTCGATCAATGCCACGACGCTGGATGAGCATTTTGAAGCCAATCCGGTCATGGAGCTGGCTGACATCATGCTTTCTTTCGGGCGGGTGAAAGGGGCGGCTCAGGCACTTCAGGAGTTCATCGACCATAATCCGCAGGAAGCGTTGCAGCCGTGGATTCGCCTGATGGATGTGTATCGTATGGCGGGTATGCGTACAGAGTTTGAAAATGTCGCCCATAACCTTAATCTGAATTTCAACGTCGAGGTCCAGAGTTGGGATGGCGGAAAACCGGCGCTGGCAATCGCGGCTGAGGGTGATGCGGATGTTCCTGTTGCTCCGCGGCCGCAGTCTCTTGAGGATTTGCCTCGCCTGATGCAAACGGTGGTCGAACTCTGGGAGTCTGGCGACGTTGTGGGGTATTTGTACCAATTGCTGCGTGATAACCGTGGCGGCCAGCGACAGGGGTTTGCCCTGCCGGTGGTTGAGGATGTTTTGTTCCTGATTGAGCTGAAAGAAACTTCTAACCGAATGGAATAGATCTGATGAGCGAATATATTGCCCCCCTGAAAGATATCCGTTTTGTCATGCAGGATCTGGCCGGTCTGGACCAGGTCATCTCATTGCCGGGGTGCGAAGAGGCATCACCGGACGTCGTCGATGCCATTCTTGAGGAGGCGGCAAAGTTTTCCGGTGAAATCCTGTCCCCGCTCAATCGGGTTGGTGACAGGGATGGCGCCAAGTGGAAGGACAAGGCGGTAAGCACGTCGCCCGGCTTCAAGGAAGCCTATCGGCAGTTTGTCGATAATGGCTGGAATGGTATCGGTTGCGACCCGGAATTTGGCGGCCAAGGCCTGCCCAAATTGCTCTCGACGGCAGTCAGTGAAATGTGGAAGAGCGCCAACCATGCCTTCTCGCTGTGTCCGATGCTGACGCAGGGGGCGATTGAAGCGCTGATGATCGCCGGAACCGATGAGCAGAAAGCGGCTTATCTGCCGAACCTGGTTTCCGGTGAATGGACCGGGACGATGAACCTGACCGAGCCTTCAGCGGGTTCTGATCTGGCAGCAGTGCGCAGCCGCGCCGAGCCGGTTGGTGACGGAACATATAAGGTGTTCGGCCAAAAGATCTTCATTACCTACGGTGAGCACGACATGACGGACAACATCGTCCATCTCGTGCTGGCCAGGACGCCGAATGCACCGGAAGGCGTCAAGGGTATCTCGCTTTTCGTGGTGCCCAAGTTCTTGCTCAAGGCCGACGGTACGCCGGGCGAACGCAACGACGTCTATTGTGTATCCATCGAGCACAAGCTGGGCATTCATGGCAGTCCGACCGCAGTGCTGGCTTTTGGTGACAATGGTGGCGCGATTGGTACGCTAGTCGGTGAAGAAAATCGCGGCCTGGAATACATGTTCATCATGATGAACGCTGCTCGCTTTAACGTCGGACTCGAGGGTCTGGGTGATGCCGAGCGTGCCTATCAGCGTGCCGTGGTCTATGCAAAGGAGCGCGTCCAGGGCACGGAAGTCGGTGTCAGGGGCGGTCCAAAGGTGCCGATCATCAAGCATCCTGATGTTCGGCGCATGCTGATGTCCATGCGTTCGCGGATCGAAGCCATGCGTGCCTTGGCTTATGTCACTGCCGCCGCGCAAGACAACGCACACGGCAATCCGGATGAGGTCGAGCGCACGAAGGCACAAGCCTTTGCTGATCTGTTGATTCCTGTCGTCAAGGGCTGGAGTACCGAGAGTGCCATCGATATCGCCTCGCTGGGCGTGCAGGTGCATGGCGGCATGGGCTATATCGAGGAAACCGGCGCCGCCCAGCATCTGCGTGATGCCCGCATCACGGCGATCTACGAGGGGACAACGGCCATTCAGGCCAATGACCTGATCGGTCGCAAGATTGCTCGTGAAAAAGGCGTGACGATCAAGAGTGTGATTGCCGAAATGCGCGCTGCAGCTTCACGACTGGATGGCGATCTTGCATCTATCGGGGCTCGCCAGAATGCGGCAGTCGATGCGCTGGAAAAAGCGGTGGACTGGATTGTCGCCAATTTCGCCAGCGAGCCAAAAGCGGCGCATGCCGGTGCTGTGCCTTTCCTGTATCTATTTGGCATCGTCGCTGGTGGCTGGCAAATGGGCCGCGCGGCAGTGATTGCCCGGGCAAAGCGTGCTTCCGGTGAAACTGATCCCTTCTGGGCGGCCAAGCTGGCGACGACCCGCTTCTTCGCCGAGCACTTCCTGACCCAGGCGCCGGGTCTGGCGGAGTCTGTGGTGGCTGGTGCAGTCGGTGCTCTGGAAATTGCTGACGACTCTTTCTAGCCATCGTTCATCAGCTTTCTCCTAAAGCCCGAGATTGTTGTTATAATCTTGGGCTTTTCCACCTTGCCCTACCGCACCCGCATGGCGGGGGGTTTATCCCAAAAGGAGATTGCATGCGCCATTACGAAATCTGCTTTATCGTCCATCCGGACCAAAGCGAACAAGTGCCCGGCATGGTCGAGCGCTATCGCGCCATTGTTACTGCCAAGGGCGGTAGCATTCACCGTCTGGAAGACTGGGGCCGCCGTCAACTGGCTTACCCGATCCAGAAGATCCACAAAGCCCACTACGTTCTGATGAACATCGAGTGCGACGGCGACACGCTGAACGAACTCGAACATTCGTTCAAGTTCAACGACGCCGTGCTGCGCCACCTCACCGTCAAGATGAAGGCGGCTGTGACGACTCCTTCCCCGATGATGAAGGAAGAGAAGTCCAAGTCCATGATGCCTGGTGATGCCGCTCCGGCTGCCCCGGCTGCCCCGGCTGAAACGGCTGCTGCTTAAGCATATTTGCACGGGAATTAACGGCTGAACTGTCTCTCACTCTCTGGCAATCTGGTCGAGCGCAAAGCCTTGCGCTATACACCAGCCGGAGTTCCGGTCAGTGAAGGAAGGCTGCAACACAGCTCCTCGCAGATCGAAAGTGGGGCGGAGCGCTTGGTGGAGCTTGAAATCGCTGTCCTGGCCCTGGGTGAAAACGCCCGTTGGCTACAGGCTGCCCCCCTCGGAGGTGCAGTCAAAGTGACCGGGTTTCTGGCAGCCAAGAGCCTCAACAGCCGAACGCCCGTGCTGCATGTGAATACACTCGAATATTTGGAAGGAAACGAAAATGGCTCGATTCTTCAAGAAGAAGGATGACGACAAGAAAAAGAAGCGCGGTGGCGGCCTGTTCAAGCGTCGCAAGTTCTGCCGCTTCACGGCTGAAAAGGTCGAACAGATCGACTACAAGGATGTGGATGTCCTGAAGGAATTCATCCAGGAAAACGCCAAGATCATGCCGGCTCGTCTGACCGGCACCAAGGCCGGCTACCAGCGCCAGCTGGGCACCGCTATCAAGCGCGCCCGCTTCATGGCTCTGCTGCCGTACACCGACAACCACCAATAATTTTCGGGGAGACGAAACATGCAAATCATTCTGCTCGAAAAGGTTGTTAACCTCGGTAACCTCGGCGATATCGTCAAGGTCAAGGACGGCTAC
>JAGTRV010000053.1 GCA_018262245.1 Pseudomonadota bacterium | reverse complement strand
TTTCGGAACCGCACTGGGCACACGTTCCACGCCCTTTCGAGAAGGCCTCGGTTGGCTCATCGTTGACCAGAGCGATTTGCAATTGATTTACCTCTTAGGGCCTAACAGTTATTAAATGGACCCGCGGGGTCAATAGGTGAATTGATATACATGCGGACATTATGCTTTCGGAATCGCTTGTGGGGCTAGGAAGTGGCCTCCGACAAGTCCGTATAACAACTTCAATAATACGGACGCCAAGAGGGCTGCTCGGATGCCCGCTATCGGGGCAAATTCTCAATGACTGCTCATGGCCGATTGGGTGAGGTCGCCAACGGCCGCTTCGCGGCACTCCAATTCGCAGAATCTGGAAATGGCTGACTGACCGGATTGGGTCGCTACCTGCCGGATACCGCTTGTGGGAACTCGTAAGGCAACTACCGGCCACTCAGATATGAGGTCCTAACCCAATTGTCTCAGAGCGACTTTCCGTAGAACTCGGTCAGCTTCTCCACCGCCTGATTCACGTAGGGCTGCTTCCAGTAGGTTTCGATGTGCGTGGCACCATCGATGATGAACAACTCCTTGTCCTTTGTACCAGTGGCTTTCGGGAAGGCCTCCTCGGTCATGTACAGGCTGTCCGACTTGCTACCGGCAATCATCAGCAAGGGCTTGTCGATCAATTCGATGCGATCGGTGGCGTCCCAGCGCATGAGATCCAGCAAGCTGCTCGTGGTGTACTTGAAGGTCGAGTTGGGATGAGCGTGGGTTTTCCAGTAATACTCGTAACCCTGCCGATACAGATCAAACGGCAGCTTGGCGATCTGCTCGTCACTCAGATTGGCATCCCCCGAGTAGAGCACTTCTCCGCCGGCGGCTTCCTGTGTACGGGCAAGCGAGGCCTGCTGCAAGCGCTGCTGGATGGTGGCCCGTTGCGAATCGACGTAGCCATTGCGGCGCACACGTCCGGAGTTGAACATGCTCAATGTTGCCAATGCCTTGAAACGCTTGTCTGTTTGAGCAGCCGCCAGCGAATAGCCACCACCGCCACAAATGCCCAGCAAGCCAAGGCGCGCCGTGTCGACACCTCCGTACTGGCTGATGAAGTCGGCCATGCCGTGTATGTCTTCAATCCGGTGGGCGGGCTTGTCAACATTGCGCGGCATGCCACCGCTGGCGCCCTGGTACGCAGCATCCGCCGCGATGGTGATATAGCCGTGTTCAGCCAAGCGTTGGGCATACAAGCCGGCGACTTGTTCCTTCACGCCACCATTGGGGTGGGCAACCACCACCGTCGGATATTTCCTGGTGGCGTCATAGTTCGCGGGGGTATATACGTTGGCGGAAATATCGATGCCGCCAAGCTTGTAAGTCACAGAATGAATGTTCACTTTGCCTTTGACGTTTTCGGTAATTGCACCGTCATAGGCCAGCGTGAACGGATTTTGTTTGTAGTCTGCTGCCATGGAAGCTCCCGAAAAAAGACCAATGGTTACGGTTACTACCGCTGCTTTAGCTAATTTTGATTTCATGTTGATCACTCCTGGAAATTTCAAATTCCGGGTTCAAATCAGTCCAGATGCTTTTCGGCAAGAAATTTCGACATCAGGTTGGCGATCTGGACATTGTTGAGGTCGGAAAACGGGAAGTGCGTGTTGCCGTGGATGCCGATCGCCGGCAGGTGGACGACTGTTGCGTCACCGCCATGGCGATTGATTGCATCGGCCCATTGCCTGGCCATGGCGAGGCGTACGCGCCAGCCATCCTGGCCGGGATTGGCCACGGGTTCCTTGAGAATGAAGTCGCCGTAATAGATAACGATGGGGATCCGAGTGAGTTTCATGAACTCGGCGAGAGGAATTCCGACCCCTTCGAGTTTGCCGGCAGCACTGGGCATTGCTGACGGCACCTCGCCGTCCGGAAAGACGAAACCGCTCCCGGGTTCGTAGGAGACGACGGCCCGGATGCGCGGATTTTTCATGGCCGCCAGCCAACCCATGCCACCACTGTGCGAATGAGTCACCAGAATGCCGGCACCGATCTTGTCGAACAGGGCAGATATGGCATCGCTGGTCACGTTCGTGTCGATGGGGCCCGTGTCTGGTGTCATTGCCCGGAAATACTGATCAAGCGCTTCCGGAGAACGGGAGAACTGAACACCAGGGAAATAGTTCGGCCAGACGCCGATACGGAAGGTATCGAACCAGCGCTGCTCATCTGGCGTGACGCTGATCGTTGCAGCGACGGTACTACGCCCGGCTGAACCACGACGGGGCTGATCGAGCACATAGGTCGCAAAGCCTCGACGCAGAAAGATGGTCTGGTAACCCTCGCGGCCATCCGGTGTTGACTCCCAGGTCTTGGAGAACTGGCCGAATCCATGCCACATCACGAGTGGCAATTGTCGGGCCTTGACCGGGACTTGGTAAAACACGCGGGCGTGGTCGCCGTGGAGCGTCTGACCACCGGAAGCCGGGTTGAGCGGATCGTAGCTGCCGGGGCTCTGAACGACCGTACCGCCCACGGCAAAACTGCCTTGTTCCTGAATCACCAACGGTGCAACCGGCTTCTGCGGTTCGGCCACCGCGAGTCCTGCTGCGAACTGCATGCAGGCCATCAAGGTGAGCACGCTCTTGCGTAAGTTTGAAGTCATGATTGGAAATCCCTTCGGTAATGGGCTACTTGGCCGGCAGCACTTCTTTGGCGATCGAAACGGCCGAGACGGCACTTGGCCAACCGGAATAAAAGGCGAGATGGGTAATCAGTTCGGCAAGTTCTTCACGCGTTACCCCATTCTGGATTGCCAGGGCCAGGTGGGAACGAAGTTGGTCGGGGCGATTCAGCGCAATCAGCGCGCTAACTGTCGCCAGGCTTCTGTCTCGCTTTGACAGCCCAGGGCGCTCCCAGATATCGCCATACAGCACGTTGTCGGTCAGTTCAGCCAGCTTCGGAGAAAAATCGCCCATCAACTGCTGCGCCCGGGAGGGCTGCCCGGAGGGTGCGGTGGCGCTTCCCTTGGCTGAAGCCGTACTGCGATATTGGGCATCGGAGACCTTCTCCAGCCAGTCTACCGATTTGCCATCAACTTGCTCCTGGATGGCCAGGTGGGTCATGGACTCCGTGGCCGTCGCACCATGCCAATGCTTCTGGCCGGGCGGTATCGACACGACATCGCCGCGCTCGAAGCGTTGAATGGGGCCACCCCAGAACTGGATCAGTCCGCTACCTTCCGTCACGACCAGCGTCTGTCCCAAGGGATGCGTATGCCAGTCGGTGCGTGCGCCAGGTGCGAAGGTGACATAGGCTGCGGAGGCTCTGGCCGGCGCATTCGGAGAAAAAAGCGGGGCGACGCGGGCTTTGCCGGTGAAGTGATCAGGGGGCGCTTCGTAGGGTGATCTCGAAACGCTACGCGAAATAGTTGCCGTGGCACCATGCACCGATCCGACAGCAGATGTATTCGCCGCAACGCGGCCCTCTTCGGCAACAGAGGGCGATAAAAGAGGCGCCAGCAGCAACAGGAGGAGTGTGTTTTTCATGATGGATACTTTCCCGGTTGTTTTGTGGGGTCGCTTCAGAAGCCTACGTAAGATCCGCTTCGGGTTCGAGGCTGGATAAATCGCACTTGGATGTCTCGACCGTCTGGCGCAGTGCCGGCCGAATCAAGGTCAGCACGGCCGCCAAGGACAGGGTGAGCATGACGGCGCTGGCATCCATGACCGAGGCAATGCGATGCACCAGAATCTCCGGGCCGGTCACCAGCGATGACGATGCCGCTGAATAAATGACGACCAGCACACCGAGACCCAGCGAGCCGCCCAACTGATGCGCCACATTGACCAAACCGGAGGCCGCACCGGCATCTTCGGCAGCAACGCCGGTTACGGCTGCAATGGTGAGCGGCCCCAAGGCAGCCCCTTGACCGATGCCGAGCAGAATCATGGGGAGCGCGACCCCCGTCAGGTAGGGCGTATGGGCCGCTACCTGTCCAAGCAAGGCCAGCCCGGCGATGCAAAATACCAGGCCGCCAATGAGCAGCTTGGTGTTCCCGAACCTGCGTACAAGCCCCGGAACGCTCATCGCAATGATCAGTTGGGGTAGTGTCGCCGGCAAAAAGGCAAGGCCGGCCTCAAGGGGGGTGAAGCCCAGCACCCCCTGGAGAAATTGGGTCGCAAAAAACCAGAATCCCACCATGCCCCCCAGGAAAAGCATGCGGGCCACATAGGCGCCGCAGCGCGCTTTGCTGGCAAACAGCCTCAGGGGCAGAACGGGTTGCTTGGCTCGCCGTTCAATGACAACGAACAGGAGCATCAGGGCGATTCCGGCGCCGATGGTCCAAGCTGTCAAGGGATGGGCCCAACCTTCTTCGGCCGAATGAACGATGCCGAAGACCAACGAGCTCATGCCCAGCGTCGAACTCAAGGCACCAGCCACGTCGAACTGGCCCGAATGCTTCGGTGTCTCGACGACCAGGCGTTGCGCTGCCAGCATCAACCCAATACCGATGGGCAGGTTGATGAAAAAGCCGGCTCGCCAGGACACGAGGTCGGCAAAGAGTCCGCCCAGCACCAGCCCCAATGTCGCACCGATGCCGGCGGCGGCTGCGTAGTACGAGAGGGCTCGCGTGCGTTCAGTCCCTTCGGGAAAGTACATGGATAGCAGTGCCAGCGTTGACGGTGCCAGAATGGCGGCCCCGACACCTTGAACGGCGCGAAATGCCAGGAGCCAACTTGGGGATTGAGCCATCCCGATGGCCAGGGAAGCGAAGGTAAATAACCCAAGCCCGACGATGAACATCCGGCGCCTGCCCAAAAGATCGCCAGCGCGAGCACCTAGCAGCAGGAGCCCACCGAAAGCCAGGGTGTAGGCGTTCTGCACCCAGGAAAGGCTGGCCGGCGAGAAGCCGAGGGCGTCCTTGATCTTCGGGAGGCCCGTGATGACGATCGAGATGTCGATGACAATCATCAGGTAGCTCGCCATGATGATGGCGAGCACCGAGCCTTGTCGTTGTTTGATCTCCGTGAGCGAAAGATGATCCATGGCGACGATCACAGTCCGGTCATTTTCAGCGCGTACTCTGGCAGGCGCGCACCTTCCAGATGGAGTTTCGCGGCGGCAGATTCGATTCGCTGCAAGTCGTCAGCGGTCAATTCGACTGCAACGGAATCCAAGTTCTCTTCAAGTCGATGCAGTTTCGTGGTGCCGGGAATCGGAACGATCCATGGCTTCTGTGCCAGCAGCCAGGCGAGTGCAATCTGGGCAGGCGTCACGCCTTTGCTGTTGGCGACATCCCGAATCAGCGCAACCAACGCGACGTTGGCCTTCAGGGCTTCCGGGGAAAAGCGCGGCACCATCGAACGGAAATCGCTACTCTCGAAACGGGTGTTCTCATCCATTTTTCCAGTCAAGAAACCGGCGCCGAGCGGACTGAACGGGACAAAACCGATGCCCAGTTCTTCGAGAGTTGGTAGTAACTCAGCTTCTGGACCGCGCCACCACAACGAATACTCGCTTTGGACGGCGGTTACCGGATGCACGGCATGGGCGCGGCGAACCGTATCGATGCCCGGCTCGGATAAACCGAAATGCTTCACTTTACCCTCGGCGATCAACTCCTTCACGGCACCGGCCACATCCTCGATGGGAACGCCAGGATCAACGCGATGCTGGTAGAAGAGGTCAATCGCATCGACCTTGAGACGCTTCAGTGAGGCTTCGGCGACGGCCTTGATGTGCTCCGGGCGGCTATTAAGCCCGCCAGTGCGCTGCGCTGTCGCCGGATCGAGATCGAAGCCGAACTTCGTGGCGATGACCACTTGTCCCTTGAAAGGAGCAAGCGCTTCACCCAACAATTCTTCATTGACGAATGGGCCGTAGACTTCGGCCGTGTCGAAGAACGTAACGCCCAGATCGACCGCCTTGCTGATGAGCTCGATCATTTCCGCTTTGTCGCCGGCCGGACCGTAGGCAGAAGTCATGGACATGCAACCGAGGCCCTGTGCCGATACCTCAAGACCGCTGTTTCCCAGAATGCGCTTTTTCATGACGAATCTCCTTGCTGAATTCAGAAGCACACCGCTGCGTGTGCTGATGTTCGTCAATGTAGTTTCGACCGATTGATTTGTTAATACGCTAAAATCAGCATGGGTTTATGCATGGGACTGATAAATGGCTGCCGGCGACTTTAGCGATCTTGTTTCGTTCATTGCAGTGGCGCGTGAACGAAGCTTCACCCGCGCAGCTGCGCAATTAGGCATATCCCAATCGGCCCTGAGCCATACGATTCGCAGTCTGGAAACCCGGCTCGGGGTTCGTTTGCTGGCGCGCACCACGCGGAGTGTGTCGCCTACTGAAGCAGGGAGCCGGCTGCTGGAGAGCGTTGCCCCGCGCCTGGAAGAAATCGATAACGAACTGGCTGCATTAAGTGAGCTGAGAAACAAGCCCAGTGGCCTGATCCGCATCACGACCGCAGAACACGCAGCCAACACCGTGCTTTGGCCTCGCCTGCAGGGACTATTGCAGGACTACCCGGAAATCCGGGTCGAGATAAACGTCAATTACGGGATGACCGATATCGTTGCCCAGCGCTTTCATGCCGGCGTCCGTCTTGGTGACCAGGTCGAAAAGGATATGGTGGCCGTGAGGATCGGCCCCGATCTACGGATAGCGGTTGTTGGTTCGCCGGAGTATTTCTCTCGCCACTCACCGCCGCAAACCCCCCAGGATCTTTCCCGACACAAGTGCATCAATCTCCGACTGCCAACCCACGACAGCTGCATGGTTTGGGAATTCGAGAAGGATGGAAACCCGTTGAAAGCACACGTCGAGGGGCAGTGGACGTTCAATATGGGTTCTCACATTCTGCGTGCGGCCGTTGCCGGGTGCGGCCTGGCTTACCTCCCTGCTGACATGGCAAAAGAGGAAATCGCCAGCGGGAAACTGATTTCTGTGCTGGAGGATTGGTGCCAGCCATATCCCGGATATCACCTTTACTACCCGACCAGCCGGCAGTCTTCACCAGCATTTAGCCTTTTGGTCGAATGTCTCCGATATCGAGTATGAGTCGAATTGGATTGGCAGCTTTCGGAAAACAAACCGACGACACAGTCCAAAAGGCCGACCTGGGCTCGGTGGACAGGCGCCCTAAGCGGCAGCTCCACTCCAAAAACTGCCGTTGAAGCTTCGCTCACTTGACCGGCAGCAATGGGTCGGACGCTGACAATTGATCAAACCGCCAACGCCTCCCTGACCCCATCCTGCGGCATCGTTTCGCCCTTGCCGCGCATGATGAATTCGCCGCGTTCCATCAGCAGGTACTGGTCGGCCAGCGATTCGGCGAAGTCGTAGTATTGCTCGACCAACAGGATGGCCATTTCGCCGGTTTCGGCCAGCATGCGGATGGCGCGTTCGATGTCCTTGATGATCGAGGGTTGGATGCCTTCGGTCGGCTCGTCGAGGATCAGCAGTTTCGGGCCCATGGCCAGGGCGCGGCCGATGGCGAGTTGCTGTTGCTGGCCACCGGAGAGGTCACCGCCGCGGCGGTGCATCATCTGCTTCAAGACCGGGAACATGTCGAAGATGCGTTGCGGGATGGGTGTGCTGCCTGGCTTGGTGGCGAGGCCCATCAGCAGGTTTTCCTCGACGGTCAGGCGCGGGAAGATCTCGCGGCCTTGCGGCACGAAGCCGATGCCGGCCTTGACGCGTTCGTGTGGCGGCAGGTGGGTGATGTCCTTGCCGTCGAAGGTGATCGAGCCGGATTTGGTCTTGACCAGCCCCATCAGCGACTTGAGCAGCGTCGTCTTGCCGACGCCGTTGCGGCCGAGCAGGGTGGTGACTTCGCCGGTCTTCACTTCGAAGCTGAGGCCACGCAGGATGTGGCTGCCGCCGTAGGCCTGGTTGAGATTTTCGATGGTGAGCATGGTTTCTTAACGTCCCAGATAAACTTCAATGACGCGCTGGTCATTCTGTACGGTGGCGAGATCGCCTTCGGCCAGCACCGAGCCTTCGTGCAGCACGGTGACTAGCCCGCCGAGCTTCTCGACGAAGGCCATGTCGTGTTCGACGACGACCAGTGAATGCTTGCCGGCCAGCGAAACGAACAGTTCGGCGGTGCGCATCGTCTCGTCATCGGTCATGCCGGCGACCGGTTCGTCGAGCAGCAGCAGCTTCGGTTCCTGCATCAGCAACATGCCGATTTCCAGCCATTGCTTCTGGCCGTGTGAGAGCAGGCCGGCCTGGCGATCGGCTTCGCCGTCGAGGCGGATCAGGCGCAGGGTTTCGGCGATCTTGTCGCGCTCGTCGCCAGCCAGCCAGGCCATCAGGCTTTTCCAGACGCGCTTGTCGGTCTTCATGGCCAGTTCGAGGTTTTCGAACACCGTGTGCTGCTCGAAGATGGTCGGTGTCTGGAACTTGCGGCCGATGCCGACGTGGGCGATTTCCGGCTCGGTCAGGCGGGTCAGGTCGATCGACTGGCCGAAGAAGGCCTTGCCGGAATCGGGGCGCGTCTTGCCGGTGATGACGTCCATCATCGTCGTCTTGCCGGCGCCGTTCGGGCCGATGATGCAGCGCAGCTCGCCGGCGTTGATTTCGAGGTTGAGGTTGTTCAGCGCCTTGAAGCCGTCGAAGCTGACGGTGATGTCTTCGAGGTAGAGGGCAACACCGTGCGACAGATCGAGCTCGCCGGTGACGAAGTGGCCCATCTGGTCGGCGCCGTCGCTGCCTTCCGGGCGGTCGTCCTCAAAAATATTGACGGTATTCAGCATGCTGCGTCTCCTTTCTTCGCCATCAGTTTCTTCCACAGGCCGACCAGGCCTTGCGGCAGCATCAGCGTCACGACGATGAACAGCAGGCCGAGGAAGAACAGCCAGTATTCGGGGAAGCTGACCGTGAACCAGCTCTTGGCGAGATTGACCACGAAGGCGCCGATGATCGGCCCGATCAGCGTGCCGCGCCCGCCGACGGCGACCCAGATGGCGATCTCGATCGAGTTGGCCGGGCTCATTTCCGAGGGGTTGATAATGCCGACCTGCGGCACGTAGAGCGCGCCGGCAATGCCACAGAGCACGGCCGAAATGACCCAGATGGTCAGCTTGTACCAGAGCGGGTTGTAGCCGATGAACATGATGCGGCTTTCGGCATCGCGGATGGCGGTCAACACGCGGCCGAACTTGGATTTGACCAACCAGGCGGCGAAGACCAGCGTGGCAGCCAGCGTGATGGCGGTCAGGCCGAACAGCACCAGCCGGGTTTCGGAGGAGGTGATGCTGTAGCCGAGCACCCGCTTGAAATCGGTAAAACCGTTGTTGCCGCCGAAGCCGGTTTCGTTGCGGAAGAAGAGCAGCATCGCGGCGTAGGTCAGGGCCTGGGTGATGATCGAGAAATAGACGCCCTTGATCCGCGAGCGGAAGGCGAAGTAGCCGAAGACGAAGGCGACGACGGCCGGTACGGCCATGACCAGGAAGGCGACCCAGCCGAAGCTGTCGCTGCCGACCCAGAACCACGGCAGCTCCTTCCAGTCGAGGAAGACCATGAAGTCGGGCAGGTCGGCGCCGTAGGAGCCGTCGCGACCAATTTGGCGCATCAGGTACATGCCGAAGGCGTAGCCGCCGAGCGCGAAGAACAGCCCGTGGCCTAGCGACAGGATGCCGCCGTAGCCCCAGATCAGGTCCATGGCAACTGCCACCAGCGCGTAGCACATGATCTTGCCGATCAGCGTGATGGCGTAGGTCGAGACGTGCAGGGCGCTGTCTTCCGGGAAGTTGAGGTGGAGGACCGGAATGACGACCAGCGCGAGGGCGAGGAAGATGCCGAGGGCGATCCAGCTTTTCTTGTCCAGCGCGGACAGGATGCGGATTGTGAGAGGTTTGCGCATTGGGTTTCAGCCTTACTCGACGAAGCGGCCCTTGAGGGCGAAGATGCCCTGCGGACGCTTCTGGATGAAGATGATGATGCAGACGAGGATGCTGATCTTGGCGATGACTGCCCCGACCCAGCCTTCGAGCAGCTTGCTGAAGATGCCCAGGCCGAGCGCCGCCCACACCGCACCGGCGAGTTGCCCGACGCCGCCGACGACAACGACCATGAAGGAATCGACGATGTAGCCCTGCCCCATGTCCGGGCCGACGTTGGAGATTTGGGAGAGCGCGACACCGCCCAGCCCGGCGATACCAGCACCCAGCGCGAAGGCCATGGTGTCGATGCGCGAGGTCGGCACGCCGACGCAGCCGGCCATCGGGCGGTTTTGCGTCACGGCGCGGACGAACATGCCGAGGCGCGTCTTGTTCATCAGCACCCAGACGAGGAAGAGGACGAACATCGCGAAGCCGACGATGATGATGCGGTTCCACGGCAGGATCAGGTTGGGCATGACTTCGATGCCGCCCGACATCCAGCTCGGGTTCGACACTTCGACGTTCTGCGCGCCGAACAGCACGCGCGCCGACTGGATCAGGACCAGCGACAGGCCCCAGGTGGCGAGCAGGGTTTCCAGCGTGCGACCGTAGAGCCAGCGGATGACCGTGCGTTCCATGACCACACCGACCAGCGCGGCGGCGAAGAAGGCGACCGGGATGGCGGCCGGCAGATACCAGTCGATGGCGTTCGGGAAATAGGCGCGGAACAGCGTCTGCATCCCGTAGGTGGCGTAGGCACCGACCATCAGCAGTTCGCCGTGCGCCATGTTGATAATGCCCATGACGCCATAGGTGATAGCCAACCCAAGTGCACCGAGAAGCAGGATGCTGCCCAGCGAGAGGCCGGAGAAGGCGCGGCCGACGTTTTCGGCAATGGCCAGCCGGCTGTCGATGGCCTTGACCGCGGCGATGGCTTCGTAGCGCACCTTGTCGTCCGGCTCGCCGGCCTTATTGGTCAGCGGCAGAAGGACGCTCTTGATGGTAGGAGAGGACGTTTCGGCCAGTGCCTTGACGGCGGCGAGGCGGGCTGCCGGGTCGGTGTTGGCCAGGTTGGCCTGGGCGTGGGCGAGGACGAGCAGCGCCTTGATCTGCGCGTCGCTTTCCTTTTCCAGCGCCCGGGCCAGCAGCGGCGCCATTTCCGGGGTCACCTGGCTTTGCAGCTTCTGCGCGGAGGCGAGGCGCACGCTGACGTCAGCATCGAACAGCTTCAGGGCGGCCAGTGCGCTGGCCAGTTCGCCACGGATGCGGTTATTGACGGTGGGCGACTCTGGGTTGGCCGGCATCTTGATCGCTTCGCCGGTCGCGCCGTCGAAAGCCTTGTCGCCGTCGATGATCACGACCTTGTCGCCGGCCAGGAACAGGCTGTCCTCGGCCATCGCCTTGAGGACGCGCACGGCGTCCGGATCGGCGGTCTGTGTCAGTTGGCGGATGGCCGCCACCTTGTCGCTGGAGTCTTCAGCCGCCAGCGGGCGCACCTGCGCCGGGTCGAGCGCCGCTTGCGCCGACAGGCTGCCGAGGCTGAGCAGTAAAGCAATTAGAGTTTTTTTCATCAATGGTCCGTCCGCAGTTTGTGCAGTGCAACGACAGGTTACGGGGCGGGCCGGAGATCAGAAATACGATGAATTGCGTAGTGGGGGCAAGGGAAGGGGAGTTAGCCGGGGGCGCCTTGGTCCTGAATTTGCTAACTCAGTCTCTAACCCGCTTTTTTGCTGGTTTTTGTGGTCAACCCGACAATCCTGAGCCTGCCATGACCCCCACCGATCATACGATCCGCTATTTCACGAGCTACAGCGGGGCTCGCCTGCCACTCAATCTGGTCGGCGAACTCGCCGTGGATGACATGCGCAACCGCAATACCTTTTACCGAGGCGCCTTCGATGATGGCGGGTGCTTAAGGCGCTGCGAGAAGGTGGTTTATGGCGAGATCGAGGTTTGTCACGACTACCACTACCACCCGGATGGTCGCCTGGCTCAGGCGGTCATCCAGAACGGCAGTGACGATCCGGAGACGCTCGACTACCCGGCCTGATCTGCTCGCTGAAACAAATGTTCACTTCGTTTTAACTCAAGGAGAAATCATGTCCGTTGCACCGATCAAGGCCTTTTCAGAAAAAGCCAAGGCCGATCCCGAGCTGGGCGCCCAGTTGAAGGCTTGCCAGAAGATCAAGGAACTCCGCGCTCTGGCGCAGGCACAAGGTTTCGAGATTGAAGAAAACTCGCTTTACCCACCCAATAATCCGCAATTCACCGAAGACCAGTTGTCGGAGCGCCTGATCAAGGCACTGCTGCGGGTGTAGGGTGATCTGCGGAGGCATCCGGGTTGCCTGAGTGCGATGCCTCCGCCAATATTGAGTAGATCTTGTAGGGACGTAGCTTGGCGCTCCTGTTTGACAATAGCGCTTACCCTTATTTCCATCGATATCAGTTAGTAAGTAGGTTACAAACCGCCATCCAATCGGCAAGAAATCACTCGGCCAGGATGATTGGAGAACCTTGCCGAAGTTAAGTTGATGGCCTCCTCTGGCAGCAGGCTAGGCGAAGCGTCAAATCGACCGAATTGCCACGCCCGACCACTCCATCTTGAAGGCCGTGGCCTCGCGACGCACAAAATTCTGGGGGCTTCAACGCGTTCAGTGATCCAGGCTCGGCTTTCCGATATGCTCTGATTTCATTCCAGTTTGCTATATTGTGACCATGTTTTGATTATGGTTATTTGCGTGAAGCGATCAATGAAGCGGTTTTTGGGATTTTCTCTCCTGTCTCTCGTCCTTCTGGGGGGAGCAATGCCGGGGGTATGCGCTGCGCCAACGGCATCGCCAATTATCATTGCCCATACAGCGCCTACAACCGGGCGATTTTCCTTGCATGCCGAATCCGATCGGCGTGGCGCCGAGATGGCAATCGACGAATTCAATGCTCGTGGCGGTGTCCTGGGCCGGGAAGTCGTACTCGTCTCACGTGACCCCGGTCTCGATCCCAAGCGTGCAGCCTCGGTTGCCGAGGAACTCATTACACAGACCAAGGTTGGGTTCATGGTCGGAGCGCTTGCTTCTGGCGTCGCTGCGAGCATGTCTGCGGTCTGCCAGAAATACGGTGTGATCTACATCAACACCAATTCATCGGCGCCCTCTGAATCGGTCGAGAACGCCCACCGTACAAAGTTTGCCTTCGACGCTCATGGCGCGAACTTCAACCGAGCGCTCCTGAAGTATGCGCTGGCCAATCGCAAATCAAAGCGGGTCCTGCTGTTGACTGAGGACAATGAATTCGGTCGCAGCAATGCGCTAGCCATGCGCCCCTATATCGCTGAGTATGGAGGGACGGTAGTTGGTGAGGTTGTCACGCTGGAGACGCTACCCGATCCTGTCGAGATTCTGAGAAAAGTGGCTGCCACGCCGGCTGATGTCGTCGCCGTCAGTATCAGTGGTGACAACCAGATCAAGCTGTTTTCACAGATTGATCCGAAGGTACTCGAAAAGCAGTTCTGGATCGTTGGCGAGGTGGACTGGGAAGAGCTATATCCCGCCCCAGGAACGCCACGACCGTTATTCGGTACCACGTGGGCCTGGAATCTGAAAACCCCGGGAACCGCAGACTTCGTCGCGCGTTACCGGAAACGCTATGGTCATACCAAGCTCAACTATCCGGGAGATGTCACTCATGCAGCCTATCTCGCTACAAAGGCGTTGCTCGTCGCTATCGAGCAGGCCGGCAGCACAGATAGCCATGCGGTCATCCAGCAACTCGAAAACTACAAGGCAACTGCCAAGGAGCGTATGCAGGATGCCGCAGCATTCATGGACCCGAACAGTCACCACGTCCAGCAAAGCATTTACATCGCTCGCTGGAATCCCATTGCTGGTCGGCCTGAACAAGGTATCGAGATCGTTGGGCATATCCCTCCTGAGCAAGTCCGCTATGAACCCGAACGGACAACCCGTCTGGAATTGCTGGCAGATACACCACATTACGCAAAATAAAAGGCTACTTCATGTTCAGGCTTGGCTTGATCTCGCGTATCGCATTTCTGGTTATTGGTGTCGAAGTTGCTGCCTTTGGTGTGCTTGGAGCGTTTTATATTGATCGCTTCAATACAGCCCTGGACACGAACATCCATTCGCGTCTTAGCCTTGTCGGCCAAATGATCGCTGGAGACGAACTGGCAGTAAGTGCCATTTCGCGTGTTTCATTTATGAGCGAACTGCTGGGTGCGCCCTATTTGAAGGGAATAGTTGTTGGGGGCAACGGGCGAGTCATCGTATCTACCGATGCCTCTCAGCTTGGCCAGGAGGCCAGGAATGTTTCGGATATCGATCCCCGATGGCTGGATGCTTCAGCCGCTGATGAGCAGTTCGTCATCGGTCCGGACAGCCTATGCAGCATCAGGCACATACACGGCACTGCGAATGGAGCCCCCCCCCTCTACATAACGATAATCACGATCAGTACGGCTGCACTGAATGCACAGAAACGCTCCGTAGCCCTCTGGGGTCAAATCGGTTCGTTACTGTTCATATTGCTCAGTTCGGCTGCCATCGTGCTGATCGCTCAACACCTCATTACTCGTCGCGTCAAGCTGTCACTCGATGTCCTGAAAAAAGTCGAGGATGGCGCGATCGATGCCCGGATTCCGGTTTCCTTGGAAGATGAACTTGGGCAGCTGCAGCGCGGCATCAATTCGATGACCGCCAAGTTGGGTGAGTTGCTGCGACAGCATCGAGGAAATGCCGATGAACTGAAGAAGCAGAAAGAGCTCCTTCAGTCCGTCATCGAGCACACTCCGCTTCGCGTATTCTGGAAAGACAAGGACTGTCGATATCTGGGCTGCAACAGCCTGTTTGCTCTCGACGCCGGCTTGACCTCACCGGATGAGTTGATTGGCAAGTCCGATTTCGAATTGAGCTGGCGTGAGCAGGCAGAGCTCTACCGGGCCGACGACCAGGCGGTGATGGTTTCGGGCATCCCGAAAATTGACTTTGAGGAACCGCAAACCACGCCAGACGGCCATACCATCTGGCTGAGTACCTCAAAGGTCCCGCTACACACCGGGGATGGTGAAGTAATCGGGGTTCTTGGTATTTATACCGACATTACGGAACGCAAGAATACCGCTCAGGAATTGGCAAACCACCGACTCCACCTGGAGCAACTGGTCGAAGAACGGACCGAGGAACTCTTGCTGGCCAAAGACGCCGCCGAAAACGCGAATATGGCGAAGAGTGCCTTCCTTGCCAACATGAGCCATGAAATACGAACTCCCTTGAATGCCATTGCCGGCATGGCTCATTTCATCCGGCGCGGGGGGTTGTCACCAAAACAGTCCGAGCAACTCGAAAAACTCGAAGGCGCCAGCACCCATCTCCTGAACATCATCAACGCAATTCTGGAGCTTTCCAAAATTGAAGCCGGCAAATTCGAGATCGAAGAATCTCCGATCAAGGTGGAAAGTATCCTGGGCAACGTGCTTTCATTGCTGCACGATAGAGCTGAGGCCAAGCACATCAAACTGCTCTGCGAAATCGAATTGCTGCCGAAAGGCCTGTTGGGCGACGCTACGCGTTTGCAGCAGGCCTTGCTCAATTACACCACCAATGCGGTCAAATTTACTGAAACGGGTAGTGTTACCCTGCGTGTCCATCCTGTTGATGAGAATGCGATTAGCACCGTATTGCGTTTCGAGGTCCGGGATACGGGCATAGGCATCGCGCCCGAGGTGCTGCCAAAACTGTTCTCTGCCTTCGAACAGGCTGACAACAGCACCACGCGAAAATATGGCGGTACAGGCTTGGGACTGGCTATCACGAAGAAGCTGGCCGAGATGATGGGGGGCGACTCGGGTGCTGAAAGCACGTTAGGACGAGGTAGTACATTCTGGTTCACGGTCCGGCTCAGGAAAGGCCCGGCTCAGGTTGCCGAACCCCAGTTCTCACCAGTCACCGATGCCGAGATGCAACTCAAGACGAATTTTGCCGGGCGCCGGATATTGCTGGCGGAGGACGAGCCGATCAATCGGGAGATCACCCTTTCGCTGCTAGAGGACGTGGGTTTGACGGTAGATATTGCCGAAGATGGCATCGAGGCGCTCAAATTGGCAGGCGCCAATAACTATGCACTGATCCTGATGGACATGCAGATGCCAGGTATGGATGGCCTTGAGGCGACGAGAAGCATTCGCCATCTGCCGGTGTATGGCGATGTACTCATCCTCGCCATGACGGCTAACGCGTTTGTTGAAGACAAACAGCGATGCCTGGAGGCGGGAATGAACGACTTTATTTCCAAGCCGGTCGATCCCAAACTGCTGTTCAATAAGCTCTTGAAATGGCTCAGTCAGGGCTCACCGCGCAGGGACGATACCCAGCTATCCGTTAACTGACTTTCTGGGTGTTGATGATTCGTCGGCACCAGCAAAGGCCAAAAAAGCCATCAGCCAACTACAGGCCCGATTTCCGCGACCCTGGAAGCAACTGCGGATCCTGGGTCTTTCCGGAAAATCGGGCGAAATTTCACTCGGTGGGGCGTTGCTCAGTAGGTCTTGTAAGGCAGAAACTTGCCGCTCATGGTGATCCTGACGCGGTCGCCCTTGGGGTCGGCTTCGCGGGTCAGGTCCATGTTGAAATCGATGGCGCTCATGATGCCGTCGCCGAATTCTTCATGGATCAGCGACTTGAACGTGGTGCCGTAAACGCTGATCAGTTCGTAGAAGCGGTAGATCAGCGGGTCAGTCGGCACGGCAGTCGGCAGCGAACCCTTGTAGGGCACGACCTGCAGTTGCGTGACGGCCTCTTCCGGCAGGTCGAGGGCGGCGCCGACGGCCTTGGCCTGGGCTTCGGTCAGCGTCATCTGGCCGAGCAGGGCGGCGGTGCTCCATTCCTTGCTGTGGCCGACCACTTCGGCCAGTTGGGCCCAGGTCAGTTTCTTTTTGACTTTTTGGGTGACGATCAGGTCGGTGACTTCTTCGCGGTTCATGGTGCTTCCTTCGTGAATGGCTGGAAAAACGGGGGCCTTGGCCCCCGTTCGTTTGCGACTGACAGAGTGATCCGGCTTACTTCACTTCCGGCTCGTCCTTCTTCTTGTCGTTACCCGTGATGTACGGGCTCCACGGTTGGGCCTTGACCGGGCCGGGGGTCTTCCAGACGACGTTGAACTGGCCGTCGGCCTTCACTTCGCCGATGAAGACTGACTTGTGCAGATGGTGGTTCTTTTCGTCCATCTTCGACAGGATGCCGGACGGTGCCTTGAAGGTCTGGCCGGCCATGGCGGCGATGACCTTGTCGGTGTCGGTCGACTTGGCCTTCTCGACCGCCTGCTTCCACATGTG
>JAGTRV010000052.1 GCA_018262245.1 Pseudomonadota bacterium | reverse complement strand
CGGAACCGTAACGCCGAATTTCTTCAGGATTTGTTTGCCCTGATATTCGTGAATTTTCATGCGCTTTCCTTGCGTTTAGTTGAGTTGCGAGCAATGAGCAGTAGCCGAACGATCCCCCGACCCCACCCGGTTATAGCGTGTTCAGCCCAAAATGTTACCACAGACCGAAAAAACTTCGGCAGGCCAAAATTCATAATTATGGAGTCGATTCCGCCGCTTGAATGGCCTTGCCCAACAGCGGCAGCAACATGACGGCTGCGAAAACCAGACTGATCACCGAAGCCAGCCAGAAGCCAGCCACGCCGAGCGGCGGTTGCCAGCGGTAGCAAAGCCAGGCACCGCCAAGCAAGCCGATACCCCAGAAGCAGAAAGTCTGGACCAGCATCGGAAAGAAAGTCACCCGATAAGCGCGCAAGCAGTGGCCGGCAATCGTCTGTAGCGCATCGAAGAACTGGTAGATGGCGATATAGGCCACCAGCCCAAGCGCCACGGCACGAACGGCCGGATCATCCGTATATGCATTGATCAACGGCTGCGCCCCCAGCCAGAGCAAGAGTCCAAGCAGCGAGGACGAACAGGCGGCAAGGACCAGCCCTGCGCGAATGGTCGCCCTGGCCCGCAGCGGGTCACGTGCCCCGACCGCCTGACCGAGCGCCGCCATCGTTGCAATAGCCAGCGACAACGGCAGCATGTAGATCAGCGCCGAAATATTGGCCACGATGCGATGCCCGGCCACCACCGGCGCGCCGAGCGAGGCGACGAACAGGGCGATCAGGGTGAAAGAAGTAATTTCAACCAGATTGGACAAGCCCATCGGCACACCGATGCGCAGCAGTTCCCGCCAGATCGGCCAGCGCGGCGACTGCCAGTCGGCAAACGGCTGGTAACGCTTCCCCAACGGCCCGAAAGCCAGGTAGGCGCCGCCGCTCAGACAGGCCAGCCAGCCGATCAGTACGTTTGACAGGGCACAACCGACCACGCCGAGGGGTTCGCCGAGCCAGCCCTGCAAGGCCAGCCCCCAGGCCAGCACGGCATGCAGACACAAGCTGAAAAAGCCGATACCCATCAGCACCCGCGGCTTGCCCAGCGCATTGCAGAATGCCCAAAACGTCCGGTAGCACAGCGATGCTGGCAGGCTCCAGGCAAGCAGACCGAGGTATTGCCGCACCTTGGCCTCGACCGCCGCGTCCATGTCGGCCATGCCGAGCGCCACGCCGGGATGGGTCAGGAAAAGAATGCCTGGCACCGACAGCAGCAGGGCCAGCCAGAACCCCTGCTGCAAGATGCCCGCCACCTCGTCGTCGCGTTTCGCTCCGTGCAAATGCGCCACAACGGGCGCCACGGCCTGCAGGATGCCGACCAGCGCAAAGACCACCGAGACATGAATGCCGCCGCCGATAGCCACGGCAGCAAGATCGAGCGAGCTGACATGACCGAGCACGGCGGTATCGACCACCATCATGCCGATGGAGGACAGCTGGGCAATCAGAATGGGAAAAGCGTGGGCGATCAGGCCACGGACGGCTGTTGCGAACATGGGGCGAGATTGTCGCATGACCCCATTCCAAGGTGCTTTGATTTAGCCCTGTCCAGTCGATAGGCATAGACAGTTAGCCGGGAAATACCAACAGAGTTGATCTGGCTCAAGCGCCTCGCTTTTCCACAATATGAAAATTGACGGTTCAGGAGGGAGTGAATAATGAGACTAGGCCTACACGCCATAGAAAATGCCAGCCGCGACGAAATCGTCGCCCTGCAGACCGAACGATTGAAGTGGACGCTGAACCACGTTTACCAGAATGTGCCGCACTACAAAGCTTCATTCGACGCCGCCGGCGTGCATCCGGATGACTTCAAGTCGCTGGCCGATCTGGCCAAATTCCCGTTCACCACCAAGCAGGATCTGCGCGACAACTACCCCTACAACATGTTCGCCGTGCCCCGCGAAAAAGTGGTCCGCGTCCACGCCTCGAGCGGCACGACCGGCAAGCCGACCGTCGTCGGCTACACGCAGAAGGACATCGACACCTGGGCTAACCTGATCGCCCGCTCGATCTACGCCTCCGGCGGCCGCCCCGGCGACATCGTCCATGTCGCCTACGGCTACGGTCTGTTCACCGGTGGTTTGGGCGCCCACTACGGCGCCGAAAAACTGGGTTGCACGGTAATCCCGATGTCCGGCGGGCAGACGGAAAAGCAGGTCCAGCTGATCTGCGACTTCAAGCCGAACATCATCATGGTCACGCCCTCGTACATGCTGAACATTGCCGACGAGTTCCGCCGGCAAGGCATCGACCCGCGCAGCACCGATCTGCGCATCGGCATCCACGGCGCTGAACCCTGGACGCACGCCATGCGCCTCGAGATCGAGAACGTCTTCGGCATCGACGCCATCGACATCTACGGCCTGTCGGAAGTCATGGGCCCGGGCGTCGCCAACGAATGCACCGAGAGCAAGGACGGCCCGGTGATCTGGGAAGACCACTTCTATCCGGAAATCATCGACCCGATCACCGGCGAAGTGCTCCCCGAAGGCAGCAAGGGGGAACTGGTCTTCACCTCACTGACCAAAGAAGCGATGCCGATCATCCGCTACCGCACCCGCGACCTGACCCGCCTGCTGCCGCCAACCTCCCGCTCCATGCGCCGTATCGACCGGATCACCGGCCGTTCCGACGACATGCTGATCATACGCGGCGTCAACGTCTTCCCATCGCAGATAGAAGAACTGATCCTCAAGCAGCCGAAGCTGTCGCCGCATTACCTGATCGAAGTCAGCCGCGACGGCCACCTCGACTCGATGAAGGTCAATGTTGAGATCAAGGCAGAGTTCGAATTCGCCAGCGCTGCCGAGAAGGAATTTGTGGCACACGACCTGCAGCACCACATCAAGTCCTACATCGGCGTCTCCGCCAAGATCGACATTGTTGAAGTCGGTGGCATCGAACGCTCGGTCGGCAAGGCCAAGCGGGTGATCGACAAGCGTCCGAAGTAACGCAACAGAACGCCCACCCGATACTACCGAAAAGCGCCTCTGCCGGAGAAATTGCTGTCGGAAAAATTTACAGCCGGCAGAAAATAAAATCCCAAACGAATGATTCGCTTGGGATTATTTATTTGGCATTAAGATTGCTATGGATAATTTAGCGCACCCAGCAATACGCTAGGTGCGCTAAATCCTCTGCAAAAAACTTGCCCCTTGCGCAACCTCATCGTGGCGCCTCCTAAGATATGGCCCACCAGCAAGTAGCTTGCTGCCAAAGCCGACCGGAACACGACTTCGGGAAAACTCATGATCAAAAAAATACTGGCCTGTTGCCTGCTCTACGCAGCGCTCCCAGCTCAATCGGCGATGACCTACACGATTAACCCGGCAAGCAGTTATGTCAGCAGCCTGGCTCCGGTATGGACATTCGCTTACTCGGAGTATTACGCAAGCCTCCCTGGAGAGCCAGCCATTCCCCCCACCAACTATTGGCAGTTGAACTGGCAACCGGTGCGATACGCTTTATCGGGCAGTTTCGAGGCTGAGATCATTTATTCGCCTTACAACCCGGCGATTCGCCGCCTCCAGCTCAGCAATTTCAACTTATCGACCGACGCACCAAGTTATGCTGGATTTGGTCTCCCCTTACAGCTTTCGTTGTCCAATAATGGGGAGCTCTACATGTCAAGCGTCGCATGCTACCAAGACTTTTTCGACATTCCCCTCGGCAACAATTGGTCATGTAGCGGTGGCAACTTGGGCATGGTACGGGTGGATTCTGGTTCGTTGAACAGCTCGGGAATCGAACTTGCCGGAGGTGATAGCTGGCAACTCCCGATTATCTCCCCACTGTTTGCGAGCCCAAGCATGCCCCCACCCGTTACGGACTACTCCCCGGCATACGGTTCGTTCGGATACGTCATCCAGGCCACCACCATTCCCGAGCCCGGAACCGACCTTCTGATTCTAGGTAGCCTAGGTCTCTGCGGGCTGCTAACTCGTCGCAGAAGAGCAGCCGGGCTGCAAAAAACCAGTCAATAAGTGGTTGCTCAAGGAGGCAGGGACATCCGCCCCCTCCCCTGTATCAAGCGAAGAATTCCGACGCCCCCTGAAGCCCCGCTCCTTGCCAGAAACGGCAACGGAGCGGGCGATTTGCCACTAACGAATCTGCGCTTGTAGCGGACACAAGCCATCGACACCCGCTTCCAGCACATCGCCCCGAACAAGCGGCCCGACCCCGGCCGGGGTTCCGGTGTAGATCAGATCACCCGCTTCCAGCCGGACCAGCGTCGACAGATTGGCAATGATGTCCGCCACCGTCCACATCATGGCTGACAAGTCACCCTCCTGGCGAATCTGACCATTCACTTTCAGCCAGATACGGCCCGCTTCGGGATAACCGCTGAGTGCCACCGGGGTGATCACACCGGCGACAGCTGACTGGTCGAAGCCCTTGCTCATGTCCCACGGATGGCTCTTGCTCTTGGCTTTGGCCTGCATGTCGCGTCGCGTCAAGTCAAGGCCGACGGCGTAACCGAAGATCAGGCCCTTTGCCGCATCGACCGCAACATTCTCCCCCCCCGCCCCCAGCGCCACGACCATTTCCACCTCATGGTGCAGGTTGCTGGTTTGCGGCGGATACTTGACGCTCAGCTCTCCTGTCCCGCCAACCACCGCATCGGCCGGCTTGGTGAAGAAAAATGGCGGCTCACGGCCTTCGGCCTGATCGACCGCACCCATTTCGCGAGCATGATCGGCATAGTTACGGCCGACGCAAAAAACCCGGCGTACTGGAAAACGCTGCTCGGTACCGAGTACCGGCAGCACAGGAACTGCGTGGGGAGCAAAAACGAAGTCCATCTCAAGGCTTTCGTAAAAATCGGGCTGAGCGAAAGTGTGCAATATTTCACCCCAAACTCGCTACCCAAGTGTTAGATTTTAAAAAAATGGGAAAAACAAAATAAACAGAGAGAAACAACATGAGAAGCAAACTGACGAGCATTGTCGCACTGACCGCCGCACTTGCTCCTGGCGTCGGAAACGCCATCGGATTCGGGGAAATCACGCTTCAGTCACGTATCGGCGAAGCGCTCCTGGCTGAAGTGCCGATTCTGGCGACAGCAGAAGAACAACCCATTACGGCCTGTTTTTCCCTGGCATCAATCCGTGGCTCCGACTTGCCGGTGATCACTGCAGCCAAGACAAGATTGATCCGCCGCGGTCAGAATTATGTCTTGCACATTCTGGGCACCCGACCGGTCAGCGAACCCATTTTCGCGATCTCCCTGCAAGCGGGCTGCGGTTACGACATTGTGCGCGACTACGTGCTGATGCCGGAAGCGCCATTTGCGCAGGCAGAAATCCCTGCGTCTTCAGGCGCCATTGCCACGCCAAGAGGTAAACAGCCCAAATTTGCGGAATGGCATGCCCGCGAGGGCGACACGCTCGAGGACATTGCCGACGCCCAGGCGCCAGCCACTCTTTCCGAACGTCAGCGCCTGATTGCCGCCCTAAAACGAGCCAATCCGGACCTCGCCCCAGACACCGTACTCAGAGAGGGCTCCATTGTTCGCATTCCGGCAAGCAAGCAGGTCGGCGCCGAGAAAAGAGAAAGCCCCTCTCGTGCATCGACGCAAGCGACAAGCTTTGAGGAAACGTCACCAAAGCCAGTTGTACCACGCAGCAAGCCCAGGCCAAACACCCCGCCAACGAAAGGCATGGACCAACTGCTCGTGGGCGCTGCGCCAGAGGAGACCAAGCCGCGCGAAAAAGGAAATTCTGCGCTCCTGTCACTGGCCGAGACCGAACAGCGCCTTCTCAAGCTTGAAACCACCCTGCATTTGCTGACGCAGGAAGTGGAAAAAATGGATCAAGCCCTGGACTTGGCGACCAAGGCCATTGAAGCACAAGGCAAATTGCAGCGGGCGCAGGCGCCCCAGGCTGCTGTAGCGGCGACCAGTGCCCCCGCGCTGCCTGCCAACGCCCCAGCGAAAGCCAACTGGCTTGAATTGCTGTTGAGTGCAGCCCTCGGCGCGGCCATTTCAGTCGGTCTTGCCCAATACCTGGGACGTCGCCATCGTTATCCGGGAGAGGAAGAAGCGCCACTGCTCTTCGCCCAGCATCGCGACGCAGCGCGCCCGGCCACACAAGAAACGACGGACGTATTCGACATCACAGAAAGCGAAACATCTGACTCAAGCCCGCAAGTCATCAAGCCATCCCTGCCGCCATCGCCTGAAGAAAGCCCAGTCTCAGCCAGCGCCCCCAACCCGGACGAAATGCAGGTGGAAGACGATCACTCGCTGCTGGAACTGGCGGAAATCATGCTCTCCTTTGGGCGCCTGCGTGGCGCAGCCGACACTCTAGCGGCACACATTGACGAGACGCTACCCAGGAGTATTGAGCCATGGAGCATGTTGCTCGACCTCTACCGCCGAGGTGGCATGCGCCAGGAGTTTGAAGCACTGGCGGAAAAGATGCGCCGCCACTTCAATACCGAGATTCCAGCCTGGAATGACTCGACAACCCCCATCTCCGGACTGAAAACACTGGAAGACTTCCCGCACGTCATTCAAAAGGCATCCCGACTCTGGGGCACCCAAGACAGCGTCGATTATTTGTTCAGTCTCGTCCACGACACCCGAATGGGGCAACGCAACGGCTTCCCTTTGGAAGTCGTTGAGGAAATCGCCTTGCTCATGCGTATTCTGGTGGAAGCCTACGGTCTCAAACGCTGCAGCTAAATTTCGTCAAACAGGATTGTCGAGATCAACGAACTCGCAGGCAATCCCAAACTGTTGGGACAGATGCTCGGCTAGCGCTTGCACCCCATAGCGCTCGGTCGCGTGATGGCCGGCTGCCAGATAGGCAACCTTGCTCTCCCGGGCCAGATGCACTGTCTGCTCTGAAATTTCGCCAGACAAGTAGGCATCGACACCGAGCGCGATCGCCTGCTCGAAATAACCCTGCGCCCCGCCCGAGCACCAGCCGATGCGACGGATAAGTCGATCACCACCACCGACCACCAGCGGCTGGCGGCCGAGCACACCGGCAACCCTGCTCACCAATGAAGACAAATCGCAAGGCTCGGCGAGCGCCCCCAGCCAGGCAATATCCTGTTCGCCGAAACGCCCCTCGGGCAAAAAGCCCAAAAGGCGCGCCAATCGGGCGTTGTTACCCAGTTCCGGGTGTGCATCCAGCGGCAGGTGATAAGCCAGCAGGTTGATGTCGTTGGCCAGCAGACTGGCCAGCCGCTGGCGCCGGATACCGGTGACCCGGCCATCCTCGCCTTTCCAGAAATAACCATGGTGCACCAGAATGGCATCGGCATGCCGCTCGATCGCCGCATCCAGCAAAGCCTGGCTGGCTGTGACGCCGGCCACGACACGGGTGATCTCGCTACATCCTTCCACTTGCAGGCCGTTTGGGCAATAATCCCGGAACTTTCCGGGCACCAACAGCCCATCCAGATAGTCCACCAATTCTTCACGCTTCATTCGAGACAATATCCATGCAGAGGTTGTGGCAGATTTTTGCACAAACGGTCACCGTTGCGCTCGCCATTCTGTTCGTCGTCTCCACGCTGAAACCGGAATGGCTGCCGCAACGACAGGGTGTCGTTGCACTCCAGGAAGCGCCGACCACCGGCGACGAGATCAAGAGCACACCGGGCTCCTATCGCGATGCGGCACGCGCCGCCTTGCCCTCGGTAGTACACATCTACACGACACAGGAAATCAAGCAGCAGCGCCACCCGCTGTTCGATGACCCAATCTTCCGCCATTTCTTTGGCGACCGCCCGGAAGGTCAGCCGCAGCGTAACTCCGGCCTCGGTTCCGGCGTCATCGTCAGCCCCAACGGCTACATCCTGACCAACTACCACGTCATCGAAGGCGCCGACGACATCCAGGTCTCGCTCAACGACACCAAGACCTACAAGGCGAAAATCGTCGGGAGCGACCCGGAATCCGATCTCGCCATCCTGCAAATAAAGGCCGACAAGCTGCCGGCGATCACCTTCGGCCAGATGGACAACCTGCGCGTCGGTGATGTCGTGCTCGCCATCGGCAACCCGTTCGGTGTCGGCCAAACAGTCACCATGGGCATCGTCTCCGCCCTCGGTCGCTCGCACCTCGGCATCAACACCTTCGAGAACTTCATCCAGACCGACGCCGCGATCAACCCCGGCAACTCCGGCGGCGCGCTGGTCGACATTCACGGCAACCTGGTCGGCATCAACTCGGCCATCTACTCGCGCACCGGCGGCTCGCTCGGCATCGGCTTCGCCATCCCGGTGTCCAGTGCCCGCAGCATCATGGAACAGATCATCCGCACCGGCACCGTGACCCGTGGCTGGATCGGCGTCGAGGCCCAGGAAATCACGCAGGAACTGGCCGAATCCTTTGGCCTGCCGGACAACGAAGGCGCCCTGATTGCGGGTGTGGTGCGCAGCAGCCCGGCCGACACAGCCGGCATCCGCCCCGGCGATGTGCTGCTCTCGGTCGATGGCAAGCCAGTCAAGGATCCGCAAGTCATGCTCGACCTGATTGCCGCACTGACTCCGGAGGAACGCTCCGCTTTCCGCCTGCGTCGCGGCAAGAACATCGTCGAGGTTCAGGTCAGGATCGGCAAGCGTCCGGCCATGCGGGCCGAACAGGAGTAAGCGATGTGCCAACTGCTGGGCATGAACTGCAATGTCCCGACGGATATCTGCTTTTCCTTCAGCGGGTTTCAGGCGCGGGGTGGTGCTACTGACGTGCATTCCGATGGCTGGGGCATCGCGTTCTTCGAAGGCAAGGGCACCCGCCTTTTCCTCGACCCGCAGCCCTCAAGCACCTCACCGGTCGCCGAACTGGTCCGCCAATACCCGATCCGCTCGAAGAATGTCATCGCCCATATCCGCAAGGCGACGCAAGGCTCAGTCGGCCTGGAAAATACCCACCCCTTCATGCGTGAGCTGTGGGGGCGATACTGGATTTTTGCCCATAACGGCAACCTGTTCGACTTCACGCCGGAACTGGATGGCAGCTTCGTTCCCGTCGGCCTGACCGACAGCGAGCGGGCCTTCTGCTGGCTACTGCAGGAATTGCGCCGCCGCTTTGGCAGCAGCGTGCCGGAAAGCAGCGCCTTGTTCGACGCCATTCATGCCCTGACGCTGGAAATTTCCCGGCACGGCGAGTTCAATTTCCTGCTCTCGAACGGCAACTGCCTGTTCGCGCACGCCTCGACCAAACTCAGCCACATCGTCCGCCAGGCACCGTTCGCTCAGGCCCATCTGAAGGATCAGGACGTGACCGTCGATTTCAGCGATGTCACCTCACCAAACGATCGCGTCGCCGTCATTGCCACGTTGCCCTTGACTGACAACGAAGCCTGGACCGACATGCCGCCGGGAACGCTGTGGTGGTTCGAGGAAGGCGCGCCGGTCAAGACCTTGCCGACGCGTCCGGGGCCGGTCAAAAAACAGGCCTGATTCGCTGGTCAGTGCTCAGACAGCTTGCGGAAGTCCTCTTCAGCCTTGGCCATCTCGCTATCCATTTCGTCTGAATTTTCCTGAGTCCCCTCTGCCGGAGCCTCGACCGGTCGAGGTGCTGACACAAAGCGTGCGGCGAGGATACCCAGTTCATAAAGCAGGCACATCGGGATGGCCAGGGCGAGTTGCGAAACCACATCCGGTGGCGTGACCACGGCAGCCACGATAAAGGCACCGACGATGAAGTAGGAGCGCCACTCCTTCAATTTCTCGACCGAAACCACACCCAGCTTGACCAGCACAACCAAGGCAACCGGCACCTCGAAGGCAATACCGAAGGCCAGGAACATGGTCATCACGAAAGACAGGTAGGCCTCGATATCCGGCGCTGGCGTAATACTCTTCGGGGCAAAGCTGTTAATAAAACTGAAGACCTGCCCGAAGACGAAGAAGTAGCAAAAGGACATGCCAGCCATGAACAGCACAGTGCTGGAAATAATCAGCGGAATGCCCAAGCGCTTTTCATGGGCATAAAGACCCGGCGCAATGAAGGCCCAGGCCTGATAAAGGATGAACGGCAGGGCAAGCACGAAGGCAACCATCGCCGTCACCTTCAGCGGCACCATGAACGGCGTGATGACGCCGATGGCGACCATCTTGGTGCCTTCCGGCAAGGCCTTGGTTAACGGCGCGGCAAGAATGTCGTAGATTTCACCTGGCCCGGGGTAAACACACAGAATGCCGAGGATAACGGCTATGGCGATCAGGCTGCGCAACAGGCGGTCGCGCAATTCGACCAGATGCGAGATAAACGAGTCTTCGGGTGCTTCGCTCATGCCTGGGGCTTGTTGGTGGTATCGATGGTCGGCAAGCCTTCTGCCAGCTTGGCAGTCGATTCAAGCTCTGCGACAGCCTCCTTGGCTGGCGCCTCAATCGCACTGCGTGCAGATTCGTATTCGCTGCGCACCGACGCCTCCATGGCGCGAGCCGAATCCGTCACTTGCGTCTGCAGTTTCTTCAGTTCATCAAGCTGCATTTCGCGGTTGATGTCGGACTTCACATCACTGACATAACGCTGGGCACGGCCGAGCAGGTGGCCGAGCGTGCGCGCCACCTTGGGCAGCCGCTCGGGGCCGATAACGATCAGCGCAACAACGCCGATCACCATCAATTCAGAAAAGCCGATATCGAACATGGTTTAAAAGCCTGCTCAGGAAGGGGGAAAGCCCCGCTTCCGAACTTAAGACTTGGTCTTTTCCTTAACTTCGACGTCGATGGTATGGCCGCCAACCTGCTGGGTCGGCTGAGCCTCCTCGGCCGGCTTGTCGGCATTGGCTTCCTTCATGCCGTCCTTGAAGCCCTTGACCGCACCGCCGAGATCCTGGCCGACATTACGCAGCTTCTTGGTGCCGAAAATGAGCATGACGATAACCAGAACGATCAGCCAGTGCCAAATGGAAAAACTGCCCATGATTTATCTCCTAAATGCGTTTGAGCATGGGGCCGACCGGTTCCGGACCGCCCACGATATGCGCGTGCAGGTGCGGCACCTCTTGCTGCCCCACACGTCCTGTATTGATGATCACCCGGAAACCATCCGGACTTCCTTGAGCCACCGCAATTTCGTTCGCTTTGGCGAGGATCTTGCCAAGCACCGGCGTATCTGCCGCCACCACCGTCGCCAGCGAAGTGATGTGCTTTTTGGGAATCACCAGCACATGCACCGGGCGCGCCGGATTGATGTCGTTGAAGGCAAGGATATCCTCGTCCTCATAGACCTTGCCGGCCGGGATTTTGCCCTCGACGATCTTGCAAAAGATGCAATCGCTCACTTCGTACCCCGTGATGCCTTTTCGTCAATGCCGGAGATCCCCTCCCGACGGCGCATTTCCTGGGAAACGTCCTCAATGCTCAAGCCGTAGAAGGCGAGCAGGACCAGCACGTGATAGATCACGTCAGTTGATTCCCAGACGATGTTCAGACGCTTGCCATCCTTGGCCGCCATGATCAGTTCGGCACATTCCTCACCAATCTTCTTCAGGATCGAATCCGGCCCCTCGGAAAACAGCTTGGCGGTATACGACTTTTCCGGGTCGGCATGGCGACGGGAAGCCAAAGTCTCGGAGAGACGGTGCAGGATGTCATGGGTGCTCATTTGTAGATTTCCTTCGGGTCTTTCAGAACCGGATCAGCGGGAACCCAGCGATCCCCGTTCAATTCATTGAAAAAACAGCTTTCGCGGCCGGTATGACAGGCAATCCCGCCCACTTGTTCAATGCTCAGCAACAAGACGTCGCCGTCGCAATCGGTGCGAATGGATTTCACTTTCTGGAAGTGCCCGGATTCTTCACCTTTGCGCCAAAGTCGCTTTCTCGAACGCGACCAGTATACCGCGTTGCCGCAGAGAACCGTTTCCTGAAGCGAGTCGCGGTTCATATAGGCGAACATCACGACGCGACCGTTTTCATCCTGGGCAATCGCCGGAATCATCCCGTCGGCGTCCCATTTCAACGCTTCCAGCCAGTCCTGGGAATTGTCGAGATCGGCCATAGAAATTTAGAGCCGAACTTCGATGCCGCGCGAGGCCATGTATTCCTTGGCCTGACGGACGGTATATTCGCCAAAATGGAAGATGGAGGCCGCCAGCACCGCATCGGCACGACCTTCGGTGACGCCATCGGCCAGATGCTGCAGGTTACCGACGCCCCCTGAGGCGATGACCGGAATTTTCACGGCGTCGGACACGGCACGAGTCAGCGCCAGATCGAAACCGTTCTTGGTGCCGTCACGGTCCATGCTGGTCAGCAGGATTTCTCCGGCACCCAGCGCATCAATCTTCTTTGCCCACTCGATGGCATCCATGCCGGTATCGTTGCGGCCACCGTGCGTAAAGACGTGCCATTGGCCGGGCGCAACCTGCTTGGCATCAATGGCGACGACGATGCACTGCGAACCAACCTTGCTGGAAGCATCGAAAATGAGATCCGGATTCTGGACCGCGGCGGTGTTCATCGACACCTTGTCGGCACCGGCGTTGAGCAGACGACGGACGTCTTCCACCTTGCGTACGCCACCGCCAACCGTCAGCGGAATGAAGACCTGCTCGGCGCAGGCCTCGATGATGTGCAGGATGATGTCGCGCTGGTCGCTGGAGGCGGTGATGTCGAGGAACGTTACCTCATCGGCCCCCTGCTCGTTGTAGCGGCGGGCGATTTCGATTGGATCGCCGGCGTCACGCAAGCCCACAAAATTGGTGCCCTTGACGACTCGGCCTGCCGTGACATCAAGGCAGGGGATGATGCGCTTGGCGAGCATCAGGCGCCCAACTCGTCGGCCATGTCTTGCGCGGCCTTGAAGTCGAGCGAGCCATCGTAAACCGCACGGCCGGCAATGGTGCCAACGATGCCTTCGCCTTCAACCGCGCACAGCGCCCGGATGTCGTCAAAGCCGGTCAGGCCACCGGAGGCGATCACCGGAATGGTCAGCGCCTGGGCCAGACGTACCGTAGCCTCGATATTCAGACCAGAGAGCATCCCGTCGCGGCCGATGTCGGTGTAGATGATCGACTCGACGCCGTAGTCCTCATATTTTTTCGCCAGATCGACGACATCGTGACCGGTCAGTTTGGACCAGCCATCGGTCGCCACCTTGCCATCCTTGGCATCGAGGCCAACGATGATGTGACCGGGGAAGGCGACGCAGGCATCATGCAGGAAGCCGGGGTTCTTGACCGCAGCAGTGCCGATGATGACGTAGGACAAGCCACCGTCTATGCAGGCCTCAATGGTGTCGAGATCGCGGATGCCACCGCCGAGCTGGACAGGAATTTCGCCAGCGACTTCAGCCAGGATGGCCTTGATCGCCGCAGCGTTCTTCGGCTTGCCGGCAAAAGCGCCATTCAAGTCGACCAGATGCAGACGACGCGCCCCCTGGTTCAGCCAGTGGCGAGCCTGTTCGGCCGGGCTATCGGAAAAAACAGTGGCCTGTTCCATCAGGCCCTGCTTCAGACGGACGCATTGGCCGTCCTTCAGATCAATCGCAGGAATAATCAGCATGGGAGTCTAGGAGATTAAATTCGACAGAAGCGAATCAGGGTTGCCACTCAACGAAGTTTTTCAGAAGTTGCAAACCGTCGCGAGCGCTTTTCTCAGGATGGAATTGAACCGCGAAGATATTATCCCGCCCCACTGCACAGGTAAAGGGCACGCCATATTCGCAAGTGCCCGTCACCAGCGCCGGATCGGCCGGCTCGACAAAATAGCTGTGCACGAAATAGAAGCGCGAGCCGTCCGCGATGCCACTCCACAGCGCATGTGGTTTCTGGCGCACCTCGTTCCAGCCCATGTGCGGCACCTTTAAGCGCTCGCCTGTGGGCAGGTGCATTTTCTCATCGGGGAAGCGCTTGACGTTGCCGCCGAAGACACCGAGTGCCGGCACATTGCCTTCGTCGCTATGCTCGAACAGCATTTGCTCGCCGACGCAGATACCGAGGAAAGGCTTGTCCTTGGCCGCAGCCAGCACGGCGGTGCGCAAGCCACGCGCATCCAGCTCGCGCATGCAGTCCGGCATCGCGCCCTGACCGGGAAAAACAACACGTTCCGCGGCGGCGACAACGGCGGGATCGGCGGTGACAATAACTTGCTTGCCGCCAGCCACGTGTTCCAGAGCCTTCGAGACAGAGCGCAGATTGCCCATGCCATAGTCGATGACGGCAATGGTTTGGCCAGCCACCGTCACAGTGAACCCTTCGTCGACGGCATCGTGCCGGCCATGCGCGGGTCGGGTGTCACCGCCATGCGCAGGGCACGGCCAAAGGCCTTGAAGATGGTCTCGGCCTGATGGTGAGCATTCTTGCCCCGCAGATTGTCGATGTGCAGCGTCATCCCGGCGTGATTGACCAGGCCGTGGAAGAATTCGCTGACTAGATCAACGTCGAAAGCCCCGATCACGGCGCGCGTGAATTCGACATGCAACTCCAGCCCCGGGCGACCGGAAAGGTCGATCACCACGCGTGACAGGGCTTCGTCGAGCGGAACATAGCTATGGCCGTAGCGGGTCAGCCCTTTTTTGTCGCCCCAGGCCTTGGCCAGCGCCTGGCCGAAGGTGATGCCGATATCTTCGACAGTGTGGTGCGCATCGATGTGCAAGTCGCCCTTGGCCTCGATGTCGAGATCGATCAGGCCATGTCGGGCGATCTGGTCGAGCATGTGGTCGAGAAAGGGCACGCCGGTGGCAAATTTGCCCTGGCCGGTGCCATCGAGATTGAGGCGCACAGTGATCTGCGTCTCCAGCGTGTTGCGTGTGATTTCGGCTTGCCGCATGGTTTAAGGCTGCAAAAGGCTTTTAACGGAGGGCCATGATACCATTTCAGCCTACTTTTACGCCTTCCGTGAAAACCCATGAGTCGCTTCTGGAGCCAGGTCGTCCGTGACCTCACCCCCTACGTACCGGGCGAGCAGCCCAAGATCGCCAACCTGATCAAGCTCAACACCAACGAGAACCCGTTCCCGCCCTCACCCAGGGTGCTGGCGGCGATTCAGGCAGAACTTGGTGACGATGCGGCGCGTCTGCGTCTCTACCCCGACCCGAATGCCGACTTGCTCAAGGCTGCGGTAGCCAAGAGGCACGCCGTTTCGGCGCAACAAGTCTTCGTCGGCAACGGATCGGACGAAGTGCTGGCCCATATCTTCATGGCGCTGCTCAAGCACGACCAGCCCATTCTCTTCCCCGATATCACCTACAGCTTCTACCCGGTCTATTGCGGGTTGTACGGCGTCGAATATCAGACGCTGCCGCTGGCTGATGATTTCTCGATCAACCCGGCTGACTACTGTGACCGTCCGAATGGCGGCATCATCTTCCCCAACCCGAATGCACCGACCGGCCGTCTGCTGCCGCTCGATGCCATTGAGCAGATGCTCAAGGCCAATCCGGACTCCGTCGTCGTCGTCGATGAAGCCTATGTCGATTTCGGTGGCGAAACGGCTATTTCACTGGTCGACCGCTACGATAACTTGCTGGTCGTCCACACCCTGTCAAAGTCACGCTCGCTGGCCGGCATGCGCGTCGGCTTCGCCGTCGGCCATGCCGCACTGATCGAAGCACTGGAACGCGTCAAGAACAGCTTCAACTCCTACCCACTGGATCGTCTGGCCATCGTCGCTGCCGTCGCAGCGATGGAAGATGAGGCTTATTTTGCGCAATGCTGTCATGCGGTGATGGCCACCCGCAACACGCTGACCGCTGAACTCACTGAACTCGGCTTCGAAGTCCTGCCCTCCACCGCCAACTTCATCTTCACCCGTCACCCCCAACGCGACGCAGCTGAGCTGGCCAAGGCGCTACGCGAGCGCAACATCATCGTGCGCCACTTCAAACTGCCACGCATCGACCAGTTCCTGCGCATTACCGTCGGTACCGACGGCGAATGCAAGGCGCTGACTGACGCCCTGCGCCAGATCACCGGCTGAACCACCATGCAAACCATCTGGAAACGCCCGGACGGCAGCATTGTCGCCTGCACTGAGAAAATCAAGGTGTTGCGCGAAAACCTCGAAGAACTCCGCCAGATGGCGCAAGACGCCTTCGAGGATGCGCTGTTAATGGAATGCGAGGAAAACCAGATTCGTACCGTTTTCCAGGAAGTCATCAGCGGACTTAAAAACCCCTACAACGATATCTAGCAGGCAAAAAAACCGGATTTCGCTGCCCAGATCCGCCAGCCCTCCCCCTGAAGGACGGAAGGCCTAGCGCGCCAACCGCGCACTCGCTGAAAGCAACTGCTCAACCTTATCGTAGATGGCGCCGCACTTGGGGCATTCATAGCTGGGGGTCGCCCCCTCTGATGCAAGGCGAACATGGCTACACTTCAGGCATTGGCGACCGACATTTCCACTGTTGTTTTCCGCGGACTGTTTTGGCTCGATGTCTTCCAGAGTCAATTCGTCGAGATTAAAGGTTTTTGATTGCATGATTTCCGTACCAAGAAAAGGCCCGACGACTATCGCCGAGTGAGCAACTGGAGCGAAACTCTACCAGAGTGTCCAACGGCATCGCTACGGGCAACGCACGAAAAAAATGGAAATCAGATCACTCCGAGCAAGCCAAGCGCCGCGCCTACCCCGATAAACCACAGCGGATGCAGTTTCGTCCGCAAATTGGCGACCAAGGTGACCGCGACCAACAGCCAGGCAGCCCACCCAAAGGCAGCGGCTTGTGCGATGAGAGTGGCACCAGAAAAAATCAGCCCTACAGCGAGCGGGGCCACGCCAATGCTGACCGCCTTTTGCCAGCGCTTGCCGGAAAAGCTTTCCCAGCGATCGATCAACAGATAAATCAGTACGCTCATTGGCAAACACATGGCCAGCGTGCTGGCGAAGGCGCCAAGAAGGCCGCCAATCTCCCAGCCAATCAGCGTGACGACCAGCACGTTTGGGCCGGGTGCAGCCTGAGCAATCGCGTACAGGTGCGTGAAAGTCGTATCGTCCAGCCAATGATGATTTTCGACGACGACACGATGCATTTCGGGCAACAGTGCCGTTGCGCCGCCAAACGCGACGAAAGAGAGCAGGCCGAATTCAAGGAAGAGCTCAACGACGATCATTTACGGCCCAGCTTCCAGTAAGCCATGCCACCAGAAAGCAGCAGCCCGCCGACCATGACGATGGGCATCGGCCAGCGGAGACCGGCGATAGCGAGCACCGTTAACACCGTAAACGGCAGGAACACGGATTTGTCCTTGATCGCCGCGCCCATGCGCCAAGCCATGCCGAAGAGCAGACCACAGCCAACGGCGGCAATGCCCCGCAGCATGGACTGGACCTGCTGCAAACTGCCAT
>JAGTRV010000175.1 GCA_018262245.1 Pseudomonadota bacterium | reverse complement strand
AACGGCGACATGAACGACCAGTACGAAAACGATTTTCTGCTCGATCCGAACACGCCAAGCGGCGCCCACAACCGCACCAGCACGCATCAGAACACCACCGGTGCTTCGGTGCAGTGGAACCTGAGCACCCAGCGCCAGCAACTGGCTGTCGGCAGCTCGATTGACCAGGCCCGCATCCGCTTCCTGCAGACCCGGCAACTCGGCCAGATCGACGGCACGCGTGGTATCGACCAGCTGGGCGAGGTCACCGACGAGAACAAGCTGCACGGCTCGACGCGCACTGCCAGCCTGTATGTCACCGACACCATCGCGTTGCGTTCCGACCTGCACCTGACCGCCTCGGCCCGCTACAACGCGAGCCGGGTCCGGACGCACGATGACCTGAACAGCGCGCCGCCCAATCTCGATGGCGACCACAGCTACACCAAGCTCAACCCGGCCTTCGGGCTGGCCTGGCAGGTCGTCCCGGCGCTCAATGCCTACGCTGGCTTCAGCCAGGGCAACCGCGTACCGACGCCGATCGAACTCGGCTGTGCCGACCCGGCCAACCCGTGCACCCTGCCTAACTCGATGGCTTCCGATCCCTATCTGAAACAGGTCGTCGCCCGCACCGTCGAGGCCGGGCTGCGCGGCCAGGTGGCTGGCGACATCCAGTGGAATGCCGGCGTCTATCGCACGCTGAGCAGCGACGACATCCTGTTTGTCGGCACCTCGACCAGCGCTGGTTACTTCACCAATTTTGGCAAGACGCAGCGCCAGGGCGTGGAACTCGGCCTCAACGGCAAGCTGCACCGCGTCGACTGGTATGCCAACTACAGCTGGCTGCAGGCCACCTTCCGTTCCGAAGCCTGCCTGCTCGGCGCCAACAACAGCACGCGCGGCACGGCAGCGGAATGCACCGGGGCCGGGCAGGACGACGAAATTCTGGTCAAGAAGGGCAATCGCCTGCCCGGCCTGCCCGAGCACAGCGCCAAGCTCGGCCTGAGCTGGCGGGCCACCGACTGGCTGCGGCTGGGCGGCGATGTGCAGGCCTTCTCCAGCCAGTACGTGCGGGGCAACGAGAACAACCAGCACCAGAGCGGCACTTATACCGATATCAACGGCAACACCCGGACTTTCGCTGGCCCGGGCAAGGTCGGCGGTTACGCGATCCTGAATTTCAATGCCGAAGCTCGTCTGGGTGGTGGCTGGCAGATTTTTGCCAAGGTCAATAACGTTTTCGACAAGCGCTACGCCACGGCTGGCGCGCTGGCTGAAAACCCGTTCGCCAGCGGCAGCTTTCAGGCCAATCCCGATGACTGGCACCGCGAAACCTTCGTCGCGCCGGGTGCGCCACGGGCTGGCTGGCTCGGCCTGCGCTACGTGTTTGGTGGAAAATGACCATGCGATTCTGGCCTAGCGCTCGACGTGACCGCGCCCCGATGGCGTCTGGCTTGGCTCGCCGCAATCATCGGCTGACCCTGCGCACCCGCGTCGGCCTCGTCCTGACCGGCCTGGCTGCCAGCCTGTTGCTGGTGCTCGGCGGCCTGTGGCTGCACGGCACGCGCAATTCGATCCACGAAGAAGTCGAGGCGGCTAGCCGGGTGTCGGAACAATGGCTGAAAGTCGTCGTTGGCGATCTGCACGCCTTGCCGGCCAGCCAGCGCTCGGAACGACTGCTTGGCGTGGCGCGCGCCATCGGCCGGATTCGCGCCAACGAGCTGGAAGTCCATAGCCCGGATGGCAGCTTGCTTTATGTTTCCCCGGCACCGACTTACAAGGCCGGTCGCGCTGCTCCGGCTTGGTTCGCTCGCCTTCTCTCTGCCGATCTGCCGGTACGTACCATGAGTGTTGGCGAGTTCCGGCTCAGCTTGCGTCCTGACGACTCACGCGCCGTGCTCGATGCCTGGGATGAATTGCTGGCGCTGGCCGGCTGGGCGCTGGCGCTGCTCGTTTGCCTGTTCGTTGCCGCCTGCGGTGCGCTGGCCCGGGCTTTGCGGCCGCTCGATCAGATCATGCGGGCACTGGACCGGACTGGCCGCGGCCGTTTCGACACGCGCCTGCCGCAATTCGCTACCCCGGAACTCGGCCGCATCTCCCGCGCCTTCAATGGCATGGCCGACCGCCTGAGTGCCGCGGTCGACGAGAACGTCAGGCTGGATACCGAGCGCGAGGTCGCCGAGCGCATGCAGGCCGGGCTGCAGGCCGAACGGCAGGTGATCGCCCGCGAACTGCATGACGAGCTGGCCCAGGGCATTACCGCCGTTCGCGCGCTGGCCGGGGCGATTGTCCAGCGCACGCCGGATGAGCCGGCGCTGCATATTCCGGCGCAGAGCATCGTCGCCGTGACCGGCGAGATGCAGGACGGCGTGCGCAACATCCTGCATCGCCTGCGCCCCCCGGTGGGCAGTTCGCTGGTGGTGGCGCTCGAGCGTCACCTCGGCAACTGGCGCCTGCAGCATCCCGAGATTGAATTGCTCACCCATCTGGCCATCGCCGACAGGCCTGTCGCCGATGATTTGGCAGCCACCGTGCTGCGCTGTGTGCAGGAAGGGCTGACCAATGTCGCTCGCCATGCCGCCGCCAGCCGGGTCGAGCTGCATCTGTTCCGTGAGGCGGGCTGGCTGCATCTGTCGCTGGCCGATAACGGCCGAGGTCAGGTCGAAAAATCAACCAACGCCGGCTGTGGACTCGGGCTGACCGGCATGGCGGAGCGCATCGCCGCCATTGGCGGGCATCTCCGCTTGTCCGGCCCGCTCGGCCAGGGCTTTTGCATTGATGTCCGCTTGCCGGACGTTCATATCCATCATCTCCAGGAGGAATTCGCATGAACAAGTCCCTGCAAGGTAAGCGCATCCTGCTCGCCGACGATCACGCGGTGGTTCGCCTTGGTTTCCGCCTGTTGCTCGAGGGCGCCGGCGCCACGGTGATTGCCGAAACCGACAATGGCGAGAGCGCGGTTCGCCTGTATGCCGAAACGAATCCCGATGTCGTCGTGATGGATGTCTCGATGCCCGGTATCGGCGGCCTGGCGGCTCTGGAGCGTCTGCTCGTCTGGGAAGCAAAGGCGAGAGTGCTGATGCTCTCGGCCCATAACGACGATATCGTGCCGATTCGCGCGCTGCGTCTCGGGGCGCGGGGTTATCTGTGCAAACGGTCGGCGCCGGAGGAGTTCCTGCGCGCGGTTGGCCAGGTCGCCGCCGATCAGCGCTACATCGACCCGGAACTGGCGCAGGCCGTGGCACTGGCCCAGCTTTCCGGCTCGGCCAACCCGGTCGAAACGCTGACTGAAAAGGAGCTGGCGGTTTTCCTGAAACTGGCCGAAGGGCGTTCGGTCAACGAAGTGGCCGACGATTTTTGCCTGAGCCCGAGCACGGTGGGTACTCACCTTTACCACATCAAGCAGAAACTCAATGTCCAGAACGCGGCCGAGCTGACCCTGGTCGCTGTCCGCAACGGGCTGCTCGAGGCCTGATTGGCGAGCGATCCGTTTTATCCCGAATGCCGGCCGAGTTGCGTCCGGCAAATGGCGGTCGGTGACGGGCATATCCTGCATATCGAGGAATGCGGCCCGGTTGACGGCCTGCCTGTCCTTTTTCTGCATGATGGCCCGGGGAATGGCTGTCAGCCGGAATACCGCCGTCTGTTCGACCCCCATCGTTTTCGTATCGTCTTCATCGACCAGCGCGGGGCCGGCCGCAGCCTGCCGAGTGGGGAGTTGGGCGCCAATACAACGCCCGATCTGGTGGTCGACCTCGAACATGTGCGCGATGCACTGGGGATTTCGAACTGGATCGTCCTTGGCGGCGGCTGGGGCAGCCTGCTTGCCCTGGCCTACAGCCAATTATTTACCGAACGGGTGTGCGGGCTGGTGCTCTGCGGCATCTTCCTTGGTTCGCGACAGGAGGTCGCAGCGGTGATTCAGACAGCGCCGGTGGGGCAGGCGGAAGCGTGGCAGCAATTCGCCTGCGCCATCCCCACCAACGAGCGCGATGATCTGCTGGCCGCCTACACCAGCCGAATTCTCGGCGCTGACCCATCGGCTGCGGAGATGGCCAGCCGTGCCTGGCTGAACTACGGACGAGCCCTGCGCAACGAGGCGCCGTTGCTGGCTTGGCCTGACGATATGGCCCTGGCGACGGCGCGCCTGCAGTTGCACTACCTGCACCATGACTGCTTCATCGCCCCGGGCCAATTGCTGGCTGGCGTCGACCATCTGCGCCATTTGCCGGCCGCCATCGTGCAAGGAGTGGCTGATCCGCTCTATCCGACCCACGCCGCCGAAGCGCTGCACCGCGCCTGGCCGGAGGCAACCTGGTTTCCCGTCGCCAATGCCGGCCACGACGTACTGGCGCCGCAGATCGCCCGAGCCTGCATCAAGGCGCTGAGCTGGGTCGCAGAATGCGTTGAGACGGTCGGCTGAGGGCGTTGGGGGGCACTGCATCAACTGTTCAGCGTAACAAGATCTCCCCGCTGTAGCACCAGAATTTTGAAAATTACCTATTCCGCTTCCTGCCAACAACTGCCACTCGCGATATCAGCAAACCAGTCATTTGAATGGATACCGTGCTCGATAAACCGCCGGATGACAAACGCGTATTAACGACACATCCAGCGAACAAACCGTGCCGAGTCAGCGCATCGCTGAACTTAAATAAGGTGGCCATTGTCTAGATTCACGATTCAAAAAAACGTGAAACTGCTTTGGATATGACCATCGATCCGATTAGACGAAATAATGTCACCGTGACCGGCAACCTGACGGCTGAAAAGACCATTGTTTTTGTTCATGGCTTGGGCACCGACCAGCGTGCCTGGCAAGAGCTTGTATCCTCTCTTATGGCCGATTTCCGGATTGTTCTGCTGGACAACGTTGGCGCGGGTGAGTCAGACCCTGGCGCGTTTTCTCAGCACCGATATCTGAATCTCACTCGATACGCAACCGACCTGTTTGAGGTTTGTGAAGCGCTGAAATTGCGTGATGTCATCCTGGTTGGGCACTCAGTCGGCGGGATGATTTGTGTGTTGCTGGCTACCAATCATCCAGCGCTTGTTTCCAGGGTAGTACTGATTGGAGCATCCCCCCGATATCTCAATGATGAAACTTATCGAGGCGGTTTTACCATGAACGATGTCAACGCCATTTACGACAGCGTCACTTCAAATGCCAAGTCGTGGGCAGACTCTTTCGCTCCAGCCATGATGGGCAACCCGGACCGGCCTGAGCTGGCGGCACATTTTGCGGAATCGCTCAAGTCTATACCGTCAGAGCGTACGCTCACCGTACTATGCTCAATTCTGCAGTCTGACTATCGGAAGGAAGTTGGCAATTTATTGAAACCCACTCTTATCATTCAGACAAGGAATGACAGTGCGGTCCCTCTGGAGGTTGCCGAGTATCTAAGAATGAAAATACAAGGTAGCCAACTGAAGGTCATCGATGCAGATGGCCACTTACCGCATATCAGTGCGCCAGCCAAAGTGTTCGAAGCACTGACCCCGTTTATTTACGAGTAGTCTGGAGTGACTCGTGGTCATGCCAACGAAGGTCCACTATTGGTTCCCGGTAGTGAAATGGATGTGCGTCCTCTATGGGCGGGAAGTGGAAGTTAAGCCAGGCACCTTCGGGTGCTTTTTGCTTTTCTGGATAGCGGAGAGCTTCGCGCTTTTACTAAATCCTTAATGAAAGTTCGGCTTGTCCTTGGTGATGAACATGGGTTCCCGTCATCGCTCAAAGCCCTTGCCGCGGCCTTTCGCAAAACCTGTCGCCCGGCACTTCACAGTAGAATGGGTTCAATCCGTTCTCGCCTTTGACGCGAGCCACCGCCACCGTTCAGAGGCAGAACCATGACGAGCTCATCTCGCTGGGCAAGATTGAAGATGCTGATGCAGGCCGAACTGCAGCATCTGACCACCATCAATGTCAGCGACCGGCGCTGGCAAATGCCCTTCGCTGCGGCATTGGCTTCCGGGTTGCCGCTGATGGTCGGTGCTTATTTCGATCGTATGGACTATGGCCTGATCTCTTCGCTGGGCGGCCTGGTTTTCCTCTACCTGCCTGAAACGCCGATGTATCACCGCATGGTGTATCTGATGGCCTGTGCCTTTGCCATGATCGCCAGCTATGCCCTCGGGGTGATGAGTCACTTTTTTCCGCCACTGATGATGCTGGTGCTGACCTTCACCGCCATCCTGGTCTCGATGGTCTGCCGGTATTACAACCTAGGGCCACCCGGCAGCCTTTTCTTCATCATGGCCGCCTCGATCGGCGCCAATTCACCCGGCGAGGTATTGCAGGTGCCGCTCAAGGTCGGGTTGCTGACCATGGGCAGCCTGCTGGCCTGCCTGATTGCCTTTTTCTACAGCCTCTTCATGCTGCGTCGGGTGCCGCCCAAGCCGGTGACGCCCTTGCCGGCGCCGACTTTCGATTTTGTGGTCTTCGACTCGATCATTGTCGGTGCTTTCGTCGGCATCTCCCTGGCGCTGGCCCAGGCGCTGCAACTGGAGCAGGCCTACTGGGTGCCGGTCAGCTGCCTGGCGGTCATTCAAGGCATGTCCCTGCGCGCGGTCTGGAACAAGCAGGTGCACCGGGTGGTCGGCACCTGTGTCGGTCTTTTGCTGGCATGGGGATTGTTGAGCCTGCCGCTCGACAAATGGAGCATCTCTTTCGTCATGATCGTGCTCGCCTTCCTGATCGAGATCCTGATCGTCCGGCACTACGCGATTGCCGCCATCTTCATTACGCCGATGACCATCCTGCTGGTCGAGGCGACGACGCTCGGTCATGCCTCGCCAAACGTGCTGATTCAGGCGCGATTTTTCGATACAGTGCTTGGCTGTCTGGTCGGACTGGTCGGGGGTATCTGCCTGCACAGCCCACGATTCCGTG
>JAGTRV010000051.1 GCA_018262245.1 Pseudomonadota bacterium | reverse complement strand
ACAAGCATCTCGAACTGCTCGCAGCCCGTGATTTCGCCAAGATTCGTCGTCTGACCGGTTGCGATGACGAGGCTTTGAAGGCGGCGCACAGCCTGATCACCAGCCTCAACCCACGGCCAGCTGCCGGGTATGCCCAGATTGAAGCGCGCTACATCACGCCGGATGTGATCGTGAAGAAGCTAAAGGGCAAGTGGACCGCCTACATCAATCCGGATGCCTACCCTCGGTTGCGCATCAACCGTCTGTATGCCGAAATTCTCGCCAAGCAGCGGCGGGGCAACGGCAATCTATCTACGCAGTTGCAGGAGGCGCGCTGGCTGATCAAGAATGTCCAGCAGCGCTTCGAAACCATACACCGTGTCACGCAGACCATTGTCGATCGCCAGCGCCAGTTCTTCGAACACGGCGAAGTGGCCATGCGGCCGCTAGTGCTGCGTGAAATCGCCGATATTCTCGGCCTGCACGAGTCGACTGTATCGCGGGTGACCAGCCAGAAATACATGGCGACACCGCGCGGTATCTTCGAACTGAAATACTTCTTTGGCAGCCATGTCTCCACCGATAGCGGTGGTGCTTGTTCTGCTACGGCCATCCGCGCCCTGATCAAGCAATTGATTGCGGCTGAGGATGGCAAGAAGCCCTTGTCGGATAGCCAATTATCCGAAATACTAGGCCAGCAGGGAATCGTAGTTGCCCGACGGACGGTTGCCAAATACCGCGAGTCGCTCAACATCCCCCCGGTCAATTTACGCAAGACCCTGTAGAGAGAGGAGAAAAAAGTGAATCTGCAGATTAGTGGTCACCACATCGAAGTTACCCCCGCCCTGCGCGAATACGTCGAAAACAAGCTGGATCCCGTGGTCCGTCATTTCGACAAGGTAACCGGCGTTAGCGTCGTTTTGTCCGTCGAAAAGCTGAAGCAGAAAGCGGAAGTGACTGTGCACGTGCCAGGCAAGGACATGCATGCCGAAGAGTCCGGCGACGACCTGTACGCTGCCATTGATGCGCTGTTTGACAAGCTGGACCGCCAAGTTCAGAAATACAAGCAAAAGGTTCAGGATCACCATCGCGGTGACAAGCCGGGACTGATTGACGCTGCTGAATAAGCGCCGACAGGCCGCAGCCATGGCTGCGGCCTTGCTTTATTACCCTTCCCTATGAACCCTCTTATCAATCTTCTGACCGCTGACCAGGTATTGCTCGATCTTGAAGCGAGCAGCAAAAAACGGGTTTTCGAACAGGCGGGAATTCTCTTCGAAACTCGACTCGGACTGGCGCGCTCAACAATCTTTGACAGCCTCTTCGCCCGCGAAAAACTGGGCTCTACCGGGCTGGGTCAGGGGGTAGCGATTCCCCATGGCCGGATTAAAGGTCTCAAGCAGGCAGCCGGTGCATTTATGCGCCTGGCGACACCTGTTCCCTTCGATTCGCCGGATGGTCGTCCGGTCGATCTTCTTTTCGTCCTGCTCGTTCCCGAGCAGGCTACCGAGCAGCATCTGCAGATTCTTTCCGAACTTGCCCAGCGTTTTTCCGATCGGGCATTTCGCGAAAAGCTGCAAGTTGCCCCTGATTCTGCGGCCGTCCTTGCACTGTTTCAGTCCTGAGAAACATCAGTGCGTCACGTTAACCTTGTACAGCTCTATGAGGACAACCGCGACAAACTGCTATTGAACTGGCACATTGGCCACCAGGCTGATCGCCGGATTGAAATCAAGGGGTCGAACAACTACGGCGCAGATCTGGTCGGCCACATCAACATCATTCATCCGGAACGTCTGCAGGTCCTGGGCCTGGCCGAATACGAATGGGCGATGCGCATTGGTGAGCGGCGTTTTGCCCAGATGCTTTCTGATCTGCTCGGTGCGCAGCCTCCAGCACTGATTGTCGCCGATGGTCTGACGCCGCCGCCGCTGGTTGAAGAAACCTGCATGCAGTTTTCGACGCCGCTGATCTTTTCACCGAAGCCCTGCTCGGCGGTGATTGATCTGCTCCGCATCTATCTATCGGCCCGTTTGGCCGATACCGTCAGCCTCCATGGTGTATTCATGGATGTCCTCGGCATGGGGGTTTTGATCACCGGTGATTCCGGTGTGGGCAAGTCCGAATTAGCGCTCGAACTGATCTCGCGGGGCCATGGCCTGGTCGCCGACGATGTGGTCGAGATGGCCCGGATCGCACCAACGACCATAGAGGGGCGTTGCCCGGGAATGTTGCGCGATTTTCTCGAAGTGCGCGGCCTCGGCTTGCTCAACATTCGGACCATTTTCGGTGAAACCGCTTCACGTCGGAAAATGAAGCTCAAATTGATCGTGCATTTGCAGAAAACTGTCGCTGCGGCAGATGCGCCGAGGTTGCCGCTGGATGCGCAAACGCAGGAAGTCCTTGGCGTACCGGTTCGCAAAGTGGTTATCCCGGTGGCAGCCGGGCGCAATTTGGCCGTCTTGCTGGAGGCCGCGGTTCGTAACACGATCCTGCAATTACGCGGCATTGATAGCCTTCAGGATTTCATGGATCGCCAGCAGCGCACGATGCTTGACGATGATGCATGAATAACCGATAGTACGTTGGCTTTTTCCATTCGACCAAGGGGACATTCAATGAAGAAACTGATCGCTCTGCTGCTCGTTACATTCTCCGCCACTGCCGTTTACGCCGCTGACGATTGCGCTGCCCGTGCCGCCGAAAAGAAGCTGGCCGGAGCTGCCAAGAACAGCTTCATGAAGAAGTGTACGGCCGACGCGGCGCCGGCTGAAAATTCTGCCTGTGCTGCAACCGCCAAGGAAAAGAAGCTGGCTGGCGCTGCCAAGAACAGCTTCATGAAGAAGTGCACGGCTGACGCTGCCGCCAAGTGATTTACTAGGAATTCGTTATATCGGCCATCTGCGGATGGCCGGTTTTCGTTTACAGGTGCTCGAATTCCGCCGTGTCGGCCACCGGGTCGTTACCGGAGTTACCGAAGCTGATGCGGCCCTTGCCGTCGAGTTGTAGCTCATGGCGGCGCACCATCACTTCCTGGCGGCCAGTCAGTGAGACGAAGGTGCCATTGGTGCTCGAATCCACCAGATAAAATCCGTCACCACGCCGTTCGATGCGGGCATGCTGGCGCGAAGCTTTGCGATCATCAACGATCAGTTTGCAGTTGAGGTCTCGGCCAATGGTCAGCACCGGTGTTTTATCATCGACCAAGAAGGCCTTGCCGTGGTGGCGGACGCACAGGCGTTCGACCGGCAGTTGGCTGCTTTGTCCAAAAGTGGAGTGCGGGTAGGATCCTCCACCCTGATAGCTGGGCCAGTGAATCTGGAATAATGGAAGTGCAATTGCATTTTCAGTGACGGTACCCAGATCCGGCATGGCATCGGCGGTGATGACGCCTGGCTGCGGGATTTCCTCGACCAGAACAGAACTGCACAAAATCTGGTCCCGCCGGGCAATGCCCGCAATTCGTGCCGCCGTGGCGACTGCCGGGCCATTCAGCTTGTCGCCATTTTCGGTAACCATGCCGCAGTGCAGACCAATACGAATGGTTAGCTTGAGCCCGGAAACCGGCGGCAGGTCGGCAATCCGCTGCTGCATGTCGATGGCGGCCTGGCAAGCTTCTTCGCCCGACTCGAAGGCGGCCAGCAACTCGTCACCGACAATCTGGATTGTTCGTCCCTTATAACCATCGATGGAACGCTTCATGCGCTTCAGGCAACGCTCAACCGCATGCATCGCCTCCTTGTCCCCGAGCCGCTCGAATAGAGCTGTGCTGCCGGAAACATCGGCAAACATGACGATCAATTTGCGTTGGGTGGAGCTCATGGGCTGCCGACAACCTGAGGTTGGGATTTAATATTGTATCGGACTTGCATTATATGACGACTCGCTTGTAAAGCCCATTATGCAGTCTGGCTTATCGGGATCATGCCGCTGATTGGCATCTCCGGTGCGTCAAAGGCGATATCGCCCTCGTCGACCGGAGTGTCCAGCGTCAAACCCCGGAAATCGAACAGGTCGGCATCAGCGAGATGCGATGGGACGACATTTTGCATGGCGGTGAAAACGGATTCCGTGCGACCGGGGTAGCGTTTATCCCATTCCTGCATCATCTCCCGGATTTTCTGGCGCTGCAGGTTGTCCTGCGAGCCGCAAAGGTTGCACGGAATGATCGGGAATTCCATGCCGCGGGCGAATTTGGCAATATCCGCTTCCGCGCAATAGGCGAGCGGACGGATCACGACATGTGACTTGTCATCGGTCACCAGCTTCGGCGGCATGGCCTTGAGTTTCCCGCCAAAGAGCAGATTCAGGAAAAGTGTATGCACCATGTCGTCGCGATGGTGTCCCAGCGCGATCTTGTTGGCGCCGAGCTCCTTGGCGGTCCGGTAGATGATGCCGCGTCGCAGTCTCGAGCAGAGCGAGCAGGTCGTCTTGCCTTCGGGGATCTTTTCCTTGACGACGGAATAGGTGTCGGCCTCGACGATGCGGTATTCGATACCGATCGATTCGAAATAGCGCGGCAAGATATCGGCCGGAAAACCGGGTTGCTTCTGGTCGAGGTTCATCGCGATCAAACGGAATTTGACCGGAGCACGCTGCTGAAGCGCCATCAGCATGGCGAGCAGCGTGTAGGAATCCTTGCCGCCGGAGACACAGACAAGAACGGTATCGCCATCTTCGATCATGTTGTAGTCGATGATCGCTTTGCCGGTCCGGCCTTCGAGATATTTGCGCAGCTTTTGCAGGGTGTTCGAGGGTGTCATGATGCCAAGAGAAGTGCTTTCGATGTGGACACAATCCGGCCACTCGGAAAAATAGCGAGTTTACCTTGTGTGCTTGGCAAGTTAGTGGATTTTCAGCCCGCTGATTATGGGGCGGAAGTGTAGGCAAGCAGCAGTGCTTGCAACTCCTTGACCTTGATTGGTTTTGCCAGATAGTCATCCATTCCGGCAGCCAGGCAAGCATCCCGGTCGTCTTGCATGGCTGCGGCAGTCATCGCGATGATGGGGGTGCGCGGTAGTTGCATGGCCGCTTCGCGCGCCCGAATGCGCTGGGTCGCCTCGACACCACTCATGACGGGCATTTGCATGTCCATCAGGATGATGTCAAAGGATTGGCTGGTAAGGATATCGAGGGCTTCCTGTCCATTTTGGGCCAATGTTCCATGGTGTCCCCATTTGTTGAGGAGGCCGAGCGCCAACTTCTGGTTGGTCGGATGATCTTCGACCAACAGGATGTTCAGGGCGCGTTGCGCCTCGCGCAGGGAGTGGCGTGTCAGTAGCGGGCTGGGTTCCGGTGAGGATTCCTTTGGGCTGTTATCGAACAGGCGGCCAAGGGCGGCGAGCAATTCGTCTGATGAGATCGGCTTGGCGAAGAATCCGGCAATGCCTGCTTCCTGGCAACGTAGCGCATCCCCCCGCAGGGCGCCGGAGGAGAGCATCAGCATTGGGGGCAAAGCGGGATGCTCAGCGTGCAGATGGCGGGCAAGCTCATAACCATCCATCTCAGGCATCTGGGCATCGAGCAGGATGCAATCGAACTGGCTGCCTTGCTCACGCATCAGCGCTAGCGCTGTCTTTCCTGAGTCAGCTTCCAGGCAAGTGACATGCAAGGTGGCCAGCATGCCGCGGAGAATGCGCCGGTTAGTGGCGTTGTCATCAACGATAAGCATGTGACGGCCCGTCACGTCGACAGGGTGAATCACGAGCGGAATAGCGTTTTCCGAGATCTGTAACTGGACTGAAAAATGAAAGGTACTCCCCTTGCCCGGCTCGCTATGTAGCCACAACGTACCGCCCATCAACTCGACCAGGCGGCGACAAATCGAGAGACCCAGGCCGGTGCCTCCATATTTCCGGGTGGTCGACGAGTCTTCCTGGGCAAAGGCATCGAAAATCAGCACCTGTTTGTCGGCCGAGATGCCAATCCCCGTATCGCGCACTGCGAAGTGGATGACAGCGTGGCCGTTCTGAAGCTGCATCAAGTCAGCTTGGAGGGCAATCTCGCCCTGTTCGGTGAATTTGATGGCATTGCCGACCAGGTTAACGAGTACCTGTCGGATCCGGCTGGGGTCGCCCTTAACAAACCGGGGAACGTCATGCACTACGTCACTGAGTATCTCGATGTTTTTCTCATGGGCCCGCAGCGCCAGCGGTTTCAGTGTGTCGGCAATCAGCCGATGCAGGTCAAAGGGGATGTCTTCGACCTGTAGCTTCCCGGCTTCAATCTTCGAAAAATCGAGGATGTCGTTGATGACGGTGAGCAAGGATTCGGCTGAAGACTTTGCGATGTTCAGATATTCACGTTGTTCTGCGGTCAGTGCGGTTTCGAGGGCGAGATCCGTCATGCCGATGACCCCGTTCATCGGTGTCCTGATTTCGTGGCTCATGTTGGCCAGAAAATCACTCTTTGCCCGGTTGGCCGCTTCCGCCGCTTCCTTGGCCCGCAGCACCTCGATCTCTGCTCGTTTCCGGTCAGTGATGTCGACAATAATGCCGAGCAATCCCGAAACGCTGCCGTCGCGGCGGGTCAATACCGCTTTGCGGTAAATTGTCTCGTGAGCGATGCCGTCCCGGCTATGGACTGTGGCTTCGTAGGTTTGCGTGCCCTTGGCGGCAAAAAGATCGGCATCCATTTCTGCATGCTGACGAGCGTCTTCTGCTGGCAAAAGATCGTGCAGCGTGCGCCCGATGAAGGCTTCCCGGCGAACCTGAAAGAACTGTTCGAAAGCGCGGTTGAGTCTGATATAGCGCCCGCTGCTGTCTTTCAGGTAGATCGGCAGGGGAATGTTTTCGATTAGTTCTTCAACCAGGTGCAATTGTTCCGACAATTGCGCCTCCATGCGCTTGCGGTCGGTGATCTCGGTACGAATGGCGATATATCGCTCAGGCTCACCCTTGGCATCGAGCAGCGGCACGACCGTCGCATTGACCCAATAAAGGTGCCCATCGCGTGCGCGGTTGCAAACTTCACCGTGCCAAACCTTGCCCAGTACGATGGTGTGCCACATATCGCGAAACAACTCAGGCGGATGGATGCCGGAGTTGACGATCCGGTGGTTCTGCCCGATCAGTTCTTCCCGTGCGTAGCCACTGATGGCGCAGAAGCGGTCATTGGCATAGGTGATAATGCCGGCCGTATCGGTGATGCTGACGATGGCATGCTGGTCGAGAGCAAACTTCTGGTTGGCCAGTTCCCGTAAGCCATGTTCGCTTTCGGCGACCATGGCCGCGACGCGCCTGGAAAGTACCGCGATATCCTCTTCGGCCAGTGTCTCGGCATCTTCATTGGCTTCCGGCAGATGGTCACGGATGGTTTTTCGGAGCGAGCGCAGTGCGTTATCCCGCCCGGCAAGGGACTGGCGGAGTTTTTCGTTGGCGGCTGAAAGTTCGGCCGACGAAATCTCCAGGCTGCGCGTGCGCAGTTCAAGATCACGTTCGTACTGTTCGTAACTGGCATCGACCCGGCTCAGGAGGTCGCCCAGGCCTTCAAGAATCCCCCGGAAAGCCGGCTCTAGCGTCGTGCCAGCAGTCCGCATCGACGCGAGCAAGTCTGCCAGTTCGGCTTCGCTACCGACACTGATACTGCGTTTGAGCTGGCGCAAAAGGGTTTTCTGCATTGCTTTAAGCTTGGTTCTCGCTGAGGCAGGTAATGGTCATGGTTTGGTTATGTAGCTTGCAGGATGCGCCCGGTGTGAAAGGGCTGATCTCGCCATAAGAATAGAAGCCGGTCAGGACCGCCTTGTTGCCAAAAACTTCGCCAACGGCCTCTACTTCCTCATCTACGCGGTTGCCCATGACCAACTTGCGACCAACGCAACTGACCAGAATGGCCAAAGTGGTACCGCTTGATTGCAGCATGGCTGCGGCCGCTTCCGCAGCGGCCTCGGCGCCATTGACCAGCTTGTCGGTGCTGGCGTGCATCAGTCGAAGGTAGCCGTCGGGATCGATTTCGCCGGCCAGGATAAGGCTGCCCGTCTCTTCATCAATACCAAGAATGGTCCGGATCAGACCGATGGCATTATGGTCTTCGCCGAGCATGGCAAACGGGAAAAGCAGGCCAGAGGCCGGCAGGTTCCTGGCATGATCGCCTAGATAACGCCGGTAAATTTCCAGTGCCGGTTCGCCATCCAGTTCATGCAGAATATTGCCTGTGCAGCGTGTTACCTTGCGGGCCGGGCCAAAAGACTCCCAGCCGCCGAAGGAGCCGTGGCCGAAGCGGAGCCCTTCGCCACAAAGGCCCATTGCCACAATTTTATCGTTGGCGACCCCCTCGGGGCCGATGGTGAAGGTTTCCCTGAAGGCGCCGCCATCCCCCGCGAGGCCCCCGGTAATGGGGATTCCGTTACCGATGGCGCTGGCAATGCCACTGACCAAGGCGCTACCATTGATCTTGACGCCAGGGCCGAACACGAGCACTGCCTTGAGATCTGTTGAGCCAATTTGGCGGCCCACTCGTTCTCCGGCGGCAAAGGAGTCGTCCATGCCAGTCAAGCGGGTGCTGCCATGTGTCAGGCGGGTTTGTTCAAAATCGATCGCAGTAACGGTGCAGGTGCCATCATCAACACCATCAGGCGTAATTTCGCCAGCGGTTGAACAGCCGAGCAGAATGGCGCGGGGAAAAGCCTCATTAAGGGTTTGGCTCATGCCTGGAGCGTTGAAATGATCGATACTGCCAAAAATCAGCAGAAAATCGGCCTCCAGCCCTTGTAGTGCGGTCATTGCGACGGCGAGGTCCGCCGGCTTGCGACAAGTAATTTGTTTGATGCGCAAGTTTGATCTCCTCCTTGGACGCAGTATGGAAAAATAGCATAGGGTGCGACGGAATTCTCATTCCGGTCGTAAAATTGACACTTTTTGAACTTGCCATGAACAATCTGCCGATTCCCGCTCCGGAGGCCCTGGCGCACAGCCAGCGCTTGCATCAGGCCATTGCGGACGAAATTGCCGCAGCCGACGGCTGGGTGTCGTTTGCCCGCTTCATGGAGCTGGTGCTCTACGCACCTGGTCTCGGCTATTACACAGCCGGGGCACGAAAGTTCGGGGCGGCTGGAGATTTTGTCACATCACCGGAAATGACCCCCTTGTTCGGACAGGTATTGACCCGTCAGGTGGCTCAGGTCATGGCTGAATCAGCGCCGGTAGTGCTGGAGGTCGGGGCTGGCTCCGGGCGCCTTGCCGCCGACCTGTTGCTTGCTCTTGAGCGGATGGGGGAACTGCCCGAACACTATTTCATTCTCGATCTTTCCGCCGACCTGCGACAACGCCAGAGACAGACGATCGCCGAGGCTGCACCGCATCTGCTGAGCCGGGTCGAATGGCTGGATCGATTGCCCGAGACTTTCTCCGGGGTGGTCGTGGCAAACGAGTTGCTCGACGCGATGCCGGCGAATATCGTTGCCTGGCGAGAGAATGGCATTTTCGACCGGGGGGTTGTCGTTGATGACGCCGGGAGTTTCATGTGGAACGAACGTCCGGCCACGGGAACCTTGCTCGCAGCGGCCGAGGAAATTGGCGCGCAATGTAGTCTGCCACCCGGTTTCGAGAGTGAGATCAGTCTGACTGTCCGGGCCTGGCTTTCGGAATGGGGGCGTCGCCTGGAAAAAGGCGCCCTGTTACTGATCGACTATGGTTTTCCCCGCCGCGAGTTCTATCATCAGCAACGTGGTCGTGGGACGTTGATGTGTCATTACCGCCACCATGCTCATCCCGATCCGTTTTACCTGCCAGGCTTGCAGGATGTCACGGTCCACGTCGATTTCACCGCAGTCATTGCGGCGGCGCATGCGGCTGGGCTGGATCTGCTCGGCTATACAAACCAGGGGCAGTTCCTGCTCAATTGTGGAATATTGGATCAGTTGGCCGAAATTCCCAATGGAACTCCAGAATATATCCGGGCGGCCGGGGCAGTTAACATGCTGCTGATGCCGCACGAGATGGGCGAACTATTCAAGGTGATCGCAGTTGGTCGCGGCATTGATGAGCCGCTATGTGGTTTTGCCAACGGTGATCAGGGCTGGCGCCTGTAATAATCAGCGCTTGGCCAGTTCGCGAAAATGGTTGGGTTGAGCGAGGACAAGCCGGCCGAAATCGTCGAGCAGCGCTTGGTCAACCGCGTGTGGACGAACCGTATAGAGCGCACTGCCCAGTCGTTCTAGGTTGCGCGTTTCGAGCAGGATGACCCCTTTGGCAAAATCAGCGCGCCAGCGGGCACTGACGCTGACGTCGCAGCGAATGTCGAATTCAGCGCGTTCGACGTAGCTGCGCTCGTTCTTGAATTCCTTGCAGGTACATGGCAGACCGAAGTCGAACAGGGTGGTGCGGAATCGCTCGACCGACGGGCCGTCGCGCTCGATGCACAGGGATTTTGGACCTTTTAGGTGGTAGGAGAAGGTAACCAGTTCGACCAGCGCACCGGCACTTTGGCTTTGCGTGCGGTAATCGGAAAACCCCTCCTGCCACTCCAGTCGGTTCAGGACGTACTGCTCAATCAGCGGGTAGTCGCGTGGGATGCCCGGTTTGACAATATTGAGTTGCTGGACCAGCTCGTGCAGGTAGAAAAACAGATGCTTCAGGGCCTGGTCGATGGCCTCGTTGGTTGACGTGCGTTCAGCCAGCGCGCTATGGATTTCGCGCTGGCGAACCTCGGCCTGCTGGCGTAGCTGATCGAGCAGGCTGGTACCAGCTTCGGGTCTTGGCGTCGGTGGTGCGGCATCGAAGTTTTCTACGGCTTGAAGCTGTTTTTCGGGCGAGGTAGCTGCGGGCCTGCCGGGAGCGATCTCCGGAAAAACCAGCGTCGGATCGGCCATGCCAACCTCCGAGTTGGCCAGGTATTCGCGTTTCGCCCGGCGCTCGGCCGCATCCAGATCGAAATTCTCGATGTCGGCAAGCAAGGCCGCTTCAAGCTCCGCGATGTCCTGAGCCGTGCCGGTCTTGCGTTCCCGCTTGGCGCGGATCGCTTCGGCTATGGAGGACAGCGGGCCGGACTTTTCAGAATGACTCATTGATCTGGCAGATAGGTGGACTACACTGGACTAATAATGTGTCCTAATTGGAGCTAGCGCAAGATGGATGTTGCTTCTGTAAGCAGTTTGACGACCGCCCTGTCTCAGGCAAAGACCGGCGATGCTGTTGGCACCTTGGTGCTCAAGAAGGCGATCGACATTCAGGCTCAAAATGCGATGCAGTTGTTGCAGGCATTGCCGCAGGTGGCGAATAACCCGCCAAATCTGGGCAACAGCATCGACGTCAAGGCCTGACTTCTTCCAACCAGTCCCGCAAGGTGGCCGCCACGAGCGGCCATTCCTTTTCGTGGGTGACGGCATGGCCCATGTTCCGGAAGATGTGGGCATGCTGACCATAGGTGTTTGCCGTGGTCTGGACCAGGAAGGCGGGGACCAGAACGTCATCTTCGGCGCCGAGGATCAGCATTGGCGGCTTGTGCATGGCGTAGAGATTGGGCAGGCTGAACATCGACATGTCCCACAGGGCGCGATGCGATTCCGGTTGCATGCGGCTTAGCCAGGCGGCGAGCATCGTTTCGTCGACTTCGCCAGCAAACAGGGTTTCACGCAGCGTGCCGGTGTCGGTGTATTTGCCGTCCATGATCTGATTGATTTCCTGGAACAGTTGCGGCTTGTTGAACATCAGATGGAATTGCGAGGCAATCAGGCCTTGCGGCGGGACCGAGCAAATCAAGGCGACGGCCGGCGCTTTGCGGTGTTCCAGGTATTTTTGGACGACGAAACCACCCATCGAATGGCCGATCAGGATAGGCGGCTCGCCCAGCCAGTCGACGACGGTTTTGACGTCATCGACGTAATCGGCCACCGAATGCGCATCCATGTGTTCCCTGCCCGCGCTGCAACCATGGCCGCGCAGCGATAGGGCGTAACAGGGGTAGCCGGCCTTGGCGAGGAAAGGCATGAAGGTTTCGGTCCACATCCAGCCGCCGGCGAAGGCACCATGCACGAACAGCAGCGCGGGTTTGGCGGACTTGCGGGCCGGCAGGCAGGAGAAGACTTCGAGGCCTTCGACGATCTGAGTTTTTAGCATGAGGGTCTGTTCGGGGCGAGGCGTGATTTAATGCGGCTTTCACCCTGCGGTGCAAGGCAAATGCTGAAGTGGATTTTGACGCTGGTGGTGGCGATTTTCCTGCTGGGCATCATGGGCCCGCATCTGGCGCGTTTCATTCGTTTCGGCAAATTGCCGGGCGATTTCGCTTTTCGGTTTCGCGGTCGAGACTACACGTTTCCGATCGCGACCACGATCATTTTCTCATTGTTGCTCTGGCTGCTCTCCCGGATTATCTAGCAGCTGTTTGATGGCATGAACGCGCGCGGCGTGGATGCGCTCGGGAATTTTGGTCTTGTCGGCACAGGCGACGGCGATTTCGCCGGCATTCAGGCTAGCGACTGCGGCCAGGGCCCCTAAAAGATACTGCGGACTGTCGTAAGGGCGGTTTTCCCAGCCCAGGCGGCCGGTGAAGTCGCACAGGCAGGCATCGAGCAACTGCCGGAAGCGTTCCGGCCGGCGCAGCGCATCGGTTTTTTCAAACAGGGTGACGATGGTGCTCGCCTTCAGGTCGGCGGCACGATGGATGTTGCCGTGGTAGCGGGCCGTCAGCAGGGCGAGATCGCGACAGTCGTTGGGAACCCGCAGACGGGCGCACAGTTGCTCGGTCAGGCGGACGCTGCGTTCCTCGTGGCCGATGTGGCGTGGCAGGATGTCGGCCGGCGTTTCCGCCTTGCCGAGATCATGGGTCAGCGCAGCGAAGCGCACCGGCAGCGTGAAAGCGCGTCGTGCCGACTGGTCGACGACCATCATCGTGTGGATGCCGGTATCGATTTCCGGGTGGTAATCGGCCCGTTGTGGCACGCCGAACAACTTGTCCACTTCCGGCAGCAGGCGAGCCAGGGCACCGCAGTCGCGCAGCACCTCGAACATCCGTGACGGTTTCTGCTCCATCAGTCCCTTGGCCAGTTCCTGCCAGACCCGTTCGGCGACCAGATGATCGACCTCGCCGCAGGCCACCATGCTGCGCATCAGGGCCAAAGTTTCGGGTGCCACCGAGAAGTCGCTGAAGCGTGCGGCAAAACGGGCGATACGCAGGATACGGACCGGGTCTTCAGCAAAGGCCGGGCCGACATGGCGGAGCGTTTTGCTGGCCAGGTCTTGCTGGCCGTTGAAGGGGTCTACCAGCGTGCCATCGGCCGCTTTGGCCATCGCATTGATGGTCAGGTCGCGGCGAGCGAGGTCTTCTTCAAGCGTAACGTCGGCGGCGGCGTGAAAGGTGAAGCCGTGGTAACCGTGACCGGTCTTGCGCTCGGTACGGGCCAGCGCATATTCGTCGTGCGTATTGGGGTGCAGAAAAACCGGGAAATCCTTGCCGACCGGCCGGAAACCTTGCGCCAGCATGGTTTCCGGGGTGGCGCCGACAACTACGTAGTCGCAGTCGGCATTGGGCCGGCCGAGCAGTTCGTCACGGACGGCGCCGCCGACGATATATATCTGCACGGCCGGTTGGCGCGGCCTCAGCGGCCGGCGCGGAAGCGGAAGCTGTCGAGCTTGCCCTTCGGCGTATTGAGCGCGATGTAGGTCGGTGCGATGGCTTCCAGCGCCGTCGGGCGCCAGTTGGTCGGGGCATTCCAGCTACCTTCGCAGACGCTGTCGATTTCCATCGAGCGCAGGTTGTCCGGCGACATCATCGGGTGCGGGGCCAGCCACATCAGTCCGGCCTGCAGGTAGGCCCAGCCTTCAGAGAGCGGGATGATCGTGGCGGTGCTACCGGTCAGTTCCTTGGTGTAGTCGACCAGTTCGCGCAAGGTGTAGATCTTCGGGCCGACCAGTTCGTAGGCCTGGCCGTAGGTGGCGGAATCTCCCAGGCTTTCGACGAAAGCATCGGCCACATCGGCGGCCCATACCGGCTGGAAGCGGGCATGACCGAAGCCGAGCGGGAAGAAAGGAAGTTTCTTCAAGACTGAGGCAAACGTGGACAGGAAGGAGTCGCCGAGGCCAAAAATGACCGACGGACGGAAAACGGTGACATCCAGCTCGCCCTGAGCGGCCATGACGAGGGCTTCGCCATCGCCCTTGGAGCGCAGGTATTCGGACGGGCCCTTGGGGTCGGCGTGGAGGGCGCTCATGTGCACGAGGCGACGGACGCCGCTCGCCTTGCAGGCGGCGATGATCTTTTTCGGCAGCTCGACATGGGCTTCAGCAAAATCGCGGCTGTAGGGCAGCACGACATCGCGGCTGTGCAGGACGCCGACCAGATTGATCACGGCATCATGACCACGCATCAGTTCAGTCAGTGTCTTTTCGCAGCTGATATCAGCTTCCGGCATTTCGACACCCGGCTGCATGATCAGCGCCTTGGTCCGTTCGCGGCGACGCGTCGGTACGGTTACTTCGATACCGCGCTGCGACAGGCGGTTGACGATGTAGGTACCGACGAAACCGCTACCCCCCAGCAGCAAGACTTTCTTGATGTCCATGTTGAACCCCGGAAACTTGATTCGTAAAACTCGGATTTTAAGGCAATTTGAGGGTTTTCGGGCGGGCCTGTGGCCTAACTTGCAGTGTCCGCCAGTCTTAGTTCGTTGTCGTTTTCTGCAAGGCCCGGCTGGCGGCAATGTCGAACAGCGAACTGGCAGAACGGATACGCGCTTCACCGGCGCGTAGCTGTCGATCCAGAATGACCGGATGGATAGCCAAAGCAAGGCCGAAATCCGGGTTGAGCAGCAAAGTTCGCTGGCTGTTGGGGCTGATGTAGCAGATGCGGGCGACCCGTGTAGTGCTGTCGTCGATACGTAACTCCAGCCAGTCGCCAATTGCGCAGGGCAGCGAACGGGCCGGACCTGGCTGATAGTCCGAGAAATCCAGGGTGTTCAGGACGAACTGGCCTGACTGCACGTCGCCGTAAACTGTTTCGCTTCCCGAGGCGTGCAGACCGGTGGCAGCGATCACGGAAGTGGCTCCCGTCTCTGCTGCCGGCGCAGCGCGCAGGGCTTGGGTTTGCAGCGTGAAGCAATCATCCAGAAAAGCTTCCTGGGCTTCCGTAGGCAAGCCGATGCGTTCCATGCCCGTCTTGAGCAGTTTCAGGATATTGGGCAAGCGATGAGCCAGGGACTTGCGTTCCGCCGGGTCGGTCTTTGGCTGGAAAGACCAGAGCAGTTCTTCGATGGCCGTGACGTGTGCTTGCCATTGGCTGCTGTCCGGGCCGTTTTCAAGCCAGACGAGTTGCAGTACCTTGCGCCACGATTCGTTGAGGAATGCCTGAACGGCTTCTGGTGGCTTTTGCTCGATCAGCTTGTCGAGAATGTGCCTGGTCTGAATGCTCGCTTCGTCGCGTCGGTCGAGCTGGCGCAAGAGCGGCAGGTAGGCTGCAGCGGATTTGGCCAGCTCGTTATTGCGCTCGGCGACCAGTGCGTCGAGTTGAGTCAGTGCTGATTGAAAGGCGCTGATATCGCCATTCCCGCTGCGGAGCTGCGAGGCGATTTCGAACAGGCGGGTACACACCGGATGGCGGGCGGGAACGTCAGTGGGCAAACCGAGGACCGCCTGCCCCATTCGATCGATCACCAGTCTGGCCGGATGCTTGTCATCGGTAAATAGCGAAGCATCCTTCATCGCCATTTTGAGCAAGGTGATCTGCAGGCTGGAAATGGCTGCCTTCAGGGTGTCCGGAAGTGTGGGTTCGCTGAAGATTGCTTCGAAGATTATCGCCAGCGTGTCGATGGCCAAACCTTCGGTGGCCGTGCTCGGAATGCCGAGTTCAGCCGAGTTCAGCGCTTTTGGTAGTGATGCCTTGGCCGTGCTACCGGAGAATAGCTCGGGAATCAGGCTCTCCGTGGACAGGCTGGTGCCCGGTTTGAACTGCGCCCTGAAGGCGCCCTGGCGATCGAGTTCGTTGAGGCGAAAGATCAGTTGCTCCAGGCTTGCCTGGCTGAGCAGAGAGGCTGCAGCCCCGCCTGTGCCCGTTGGCGGCTGGATTGATGCAATTCCACCGGGTAGTCGGGCCAGCAGCTGCTGCTGCAAGGCGAGCAAGGGATTTGCCGAAGATTGATCGGCTTGTTTCGGGCCGTCCGGAGAGCCTAGGATCGTCGCCTGGGCCGCTTCTATGCCGCCGCGATCGAGGAAGTCGTTGATTTCGGCATAGAGGCCGGGCAGATTTGCCAACAGGTAGACTTCGATGCGATCAAGTAGTGCCAGCTTTTGCTCGATACTGCTTGCTCCCGAGGCGGCGAACATGGTGGTCAACCCCTGGCAGATGCCTTTGGGGCCGATCGGGTTGGCGCTTTTCGGCAGGTCCGGGCGCCTGAGCAGGGTGACGAAGCGCAGGTGGGTTCGCCACAGACTACCGCCGGTTGTTTCGAACAGCCGGGCACTCAGGTTGTCGAGACGGATACCCAGTTCCAGGTCATCTTCACCGACCAGCGTGATACGCGAAGAGGTCAGACCATGAGCTTCCTCAGAAAAACTGCCGCGCCGGGTAGTTGATACCATTTCGTCGAAATAGGCCCCTGCTCCCTCCTGGATGGCGCGGATGGCACTACCGGAAATGATTCCGCTGTCCAGCAGCAGGGCGCCCAGGTGCTTCAGGAAGAGGGCCCGACAGTCACGGAGGATTTCGAAGGAATCAGAGCGTAGTGACATAGTGGAATTCAAGGAAGATCAGCATCTTTCATGGTATCGGAGGTTTTCGCTCCGACGGTACCGAGACGAGCCTTCAACGAATCGGGCTTGCCGTTGAAGATGGCCGAATAATAAACCGCATTGCTCATGACCTTTTTGACGTAGTCCCGGGTTTCGCTGAACGGAATGGTTTCGGCGTAGATGGCGCCTTCCAGCGGTCGGTCAGCGCGCCATTTCTTGGCTCGGCCGGGGCCGGCGTTGTAGGCGGCGGAAGCCAGCACCGGGTGGTTGTCGAGGTTTTCCATGACCAGTCGCATGTAGCTGGTGCCGAGCAGCACATTGGTTTCGGTGTCATTGACGCGACCATGGCTGAAGTCGCGCAGGCCGATCTTCTTGGCCACCCATTTGGCGGTCGCCGGCATCAGCTGCATCAGGCCGGAAGCGCCGACATTGGATTTGGCACTGGTAATGAAACGGCTCTCCTGACGCATCAGACCATAGACCCAGGCGTCGTCCAGCGACTGGTTCTGGGCGGCGGGCCGAACCGTCTCACCGTAGGGCGAGAGGAAGCGCAGCGTGAAATCGTGTTCGTTCTTGGTCCGGTCGGCCGTGTTGATGGCGCGGTCCCAGATCTGGTTGCGCTTGGCTGCCCGGATTATCCTGGGCGGCTTTTTGCTCTTCGGCGGTGGTGGCCTTGGCCTTGGGCGGCGGCGCTACCGTGCGGCCGAGTTCTTCATCGGCCAGGTTGCCGTAGAAACTGGCTTGGCCGGCGATCTTTTCGAACAGGGCGTTGCCTTCGGTTGTCCGTCCGCCGGCATGCAGGGAACGGCCAAGCCAGTAAATCCATTCCGGCTGCGCAGCCAAAGCGGGCGGCATGGCCTGGATGGTGTCGCGGACAGTACCCCACTCCTGGGCGCGCAAGGCGGCGCGAACTTTCCACTGGGCGACTTCATCCGACAACGGTGTCTTGCCGGCGCTGGCGTACCAGCCACTGGCTTCGGTCATGTGCTTCTTGGCACCCTGCAGGGCGATCTGGCTCCAGGCCCACTGACGCTCGGAGTCCTGCAATTTGCTTTTGATCTTTTCCAGTTCGTCGGCAGCAACGCGCGGGTCGTTGACAGCCAGGCGCTGGATGGCAAAGGCGGCGAGTTCACGCCCTGCCCGGTTGCTGTTCCAGTTGGCCGGCTGGCGGACAAGGTAGCTCATCGCACTGCTGATCGCGCTGTCGAGCGAGCGGCTGTCCGGCATCTGGCTATCCGGCAGATAATTCAATGTGGTTTTCGTCCAGCTGGGGCGATTGGCTTCCAGCTGGCGACGGGCGCGGGCCCAGACATCGTCGGCAGTCATTTTCTGGCTGGCGACCAGCGCATCAAGAATCGGCCGGCAGGGTTCCGGCGGTTCAAGCATGGTCAGCCAGAGTTTCTCGGCTTCGGCCAGCACGCTGCGGTCATCACGAGCCAGTCGGGCTTGCTGGTTGTAGCAGGTGACATCGGGTTCGGGGGCTAGCAGCTTGGGAAATTCGCTTTCCACCTCGTTCCAGGCGGAACGCTTGCCAAGAAAGCGGATCCAGTCGGCGCGCAGCTTTTCGGCCACGTAGCTGCCATCGTTGCGCTGCAGGAAGTCGCGCAGGTTGTTCGGGTCGCCCTTGTCCATCCACATGCGCAGGCGGTAGCTCTCGGCATACGGTGCCAGCTCGTGGTTGCCGAGCTGGCCTATGGCGCGCTCCAGCTTGTTGATGTCGCCGGCCCGGAAGGCGTCACGGGCGGTCAGGAAGGCTGTGTCGTTGACTTGGGCGAACAGGGAGGACGAAAGCACAAGGCTGGCGAGGAGGACGTGAAACTTCATGCTAGATTATTGCCATGGTTGAACCGAACGAGGATAACACGGCCTGGCGCCGGGTATTGCGGCGCGAGATGGTGGCGCGTCGTGCGGCGTTGAGCGATGCCGAGCATGCCGGCTTGTCGGCACGCATCGTCGAACAATTGCTGGCGGCTTTGCCGACGCCCCGCGTGTTCGCTTTTTGCTGGCCGATCAAGCATGAGCCGGATGTCCGTGCAGTGGTCGAGTCCTGGGCGGTGCGCGGTGCGCAGGCGGCGTTGCCGGTCGTCATGGCCGAGGACACCCCCCTTGCCTTCCGCCTGTGGACGCCTGAAATGGTGCTGGAGATGGATCGCTACGGCATTCCGACCCCGACAAGCGGTGATTTCGTGGTGCCCGACATGATGCTGTTGCCACTCAATGGCTTTGACGCCGCTGGTTATCGGCTGGGCTACGGTGGCGGCTATTTCGACCGGACACTGGCCGCCCTTTCCCCTCGACCGCTGGCGGTTGGTGTCGGGTTCGAGGTGAACCGCCTGGCGAGCATTCGTCCGGAAGTTCACGATCAGCGGCTGGACTGGATCGTCACCGAAGCGGGGGCAGTCAGGCTCGCTGCCTGAAACCGTAGATTCCCAGCGCAAAGAACAGCGAGGCCAGGGCGACGAGCACGCCCTGCCGGGTATCGTACAGGCCGGTGCGAAAGGCCAACTCAAGCGAGTAGCCGTGGTGCAGCGCCAGCGGCATCGAGCCGATGGCAATCGAGAGCCACGACCAGCGCAGAGCGCGGTCGTGCGTATTGCGCAGATAGCCCTCAATGGCGAGGGCGAGCACAAAGATCTGGATGACCATGGCGCCGAGCAGGACCAGCAAGGTGAGCGTGTAGGCGTTCATGCGGTTCGACAGGCGGTAGCGAAGCGTTGCAAGGCCTCGTCCAGCGTGCTGCGCGGGCAGCCAAAATTGAGGCGTAGCCAGCCCGGTGCACCAAAATCGGCGCCATCGGAGAGGCCGAGGCCATGTGCCTCGAGATGCGCTGCCGGTTTGCTCAGCCCGAGTTCACGGACATCGATCCAGGCCAGATAAGTGGCTTCGACCGGTTGCATCTTTGCGCCGCTGGCCGCGTTAACCGTGGCCAGCACCCGGTCGCGGTTACCGGCCAGGTAAGCAATCAGTTCGCGGTGCCAGTCGGTGCAATCGCGGTAGGCCGCCTCGCAGGCGGCCAGGCCGAGTACATTCACATGCGGCACAATGCCATGCATGGCTTGCTCAAAGCGGTGACGCAGCGCGGCATCGGGAATGACCGCGAAGGCGCAGCCCAGGCCGGGGATGTTGAAGGTCTTCGAAGGCGCCATCAACGTGATGCTGCGTTTGGCCGCTTCCGGCGACAGGCTGGCAAACGGAATGTGCTGCTTGTCGGCGTCGAGGATCAGGCCGCAGTGGATTTCGTCGGAGCAGACGATCAGGTCGTTCTGCTCGGCAAAGGCGGCGAGATCATGCAGTTCATCGCGGCTCCAGCAGCGGCCGACGGGGTTGTGCGGGTGGCAGAGCAGGAACAGTTTGGTCGCCGCAGTCGCCGCCTGTTGGAGGGCATTCTTGTCCCAGTGCCAATGCTCGTCCGTGCAAGCCAGTTCGACGCGATTCAGCTTGCGGCCGGAAAAATGCGGGGCCGACAGGAAGGGCGGGTAGATCGGCGTGGCGGTCAGCACGTCGCCGTCGACGGCCCGGCAGGCGACGTTCAGGCCAGTGACCAGCCCCGGCAGCCATACGATCCATTCCGGCGCGATGCGCCATTCGTATTCGCTTTCAAGGTGAGTGAGTACTGACTCCGTCAGTGATGGCCAGGGGCCGCCATAGCCGAAGACGCCATGATCGATACGGCGATGCAGAGCCGCCAGCACGGCCGGCGGTGCAGCGAAATCCATGTCGGCCACCCACAGCGGCAGGATATCGCGACCGGCGTACTTACCCCATTTGTAGGAGTCGGAATGTCGCCGGTCGATCGGCGTGTCGAAGCGACTCAAACTTCGAGGTGCTGATACAAGGGGGTGGACAGATAGCGTTCGCCAAAAGACGGAATGATCACGACGATCAGCTTGCCGGCGTTTTCGGGGCGCTTGGCCAGTTCCAGCGCAGCCCAGGTGGCGGCGCCGGAGGAAATGCCGACCAGCAGCCCCTCTTCGGTGGCCATGCGGCGGGCGATGGTGAAGGCGTCGTCGTTCTTGACGCGAATCACCTCATCGTAAACCGCCGTGTTCAGCACGCCAGGCACGAACCCGGCGCCAATGCCCTGGATCGGGTGCGGGCCCTTCTGGCCGCCAGACAGCACCGGCGAGGCATCCGGCTCGACGGCGACGATCTTGATGCCCGGCTTCTTCGCCTTGAGCACTTCGCCGACGCCAGTGATCGTGCCACCGGTGCCGACACCGGAAACGAAAATGTCGACCTGGCCATCGGTATCCCGCCAGATTTCCTCGGCTGTTGTGTTGCGGTGCACTTCCGGATTGGCCGGATTTTCGAACTGTTGCGGCACGAAATATTTCGGGTCGCTTTCGGCCAGCGCCTTGGCCTTGGCAATCGCACCGCCCATGCCTTCGGGGCCGGGGGTCAGAATCAGTTCAGCGCCATAGGCCTTGAGCAGCAGCTTGCGCTCGCGGCTCATCGTTTCCGGCATGACGAAAGCGCACTTGATGCCGCGCGCCGCGCAGACCATCGCCAGGCCGATGCCGGTATTGCCGGAAGTCGGCTCGAGAATGACGGTATCCGGACCGACCTTGCCGGCGGCGATGGCCGCATCGAGCATGGATACGGCAATCCGGTCCTTGACGCTGTGGCCGGGGTTGAAGAATTCGAGCTTGGCGGCGATGGTGGCACCAGCGCCTGCGGTGACGCGGTTGAGCTTGACCAGCGGCGTGTTGCCGACCAGTTCGGTCACATTGTTGGCGATTTTCATTGGCGTACTCCGTTCGAGGAAAGCGAATTGTAGGGGTTTCTCAGCGAGCTGTGGGTAGGCCGACAATCTGCTGCCGGATTGCCGAACAAGGCACCCTGGGCAAGTTCGATGCCGTCGAGCTGAGCAGCAAGGAAATCGGCGCCATTGTCGATGCCTGTCAGTTCGACAGGCAGGCCAGCCAATCGTGCTGCCTGTTCCAGCCCGGCATGGCGGGCCGGCAGACGCAAAATGTCCGGGCGCAGGGCGAGAAGGGCATCGACAGGCGGCTGCCAGTCAGGCGGCGAACTGATCGCCAGCCGGTAGCCGCGCCGGCGGTAGCTTTCCAGCGCGTGGGCCAGATGCCCGTCCGGCGCTATGCTCCTGGCGTCGATATCGAGCACGATATCGACCGGGGCCAGCCCGCAGCGCTTCAAAATCGCTTCATAGACCAGACCATGCTGGTTCTGCACTGCCTGCAGGTGGCGCGGGTGAACTGACAATTGCAGATAGCCACCGGTACTTCTTCGCTGGGCGAGAAAGTTCAGCGCATGCAAGGTTCGGCACAAGCGGTCGAATTGCACGACGGCTTGTCCGGTGTCGCACAAGGCATAGGCGGTTTCGCTGCTGATTGCGGTGCCATCGTCCCGGCGTGCCGCCAAGCTTGCCTGATGGCCGACGACGCGCTCGCTGGGCAGATCGACGATGGGCTGGAACAGCGAAGCAAAACGCAGCCCGTCATGCCATGCCTCGACCCGCTCGCCGGCTACGTACAGCATGTTGTCACCCGCCGTGTCGGCAGCGTTGAAATAGCGGATCAGATCTTCGACGGGCATGGCCTACTCCTGCGGCGCGTAAACGGATCGAAGCCGCGACTGGGGCACCCTGCAGGTATCCTCA
>JAGTRV010000174.1 GCA_018262245.1 Pseudomonadota bacterium | reverse complement strand
GATGGTATCCATGAAGTAATAAGTGTCCATCACCGGATCAAGCGTCAACTGGGTCTCATCGGCGACCTCGACCATAAATTGCAATACATTGGCGATCATCACCGAGTGCCGCTTGATGTTTTCTGGCGGCGCCCAAGTCAGCCCCTCGCTGCGAATGACCTCCCAATCCTGACGAACAGCTTTCCAGCTGGCGCTATCACGCAGTTTCGGCGAAAGTGCTGCCTCTGTCGCGGCGACAGCATCCACTACGTCCTTTTCCTTGGCTGCCCGCTTTTCCTTCATGGCCTCGTTGCCATTCAAGACACCGGAAGAAAGCCCCCGGTGTTGCTGCATGACCTGTGCCATGCGGTTCATCGGCTTGAGCATCTGCAGCCCCACCAACTCCTGGCGCGCCGTCTCGATATCAAGATTCAGATGGGAATAGACAGAAAACAGCAACACGGACATGACTACCGAGACCGCCGCGCCAAGCAGCAGGAACTTGCTGTTGTAGCGCAGGCGATTCATCAGGACGACGGCTGGGGAAAAGAGGGCTTGCATATTATTGTCTCCTCACCGAGAGGTGTGAGTTGGGATGTGCAATATTAAATTAAAACACTTTTGTTCAATCTAATACTTATCAAATTATTCGCAAAGAATGCCGTCATTCAAATTGAGAACCCGGTCAGCCTTGGCCGCCAACTGCTGATCGTGCGTCACCACAATGAGGCTGACCTGCTGCTGGCGAACACGTTCAATCAGCAATCCGAAGACGACTGATGCCGTATGACTATCGAGATTCCCGGTAGGTTCATCGGCCAGTAGACACGAAGGATCGCTGACCAGGGCGCGAGCGATGGCAGCGCGCTGGCGCTCGCCACCGGACAACTCGCCCGGTCGATGTTCCAGCCGGTGCCCCAAGCCAACCGCCGTCAGTATTTCGGCCGCCTTGGCCAGTGCGGCATGACGTTCCGTACGCCTGATCAGCAAGGGCATGGCCACATTTTCAAGGGCCGAAAATTCGGCCAGCAGATGGTGGAACTGATAGACGAAGCCGAGGTGCCGGTTACGCCAGTCACCGCGATCGACCTCGCCGAGTGCTGAGAAATCGCGCCCCATCAGCGTTACGCTGCCGGCTGATGGGGTATCCAAGCCGCCCAGTAGGTGCAGCAGCGTACTTTTCCCGGAACCGGAAGCGCCGATGATGGCCACCGTTTCGCCGGGTTGCACGGCCAGATCGATACTGGACAGGACGGGCACTTCCAGGCCGCCACCGCGAAATACCTTGGACACCCCGCGGGCGATCAGAATGGACTCACTCATAGCGCAGCGCCTCCGCGGGATTGACCCGTGATGCCTTCCAGCTCGGGTACAGCGTGGCCAGCAGGGCCAGCACGAAGGCAATCAGGGTTACGCCCCAGACATCGCTCCATTGCAGTTCGGAGGGCAGGTCGGAGATGTAATAGACCTCTTTCGACAGGAAATGCACACCGAGCACTTTTTCAATGAACGGCACCACGACATCGATATTGAGCGCCAGCAGCACGCCGCCAACGATCCCCAGGCCCAGCCCGATGAACCCGACCAACGCGCCCTGGATAACAAAAATCCCCATGATCGACAGTGGCCGCGCCCCCAGCGTGCGCAGGATGGCGATGTCGGCCTGCTTGTCGGTCACCGCCATGACCAGCGTCGACACCAGGTTGAAGGCAGCGACGGCGACGATCAGTGACAGGATGATGAACATCATGTTCTTTTCAATCTGCACGGCACGGAAGAAATTGGCATGGCTCTTGGTCCAGTCATTCAAATAGGCATCGGCATCGATGTAACGAACCAGTTCGCGGGCAATACGCGGCGCCTGGAAGAGATCGTCGACCTTCAGGCGTACACCGCTGACCCGGTCTTCCATCTGGTAGAGCTTCTGCGCATCTTCAAGGTTGATCAGCGCCAGCCCCGAGTCGTATTCATACATGCCGACCTCGAAGATGCCGACTACCTTGAACGACTTCAGGCGCGGCACCACGCCAGCCGGCGTCACTGTGCCCTGCGGCGCAATCAGCGTCACCTTGTCGCCGGTAAAGACGCGCAGCGAACGGGCCAGATCGGCCCCGAGTACGACACCGAACTCACCCGGCCGCAGATCATCGAGGCTGCCACTCTGGATGGTCTTGCGGAAATCAGCGACCCGATCTTCCTGATCAGGCAGGATGCCGCGGACAATTGTCCCCTTGACGGTGCCATCGACGGTAAACATCCCTTGCGACTGGACAAAGGGGGCACTGGCCCGGACTTCCGGATGCTTCATCGCCTGCTCGGCGACGGCCTGCCAATTGGGCAATTCGCCGCTGATGCCGGTAATCTGGATGTGCGAAGCCACCCCGAGAATGCGTGTCCGCAATTCCTTCTGGAAGCCGTTCATCACCGACAGCACGACGATCAGAGCGGCGACGCCGAGGCCGATGCCGAGCATCGAGATCAGTGATATGAATGAAATGAAATGATTGCGTCGTTTGGCGCGCGTATAGCGCAGGCCGATCAACAACTCGTAAGGCAATGCCATGCGTATAACACCGGGCGTCTAAAGTCGCTATGGTACACTTTTTGGTTGCCAACCTATTGCCTGCTGCCCGTGCGCCTCACCCTGCTTGTCCCAGAACTGATCTGGCCCGAACCGAATGACCAACTGACACTCGGGAAACTCGCGGCCCCGGGATTCGAATGGCTGGCCGCCCGTGCCGCTTTCGAGCGCCAGGCCAGGGTCGCTTTTGAAACCGCCCTCGCCCGCCAGTTCGGCCTGGACAACGCCCCCTTCGGCGCCCTCCGCCTGCTCGGCGAAGCTGCTGGACAGGACAAGAGCGACGGCCACTGGTTGTGCGCCGATCCGGTACATCTGCGCTTTCATCACGAACGGATCATTCTGGCCGATGCTGGCGCTTTCGATCTGGAAGAGGACGAAGCGCACGCCATCGTTGCCTCGCTGAATACCGAGTTTGCCGACATCGGCCAGTTTCATGTCAGCACGGCCCGGCGCTGGTATCTGCGCCTGCATACGCCGGTCGACCATCATGCCGAGCCGATTTCCACCATTGCCGGCCGTCGCCTGGACAACGAACTGACCGACAAGAATGGCGTACTGACCCGCTGGCTCAACGAAGTCCAGATGTACCTGCACGGCCACCCGGTCAACGAACGCCGGCAGGCGGAAGGCAAGCCGGCCGTCAACAGCCTGTGGCTGTGGGGCGGCGGCAGCTTGCCGAGGCTGGCAAAACCTGATGCCTCCGCCGTCTGGAGCAACAACCCGCTGGCCACCGGCCTGGCCAGCGCCAGTGGCACACCGACGCAGCCGTGCCCGAACGGACTCGCCGCCCTCCTGACACAAGCCGCCGCCGAGCAAAACCAGCTTGTGGTCCTCGACAGCCTGTTACCCCCGGTGCTCTACGAAGATGGCCCGGGCTGGCGGGATGCCTGGGAAAAGCTGGACAACAACTGGTTCGTACCGCTGCGTGCCGCACTCGGCCGTCAGGTCGAAACGCTGACCATCGTCGCCCCGACCATCTACGGCCAGTTGACCTGGACGCTGCACGGTAAGGACCGCTGGAAATTCTGGCGCAAACCGCGTCCGCTCGCCGCGCTTGCCAAGGATCTGGCCGAAGGAACAACGCCGTGACCAACATCACCACCCGCAGCAGCTCGCCACGCGTCGTCTGGCAACTCGAACAGCAGGGCCTGCACCCGCTGCTCGCCCGTCTTTACGCCGCCCGTGGCATCAAGGACAAGTCGGAACTCGATTACGAACTGAAGTCGCTGATTCCGCCCACCGCCCTGACCCACGCTGCTGAAGCCGCCCAACTGCTGGCCGATGCCATCGAAGCCGAAGCAAAGATGCTGATCATCGGCGACTACGACTGCGACGGCGCCACCGCCACAGCCGTCGGCATGCGCGCCCTGAAGTCGCTGGGTGCCGATGTCGATTTCCTGCTGCCTGACCGCTTCAAGCTCGGCTACGGACTGTCACCGGAAATCGTCGACGTCGCTGCCGAGCAGTCGCCCGACCTGATCATCACCGTCGACAACGGCATCGCCAGCCTCGAAGGTGTCGCCCGCGCCCAGCAACACGGTATCGCGACGCTGATCACCGACCACCACCTGCCAGCGGCAACGCTGCCGGCTGCAGATTGCATCGTCAACCCGAACCAGCCCGGCTGCGATTTCCCGTCCAAATGCATCGCCGGCGTCGGCGTCATGTTCTACGTCATGCTCGCCCTGCGCGCCGAACTGCGCGAACGCGGCTGGTTTACACCCAACGGCGGCGATCGCCCGGAACCCAATTTCGCCAACCTGCTCGACCTCGTCGCGCTAGGCACCGTGGCCGATGTCGTCAAACTCGACCGCAACAACCGCATTTTGGTCAGCCAGGGCTTGAAGCGCATGCGCGCTGGCCAGATGCAGCCCGGCATCGCCGCCCTGTTCAAGGCCGCCGCCCGCGATCCGAAACGCGCTACCGCCTTCGATCTCGGCTTCCTGCTCGGCCCACGCCTCAATGCCGCCGGCCGGCTGGCCGACATGCGGCTTGGTGTTGAATGTCTGCTCACCGATGACCCGAGTCGCGCCCTGCAAATCGCCCAGGAACTCGACGGCCTGAACCGCGAACGCCGTGAGATCGAAGCCGGCATGCAGGAGCAGGCGCTGATCCTGCTCGAATCGCTGGACGTGGCCAACGCCGCCCCCGGTATCGCCCTGTTTGATGCCGGCTGGCACGAAGGCGTCGTCGGCATCCTCGCTTCGCGCATCAAGGACAAGCTGCACCGCCCGGTCTTCGCCTTTGCCCGCGGCGAAGGCGGCATCGTCAAGGGTTCCGGTCGCTCGATTCCCGGCCTGCATCTGCGCGATGCGCTCGACCTCGTCGCCAAGCGTGCCCCCGGCCTGCTCGTCCGCTTTGGCGGCCATGCCATGGCGGCCGGCGCAACGCTCAAGGAAGAAGACTTCGAGCGCTTCAGCCAACTTTTCGCCGAAGTCGCCGCTGAACTGCTCGCCCCGGCCGACCTGACCCGCACGCTGGAAACCGACGGCAATCTCGAAGGCGGCTACATCTCGCTGGAAACCGCCCGCATGCTGGAAAACGAAATCTGGGGCCAGGGCTTCCCGGCGCCGTTGTTCATGGATGATTTCGATGTCGAGCAACAGCGCGTACTCAAGGAAAAGCATCTGAAACTGCGCCTGCGCAAAGGCGACACCCGTATCGACGCCATCCAGTTCAACTTCAGCAACCAGCCGGGTAGCCGCACCCGCGTCGCCTATCGGCTGGCCATCAACGAATACATGGGCGTCGAAAGCCCGCAGTTGATGGTTGAACATCTGGAATAAAAAAGGGGGCTGCGCGCCCCCTTGACCGTGCCCGTTCCTGAACGGGTTCTAGAACTCTTCCCATGCCTCGGTGTCATTGTCCGGCAAGACGCTCTGCTTGATGGCGACCTTTGCTTTCTGGCTCCGCGGAACCTGTGCCACCGGTGCCGAAAGCTGGACCCGAGGACTTTCCAGCCGGGCGTTATGCCCTTTACCCGCCGTGGCAGTCCGGCCAAGATTGAATACCGACACGCACTGCACCAGGCTATTTGCCTGATCTTCGAGCGACTCGGCTGCAGCAGCAGCCTGTTCGACCAGCGCGGCATTCTGCTGGGTCATTTCGTCCATCTGGGCAACGGCGATATTGACCTGCTCGATACCGGTGCTCTGCTCACGGCTGGCCGCTGCGATGTCATTCATGATCGTTGCGACATTGCGAATCGCCGATACCACTTCGTCCATCGTGCTACCCGCCTGCTCGACCAGCTTGGAACCGACATCGACTGTTGCCGCGGAATCCGAGATCAGGCCCTTGATCTCCTTGGCAGCTGCGGCACTGCGCTGCGCGAGGTTACGCACTTCGGTGGCGACGACTGCAAAGCCACGTCCCTGCTCGCCGGCCCGCGCTGCTTCGACCGCAGCGTTCAGGGCCAGGATATTGGTCTGGAAGGCAATACCGTCGATGACGCCAATGATGTCGGCAATCTTGCTCGATGAGGAATTGATGCTGCCCATCGTCTCAACAACCCTGGAGACCACTTCGCCCCCCTTGTTGGCAACGACCTGGGCATTGCTGGCCAGTTCTCTGGCACGATTGGCGTTATCGGCATTGAGACGGACGGTGCTGGTCAGCTGCTCCATCGACGATGCCGTCTCTTCAAGACTGGAGGCCTGCTCTTCGGTACGGCTGGACAGGTCCGTATTACCCGAGGAAATTTCCTGCGAGGCCGTGTTGATGGCTTCACTTGAATCCTGGATATGCATGACGATGTCGCGTAGCTGGTCGACCGTCGCGTTAACGTTGCTCTTCAGCATCCCAAGCATGCCGCTGTAATCAGCCACGATCTTCTCGGTCAGGTCACCGCGCGACAATTTGCCAAGAACGGCACCGACATCTTCCAGCGCACGACTGACGCCGTTCAACAACTGGTTGAGTCCATTGCCCAACTGCAAGTAGAAACCCTGCATGTGGGTGACATCGAAACGACCGGAGAAATCGCCATTCGCTGCAGCATCGATGATGCCGGCCATTTCCCGTTCAAGCAGTACTTGCGCCGTCCTATCCTGCCACTCGACCGAAACACCAAGACGCTCTTTCTCTGCATTGACCACCGGAGTCGCCAGCAATGAGAAATAACGGCCGCCAATCTCGATTTCAGCCCGATGCTGCCCTTTCAGCGAAGCCAGCATGTTGCGCTGATGCGCTGGATTACGATGGAATTGATCAAAAGAAGCACCAAGAACACCATCGGTCCGGAAAGTCGGCAAAGCGGTACGGATATCGCTCTCGGCCCGGCGGAACATTTCCAGCACTGCCTGGTTGCAATAGATAATTTTGCCGTCGTTGTCG
>JAGTRV010000050.1 GCA_018262245.1 Pseudomonadota bacterium | reverse complement strand
CGTTCGAGCAAGGGTATCCGTTCGTCTTGCGCCTGGGCGAGAACCCGGCGATTGAAAGCCAGCAAGCCAAGTTCGCGGTTGAGATAGTTCTCGGGCGGGAAGCGGGGTTTTAATTGGGGATGGGTCATCGCGCGCGCTCCATGTGATCCTTGAAGTATAGGCTTTAAGACCATCATTTTGTTGCACTAATGTTTCAGCGGGATGACAGGTTGGCGCTGTGCCAGTGCAGTCAAATGGCAAATCAGGCCGGTTTTCAGGCGCTGATACTGTTGCTTGATTTTGCCGCTGATGAAAGGGCGGCGAGCAGGGTACCCAGCTTGGCTTCGGTTTCAGCCAGTTCATGCTGCGGGTCAGAGCCGGCGACGATGCCGGCGCCGGCCTGCAGTTCGGCCATGTTGCCGTCGATCAGGGCGGAGCGCAGGGCAACGGAAAACTCGCCGTCGCCGTCCGGGGTCAGGATGCCAAGGCCGCCGCTGTACCAGCCGCTGCGTGCTTCACCGTGCGCGGCCAGCCAGCTCTGGGCGGCGGCCGACGGGAAACCGCCGACGGCCGGGGTCGGATGCAGGGTGCGAACCAGGTCGAACAGGCTGGTTTCGGCGTTAACTTCAGCTGAAATCCGGTTGCGCCAATGGGCCAGTCGGCCAGCCATGTGTTCCTCGATGGGGCCGACGCTTGGTGCGGCGTCGCACAGAGAGGAAAGCGCAGCGCAGATGGCGTGGACGACCAGCGACTGCTCGTGGCGGTTCTTGCTCTCGGACAGGGCGAGCGAGCCTGGCCACGCAGTGCCGGCCAGTGCATCGACATCGACCTTTCTGCCCTGCAGGCGAACCAGCCTTTCTGGCGTGGCACCGAGGAACATTTGCTGGCCGTTGCCATAGGCGTAGATCAGACCAGTCGGTTGTTGTTCGATCAGCTGGGTCAGGATGCCGGCGGGCAAAAATGGCCCACTGGCTTCGAATTTTCGACTGCGACTGAGCACGATCTTGTCGACGCTACCGGCGCTGATATCGCGCAGGGCGCCGTTGACGCGGGCGATCCAGGCCCGTTCGGCGAGCGGTTCTGGTCGGCTGGGCAACAGACGTGGCGTTTCGCCTGCCAGTGATTGGCTTAGCCAGTGCGCCCATTCACCGGCTGCCTGAGAGAGGCGTCCGGCGGCACTCGTCAGCGTCACCGAACAGTTGCCAGCCATGTTTTCGAGCAGGATGGCTGGAATGGACAGCAGTGCGTTGGGCAACGGTGCATTGTTGGCGGTATCAAAGGCGAAACCGGCAAAGGCCAGGGCCGGGCCGTTCCGGCGCCAGTGCTGACAGAATCCGCTGAAGGCATTGTCCAGTGCGCCAAAACGGTTGGGGCCGGCGGTGGCCACATGCAGCGCATGACCGATGCCCAGGCGGAATTCCTGGTGGTTCGGGCGGGCCCGGTACCAGCTGGGCAAATGTCCGGGCAAGAGGTGCAGCCAGTCGGTATCGGAACGGCCAAGCTCAAGACGCAGGCTGACCGGTGCCGAGGCGGGGGCACCCTGGGCGAGCGCCTCCAGTCTGGACAGCGTTTCCGGCGAGGCCAGACGGCTGCGCAGCGCGTAGATCATGGTCTGGCCTCGGTGGCGAGCCGGCGTAGCGCAGAACGTTCCAGCTTGCCGGTGGCATTGCGCGGCAGCTGGGCGAGATGGTGAATCCGGCGTGGCAAGGCAGCCGATGGCAGATGCGCACGGGCGTGGGCCAGCAGATTTTCCGGGGCGACCGGGCCAACGACCAGGGCGACGATCAGGTCGCCCCAGACCGGGTCGGGCAGGCCGGTGACCGCGATGTCTTCGACGCCCGGGCAGGCGGCGAGGCAGGATTCGATTTCCTGCGGATGAACGTTGCGACCGCCGCTGATCAGCATGTCGTCGGCACGGCCGAGCACGGTCAGGTTGCCACCTGAGTCAATTTTGCCGAGGTCGCTGGTGAGTAGCCAGCCATCCTGGTCTAGTCCGCTGCCATCGAGATAGCCAAGCATCACTTGTGGTCCGCGTATCCTGATCCTGCCATCGTCACCGATGCGGATTTCGTGGCCGGGCATGGGTTTGCCGACCAGTCCTTCATGCCAGGGGCCATCGGCCGGATCAAAGGTGGCGCACTGGGCGGCCGTTTCGCTCATGCCGTAGCTGGGGTAGAGCGGCCAGCCGGCGGCCATCGCCTTTTCGTAGAGCGGGCGGGAGAGGGCGGCGCCGCCGATCAGCGTGACGCGCAGCGAAGCCGGCGGCCGGATGCCGAGATCGAGCAGGCGGGCGAGCATGGCCGGAACCAGCGAGATATGGCTGACAGGATGGCTGCTCAGGTCGCTGGCTACCCGGGCCGCATCGAAGCCGTCGTGCAGCAGCACTGCAGCACCAGCCCGGGCACAGCGCCAGAGGATGCTCTGCCCCCCGATGTGGTAGAGCGGCAGGCAGTTCAGCCACAGGTCGTCGGGAGCCAGTGGCAGCAGCGAATTCGAAGCGGCTGCCGCGGCATCCAGTTGTGCCTTGCCAAGCAGCACGGCGCGCGGTTTGCCTTCGCTGCCACTGGTCGAGATGATCAGCGCGATGTCGGCCAAAGGGCAGGCGCTGGTCGATAACGGCGAGGCATTGCCGAGTGTGGCATCGGCTCGGGGCCGGTCGACGGGGAAAAACGGGCGCCTGGCGATACTGCAGGCATAAGCATGTCGTGCCAGTTCCAGGCTGCTGCCGTGCATGATGACAGGGGTTGCGACAGAGGGAAGCATGGTCGCCAGTTGAGCGACATCAGCCAGCAGATCGGCAAATGACCAACGCTGTCCATCGCACAGCAAGGCAGTCGCCGCCGGGGTGTTCCGGGCGGCGAGTCGCAGGTGTTCGGCGAGTGAGACGGCTGTGTTCATCAGCTATCGATTATACGCAGCCTGGCCATTGTTTCCGGGTGATGAAAATCAAGAAAACACGCTGCTGGTGGCGCTTCCGGGGATTGGCCGGGCAAACTTTTCAGATGACGTTCGCCGCTTTCCTGTTCTGGCGATCAACCCACAGTCCATGCATCCCTGCGCCGGCGAAAATACTGGCCAGGGCGATCAGCAAATCGCCATTGCCCGCTCCTAATCCCGCCAGTGCCGGGCCCGGGCAAATACCGCAGATGCCCCAGCCCAAGCCGAATAGAACGCCGCCGGCCAGACTCTGCTTGTCGAGCGAGAATGGACGTTGCTGGAAGACGCCTCCGAGCAGTGCCCGTTGGCGGATTTTCGGCAAGGCCTGGAAAATCAGCAGGTTGAGGCCAACCGCCGAGCCAAGCACCAGCAACAGGCCGAGATCCTGAAAGGTCAGGAAAGCCAGCACGGACTCGGGGCGAATCATCGTCGACCAGGCCAGCCCGAAACCGAACAGCGTGCCGCTGGCCAGCGTGGCGAGGTGATCGAAAAACCTGGCATTCCGGATCATGGCGCGACCCCCAGTGCCGCCAGACTCATTGCCGTGACGATGGCGGTTCCCAGAAAGGTGCACACCATGAGCAGCGAACCGCCGGACAGCGAGGCCATGCCACAGATGCCGTGGCCGGAGGTGCAGCCGCCACCGAGGCGGGCGCCGAAACCAATGAGCAGGCCACCGACCACCAGTTTCCAGGTTGGCAAATGACTGCTTTCGAGCGGCAGGCCCAGCAGAAAATACAGGGTGCCGCCAAGCATCAGGCCGAGCGTATAGATCAGGCGCCATTGTCGCGTGTCGCGAAACGCGGCCTGCTGGAAAAACGGTGTTCTGAGCAGCCAGGACCAGGCTGCACTGAAAAAGGTGCTGACGCCGCCTTGGCGGCCCGTGCAGAGGAAGAGCAGAGCGACGCCGGCACCGATCAGCAGACCGCCGATCAGGTAGCGTTCCAGTCCGTTGGGAAAGTATTGCGCAATCATTTTCGAGGAAAGTCGTAAGCGATGAACGGGGGCGGATTGTCGCATTTGCGCCGCGTCATGGCTTGTCAATGTTTGGCTTGGCACGGTATGCGTGCCTTTTAGTGGATTTAATCAGTGCTTCCGTGGTGGTGCGAATGGTTCCAGAATCAACAAACGCAATCGATTAAAATGAAACGATTGGCCGCATGACTGATCACAGCCGAACCTCTGGCGTATTTTGCCTGCCGGCACCATGTGCCTTGACTCCCCATAACCCGCACTCTATTTGTAGAACTTGCTTCATGGAACAGACTCTTCCCGAAGATCATCCCGACATGATCAGGATCGTGCAAGCCGCACACCACGATATCGTACCGAAGCCGCCCAAGGGGCAGGCAAACTCCCTGGCCAACGCGCTTGCTTCGGCTTTGGGGAGCGCACCGGGTAGTGGAGAAGACCTGGAAAACATCGAGTTCCTGGTCCATGTCCTGTCGGTCAATCGCGCCTCCGGGGCGATCGCTGACGATACCTTCGAGCAGTTGCTTCAAGTCATCAAGACGAAGGATGGGCGGGCCGGTCTGGCGAGTCGATTTGCCGATGAGCTTGAGGTGGAACACGGATACGAAGACGAAGATTGACACATGCGAGTTCTCTGTCTGGCGTATTGGGGTGGATAAGTTGGTTTTCAGGTCTAAATGCCTTCTTTGCGGTTTTGACCAGATATTCAGCGGTGTAAGGCGCGAACCATGACCAAACCGGGGCTTGGCGAACTCCTCGCTTATCGGCAGTTCATATTTTTCTGGCTGGCCCGCTTGTCCGCCATGCTGGCCCAGCAAATGTTGATGGTGGCGGTTGCCTGGCAGATGTATGACATCACCGGTAGCGCCTGGGACCTGGGTCTGGTTGGACTGTTCCAATTCGTACCGGCGCTACTACTGACCCTGCCGGCAGGCCATCTCGTCGATAGATTGCGACGGGGCTGGATATTCTCCGGGTGTGTGCTCGCTCAGGGGAGCGTGGCCCTGCTGCTGCTTCTGGCGACAGAAAAAGGCTTCATCTCACGCGAATTGATACTTGGCCTGTCTATCCTGCTCGGGGCCTGCCGTGCTTTCCAGATGCCGGCGCAGCAGGCTTTGGTGCCAATGCTGGTGCCTACTGCACTGCTCGAACGGGCGGTCACGCTATCGACGACCGGCATGCAAGTCGCCGTCATTTGTGGCCCGGCACTGGGTGGCGTGATTTATGTGGCTGGCGCGCAGATGGTCTATGGCACTTGCGCTGGATTGATGCTCCTTGCCTTTGCGTTGATGCAGGGGGTGCATGACAAATATCAACCTTCCCAGGAGACCACGACGCTAAGCAGCGTTCTGGCTGGCGTTCACTTCGTCTGGACAAAAAAACTGTTGTTAGGCGCCATTTCGCTTGATCTGTTTGCGGTGCTGCTCGGTGGTGCCACTGCGCTGTTGCCGATCTACGCCCGCGATATTTTGCACACCGGGCCTCAGGGCTTGGGGTTGTTGCGCGCAGCGCCCGCCGCCGGCGCACTGCTGATGTCAATCATGATGCTGCGTTGGCCTATTCGACGTAAGGTCGGGCCATGGCTGATGGGCTCAGTCGCGGCGTTTGGGCTGGCGACCGTTGTTTTCGGCCTGTCGGAGCATTTTGGCCTATCGCTGATCGCCCTCGCGATCACTGGCGCTTTTGACAACATCAGCGTGGTTATGCGGCAGACCTTGGTTCAACTCGAAACCCCGAATGAAATTCGTGGCCGCGTCTCGGCGGTGAACTCCATATTCATCGGAGCCTCCAATCAGCTGGGCGAATTTGAATCCGGTGCGACGGCCGCGCTGCTGGGGCCAGTGGGGTCGGTGGTGATGGGCGGGGTCGGCACCTTGTTTGTGGCGCTTGCCTGGACTCGCTTGTTTCCCGGCTTGGCAAGGCGCGATCGAATGCTTGGCTAGCCATCGATTCGATAAGCTGCCAAGACCGGCTGCGTTTTCAGAGGCCCGTAGTCGTTATGCGCGACTGGCGCAGTGCTTGCTGGCTGCCGAGTGGTTCAGGCCGGCAGGTAGGATGAGGCTAGTGGTGCCCGGCCAGTAGCCAGGTAGTTGGCGCAGCGCTCGATATATTCGCGGGTGCTCTTCGGCATCGCGGTACGGGCCCGGGATATGTAGAAAATCAGGTCGCGGCCCTGACGGATCAGTTGCAGGCCATCGTGAAAATTGTAAGTGAAGGGGAGTGTGTTGGCGCCCTGGCTGGCATGCCATTCGATATGGGCCAGACGCTCGCCCGCCGTAACCATACGGGCCCAGACATCGAAGATGTCGGTGTCGGTACGCAGTGTTTCTGTTTTGATCTTGGCGGCGGTGGCGAGGTCGAGGACTGGTCCCTCGATTTCAGCAAAGGCCGGGATGCCGCTGAAGGTGTCGATCATTACCCGGGAAATCTTGTCGATGTCGCGCAGAACCTGACCGATCTTGATATAGCGGCTTTCGTAGAAATCTTCGAGCGGGATCGAGAAGGCGCGGAACGGTTCGCCCCACAACTCGTCGATACCTTCCTCGCCGCTACGGTGCAGCACGCAGCGACCGAGCTCCATGGCGTCGAGCAGGCATTTGCCGCATTCGCGCATCAGCGGGTTGTCACTGAGAATTTCGATGCCACAGGCCTGCAGTTCGACCAGTTTGCGAAAAATGTCGGCCGCCCGGTTGAACAGCGCGCCGGCCAGCATGGCGCCCTTGACGCGGCGGCGGGCCGGGTCGGTCTCTTTCTCGTAACTTTCGCGGGCTTCGTTGAGCCGGGTGCCGGGAATGTTCAGGCCGTGCTCGGTGTGGTTGAACAGCCGCCGCGTCAGTGCCTCGATCAATTTCTTCTTGGCTTCCAGGGTGTCGGCCGGGACCGGATAGGTCTTGATCCAGTAGCCGTCATACATGACTCTTTCCAAGCCGTTGATTATCCGGCGCGTGCCTTCCGGCGGAGTGTCCGTGGCAATGGGGGGGGAAGCCAATGTTTGAGCTGTGGTCATATGGTGTTACGCCGATGCTTGAATCAGGGTCGGCCAGTTGCTGCCGATCGCATGCCGCAATGCTATGGTCATGATGTGGTGCGGCGTGCGGCGAATTGTACTCCTACATCTAGGCCTTTGGTAATAGGCGTAGTGTCTAGACATAAGGTTGCTCCATGTAGTTCCGCAATGCGGGCAACAATGGCTAATCCGAGGCCACTACCTGGCTGGCTACCCTGGTTCAGGCGATGGAAGCGGCGAAGGACCGATTCGCGCTCCTCGACCGGGATGCCTGGGCCACTGTCGCTGACGGAGAGGTCGATCGTGTTGCCGTTGAGACGGATGGCGACGCGGACCTGGCCACCTTCCGGGGTATAGCGAACGGCGTTATCGACCAGGTTGCGGATAAGCACTCGTAGCCACTCCGCTTGTCCGGTAACTAGCGCCTCAGGGGGGGCTTCGAGGTCGAAGTCAAGATTCTTGGCCAGAATCTGCGGGCCGAGATCGGCGCAGACGGATTCGGCCAGTGTGGCCAGATCGACCGCCTGCGGGTCGGGCAGGCTGGATTCCGGGTCGAGCCGGGCCAGTTGCAGCATCTGGTCGACGAGGTGGACGGCGCGGGTCAGGCCGCTCTGCAACTGGCTCAGTGAGCGGTTGCGCTCATCCTCGTCGCGGGCCCGCTGGGCAACCTGTAACTGGGCATGCAGGGCAGCGAGCGGGGTGCGCAATTCGTGGGCGGCGTCGGCCGTGAAGCGGCGTTCGGATTCCAAAGTGTGCTCGACGCGCTGGAACAGGCCGTTCAGGGATTCGAGCAGGGTGCGGATTTCTTCCGGCGCAGCGGCGGGATGCACTGGTTGCAATTGCTGGGGGTCGCGGCTGGCGATCTGGCGGGCAATGCCATCCAGCGAGGCAAAGCCGTGCCGGGTAGCGAGCCAGACCCAGAGTCCGATCAGCGGCAGTCCGAACAGGGCCGGAAAGAGCAGGCGCCAGGCGATGTGGCCAATCAATTCGTCGCGGATATGGTGGTTTTCGCTGACTTGCACCTGCAGGCTGTGATCCTCGTTCCACTGACTGAAGTGGCGCCAGTGGCCTTCCTCACCGCGAGTTTCAGAAAAGCCGATGGCGGTGGTCAATGGCGTTTGCGGGGCATTGTTGGAACGCATCAGCAATTTGCCGTCGGCGCGCCATATCTGGCAACGCAGGCGACGCTGGTACTTGTGGGCGGCGTCGCCAAGATCCGAGATGTCATCACCTTCGTCGTGCCCGGCCAGGGCGAGCAATGTTTGCGCTGCCTGGGCCAGTTGGGCGTCGAACAGTTCATCGACTTCGTGATGAGCATCGATGTAGCTAAATACCATGGTCACCAGCCAGGCCGCAGCGACTCCACCAAGCAAGAGACCGAGCAGGCGGCGGCGCAGCGAGAACCAGACGGTGGTCACCAGGTTTTGCTCACTTGGGAATGGTGTAGCCGACCCCGCGCAGGGTGCGGATCAATTCGCTGCCCAGCTTCTTGCGCAGGTGGTGGATGTGTACTTCGAGGGCGTTGCTGTCGGGTTCGTCGTGCCAGCCATAGAGCGATTGTTCGAGCTGGGTGCGGGTCAGCACACGGCCGGCACTTTCCAGAAGCATCTGCAACAGCGAGAACTCGCGGCTGGACAGTTCGATTTCCTGCCCGGCCAGGGTGACGCGGTGGGCGGCAAGGTCGATACTCAGCTCGCCATGGGTCAATAGCGGGGCTGCACGGCCGGCGCTGCGCCGGGTCAGGGCGCGGATGCGGGCGGTCAACTCGTCGAGGTCGATCGGTTTGACCAGATAGTCGTCGGCCCCGGCATCCAGTCCGGAAACCTTGTCGCCGGTAGCGTCGCGGGCGGTCAGAATCAAAATGGGCATGTCCTGACCGCGGCCCCGGGCGCGATTCAGCACTTCCATGCCGGAAAGACGCGGCAGGCCAAGATCGAGCACGACGAAGTCGAAGCTCTCACTCTGCAGTGCCTGGTCAGCTGAATTGCCGTCGCGCAGCCAATCGACGGCAAAACCGGCCTGACGCAAGCCGACGGTCAAGCCGTCGCCCAGTTCAGGATCATCTTCGACAAGCAGAATGCGCATGACCGGATTCTATCAGCTAGCCAGCCACCAGCCGGCGGCAGCGACCCAGACAAGCAGAAGGATGGCGGCCAGCGGCCTGGCTGACGGAATGGCGTCTTCCAGAGAGCCCTGCTTGTAGCCGGTAATCATGGCGCGGATCAGGTTTTCGCCATGTAGCAGGCTACCGGAGATGACGCCGGCGACGTGGACGATGACCACGGTCAGCATGGTTACCGCCAGCCCTTCATGCAGATCCTCCAGCCATTCGCCGCCGATTTCGTTGTACGTCGCCCAGCCGACGAGGCCAGTTGCGATACCGAGAGCGAGCAACAGCAGGATGGCCCAGCCGCCGGCCGGGTTGTGCCCGGTTTGATGTGCCGGTTGCAGTTTAAGCAGGCTGTGCAGATAGTCGATAACGGAGCTCGGGCCGCGTACAAAGTCGACGAAGCGAGCATAACGCGAGCCGATGAAGCCCCAGGGAATACGAAATAGTGCAACGGCGACGACGACGCTGCCGGAGATCACATGGACCAGCCGGAAGGTTTCGCTTTCCGAGGTCAACCAGGCGAGGATGAAACCGCCGACCATCAGCCAATGGCCGAGGCGAACCGGCCAGTCCCAAACGAGGATTTTTTGCACGGTTTACTCCCGAAGTTCCGGAATGGCGATGTCGTGTTCGCCGTAATTTCCACTGGCCGCGCCGCGATGACAAGCTTCACAGTTGGCCGCCGATTTGACCCGCGGGTCGCGCCAGAACTTGGCCGGAACCTCGCGGTGCTTGCGCACGAAACGCTGGGTCTGGGTGATGCGCGGCGGATTGCCGGCGCTACCCAGACGGCTGACCTCGCCGGCATTGCGCGTCAGGAAATTGGTGATTTCCAGGTTGGTTTTGCTATCGACCGCCGCATCGCTGCCGAAGTGGTCTTTCAGGCCGGCCATCAGCTTTCGCCAGTCATCGGCGGCGAGCAATGCCGGCTGGTAGGCAATGTGGCAGCTGCTGCATTCCGACTTGAAGCTGGCCGGAGCGTTGCCGGGCATCGGCAGGCGGTCGGCCAGGGCCGGGAACGAGCAGGCCAGCAGGGTGATCAGGATGATCTTCTTCATTTCAGCGTACCTCACTCATGTAAGTGACGAAATCAGCTTTTTCGGCTGGCGTACAGGCGCGACCGACCACTTCCTTGCAGTTGCGGCCAAACCACTTTTCGACCTTGGCCGGGTCGCTGAAGCGCTCAGGATTGGCGGCGACCGCCAGCGGCCGGACGCTCTTGCCGGTCACGGCATGCTGGCCTGCCTGCAATGGATTGTCGGTGTGGCAGCTGGTGCAGCCTGGCATCTTGTCGTTGATGGCAAAGCGCTGGCGGAACAGGGCTTCACCGCGTTTGGCGGAAGGCGCGAAGCCGGATTGCTGGCTGAGTGCTTCGGTGACATAAGTCTGGCGAACCTGTTGCGGGGTTTCGGCGTGGCACGTCAGGCTGGCGAGCAGCAGGGCTGCGGCAGTCATTGCTTTCATTGTTGTGCTCCTTGGGGTGTCCATGACGAAGCAGTATAGGGAGCGAGTCTTAAAGGCAGCTTAGGTGAAACTTAAGCGGACATTAAGCAGAAGTCACAGATAGATGCCCATTGCGTGGAGCTTGGAACTATACTTTTCCGATATTTATAAGAGTTATTAATACCGAGCAGCGAAAGACTGGCGTGACGTTCGATAACAAATACCCTGCGTTTTCAAGCAGACTTCTGCTGACCGTGGTGCTTTTTCTGGCGCTGCTCATTGCCTTTGGCGCCTACGTCAGAGCCGAAAAGGAAATTGATCGCGCCAACGAATTACGCCATCAATCCTTGCAGCTGGCGGCCGAATTAAGGCAGTCGTCGGATGATCTGACCCGGATGGCGCGCACCTACGTGGCGACTGGCCAGCCGGTTTACAAGAAGTATTACCAGGACATCCTCGATATTCGCGATGGCAAGAAGGCCCGCCCGGAAGGGTATCGCGGAGTCTATTGGGATCTGGTGCTGGGCGGACAACGTCAGCCCCCGGCCGACAACGGGAAGGGCGTCGAACTGCTGGCATTGATGCGCCAGGCCCAATTTTCTGACGACGAGTTTCAGAAGCTTGCGGCAGCCAAGGCTCATTCAGATCGGCTGGCCACCATAGAACTTGAGGCGATGCGCTTGTACGAAGCAGATTCGCCCGACCACCAGGCCAATCTGGAGAAGGCCCGCCTGGTGATGCACGACGACGCCTATCATCGGAACAAGATGGAAATCATGCAGCCGATTGGTCAGGTCTATGAGCTTGCTGACCAACGTACAGCGCAGGCCGTACGGGCTTCCGAAGAGAATGCTTTTTTCTTGCGCAGCTTGTTCATGGCCTTTGGTCTGGCAGCGATTTTCATGCTCTGGCGGACCTACATGGCACTGCGCAAAACCCTGGGGGGGTCGGCTGACGATGTGCGCTCATTGATTGTCCGCCTGGGTCAGGGCGATTTTTCGATGGATACCGCTCCTGTGGCCGGTACGGAAAATTCCGTGATTGGCTGGTTGAAGGAGACCTCCAGAAAACTGAACGACATGGCCGCGACAACCCAGCAGTCGGAACAGCAGTTGGCGCAGCGGACGCGTGAGTTAATGCTGAACAACCGGATCTTGAAGCGAATTTCTCAAGGCGGCAGCCTGACGGAGACTCTGGAAAATCTGGCTCGCGATGTCGAAAGCCTGCATCCGGGCATGCTCTGCTCGATCCTGCTGCTTGATGAGGACGGTCTGCACCTGCGCCACGGCGCTGCGCCCAGTCTGGCGGACTTCTATTGTCAGGCGATTGATGGTGTGGCCATCGGCGAAGGGGTTGGCTCATGCGGCACCGCAGCGTTCATCGGCGAACGTGTCATTGTCGAAGACATCCAGCGGCATGAATACTGGAGGGACTATGCCGAACTGGCCCGACGGGCCGATCTGGGATCCTGCTGGTCACAGCCATTCAAAAATCGGGAAGGGCGTGTCCTCGGGACGTTTGCCATTTACCACCGACAGCCCACCCAGCCCTCTGCGGCGGAAATCGCCCTGATCGAAGATTACGCCAGCCTGGCCGAACTGGCTGTCGAGAGCGCCCAGACAGAATCCGCACTGGAAAAAAGTCGGGAGCTCTACCGTTTGATCGTCGATAACAGCAACGACGTGATCTGGCTGATGGCGTTACCGGCCATGAAATTTACCTATGTCAGCCCCTCTGTTCTGCGCATGCGGGGCTGGACGGCCGAAGAAATCATGGCCCAGCCGCTTGAAGCGGCCTCTACACCGGAGTCGACACTGCTCATCAAGGCACAGCTCAAGAAAAATCTTGAACTGCTGAGAGCGGGCGACATGCGCGGCAAATTCGCCACCACTGAAGTGGATCAGCCCTGCAAGGACGGCCGGATAATCCATACCGAGGTGGTCACCACGTTGTTGCTCGATGAAAGCGGCCAACCCTCTCAGATTCTCGGTGTCACGCGAGATGTGACCGAGCGTAAACGCGCTGAGGCGGAACTTGAACAGTACCGCCATCATCTGGAAAAAATGGTTGAAGATCGCACGGTAGCCCTGTCCGATGCCAAGGAGGCGGCCGAAGCCGCGAATCGGGCGAAGAGCACTTTCCTGGCCAACATGAGCCATGAATTGCGGACGCCGATGAACGCCATCATGGGCATGACGGATCTGGTTCTACGGCGATCCACCGACGATCGACAACGGGAGCAGTTGTCAAAAGTGGTGCAGGCATCCCGCCATCTGATGGCCGTTATCAACGACATTCTCGACCTTTCCAAGATTGAGGCAGAGCGCCTGACGCTGGAAAAGATTCCGTTCCGGCTGACGGAGATTTTCGACAACCTGAAGAACCTGGTCGGCGAGCGGGTGGCTGAAAAGGGGCTGCTGCTGAAAATTTCCAAGGCGCCGGAACTGAGCAATATGGTATTTCGCGGTGATCCGCTACGTTTGGGCCAGATATTGCTCAATCTGACCGGGAATGCCGTGAAATTCACCGCCGAGGGCTCGATTGCCCTGCGCGTCTCGGTTGTCGAAGATCATCCTCACGATGTCGTCTTGCGCTTTGAGGTGTGCGATACCGGCATCGGGATCGCTGCCGTCGATCAGGGGAGATTGTTCACCGCCTTTGAACAGGCGGATGGATCAACGACCAGAGAATATGGCGGTAGCGGTCTGGGCCTGGCGATCAGTCGGCGTTTGGCCAAATTGATGGGCGGCAATATCGGCGTCGAAAGCACGCCGGGCGTCGGCAGCACATTCTGGTTTACGGCAAGGCTCGACAAGGCCGGGCCGCTGGCTGGCGTGGCTGGCGGGCCATCCACGGAAATGGCTGAAGCGGCGATCAGGTCTCGCCATGCCGGGTCTCGGGTTCTGCTCGTTGAGGATGAGCCGATCAATCAAGAGGTCGCGACCGAAATGTTGAAGGAGATCGGGCTGGTTGTCGATCTGGCCACTGATGGCGAACAGGCACTCGACATGGTCCAGCGTACCCGCTATGACCTGATACTGATGGACCTGCAGATGCCAAAAATGAACGGGATTGAGGCGACCCAGGCGATTCGCCAATTGCCGGCGGGTGCGGAGGTGCCGATCGTGGCCATGACGGCCAACGCCTTTACCGAAGATCGGCAGCGCTGCCTGGATGCAGGAATGAATGACCACATCGGCAAACCGGTGGACCCGGAATTGTTGTTCGAAATCCTGCTCAAGTGGCTGGGCAGGGGACATGGTGACCGGCGCTGAGTGGCGTTCCGCCAGCTGGCTACGCCGTGCAATAAAAAAGGAGCCTGGGACGCAAGTCCCGGCTCCTGTTCGTGTGAATTGTGAGTCGGATTAAGCGAAAACCGGGTACGGCTGACTCACTGACCCAGGTGCTGCAAAACGGTATGCAGTCGTTCAGCTGCATAGGCCGCTTCCGGGTCGTTTTCCGTCAATTTCAGAATGTCTGCCCAGCTGATGTAACGATCAAGTCGAGCAAGGGCTTTGGCGCTGACTGAGTCGAGATCGATGCCCAAAACAATAGCATCACCGTTGCCGTCAAGCTTGTACTCAAACGAACCTTGCATGTTTCCTTCTCCTGATTGTCGTGGGATAACTGCAGACAGTGTATAGATCAGGCGACGTAATGGAAATGCCGATTTGTCTGTCTGGGCTTGATTCTTCCGGCGTGAACGGAGGTGCCGCTTAATTTGTGCGGCCCGGTTTGGCTGATCCGGATTCCGCTGGCCAAGTCTACCGGCTTGTCGTTCCGACTTCGGCCATCAACCAGTCACAAAACGCGGCGACCGAAGGGCGTCCGGCAAACACTTTTCGCATGACCAAAAAATAGGCATAAGGCGAGGGGACGCTCAGGTTGAAGGGAATAATCAATCGTCCCGCCGCAACATCGGCCTCGACGAGCGGCAGTAGCGCCAAGGCGACGCCCTGCCCATCCAGTGCCGCTTCGACCGCCAGCACCGCGTTGGAAAAGCGCGGTCCGCGCTCGGCATCAAACCCGCCGACACCCGCCCGGGTCAACCACTCCAGCCAATTGGGCGGGCGTGGATCGTCATGGATGGTTTCATCGTGAATCAGGACATGGCGAGCCAGATCATCCGGGGTATCCAGTGGTCGCTCCGCCGTCGCCAGGCGGGGTGAGCACACCGGCACCCAGGCCGGGGCAAAAAGTTGCTGAACGTGAAAGCCGGGGTAATCACCGGTGCCGTAGCGAATTGCCAATGAAGTATCGGCTGTCCGTAGATCGTGCGGCTCATCGGTTATCTTCGACTCGCCAGGCCGGTCGACTGCATCGTTTTGGCTGGACAGGCGCAATTTGACTTCCGGATGCTCGGCAGCGAAGCGGGGCAGGCGGGGAACCAGCCAGCGCGTCGCGAATGAAGGTGGCGCGATCACCGTCAGTACCCCTTCGCCCGGCGGCCGAGTCGTATCCAGTGCGGCGGCCAGACACTCAAAACCCTCGCGCAATTTGGGCAACATCGCCTCCGCCTGTGCCGTCAGCGAAAGCGCCCGGGTCAGGCGATGGAACAGGCTGAATCCGACGTACTCCTCCAGGGCCTTGATCTGCTGGCTGATGGCCGCCGGCGTGACGTGCAACTCTTCCGCCGCTTTCTTGAAGCTGAGATGGCGGCTGGCGGCCTCGAAGGCGCGCAAGGCGGCAAGCGGAGGAAGGCGATAGCTCATTGACGATTAAGTTTTTCTAAACCGCTGGATCATAATTTGTCGTTTGTTTCATCGCAAGCGATTCCCTATCTTTGCCATCCGGCTTATCAACAAGCCATCTCGCAAGTTAGTGAAAGGAAATATCCCAGATGAAACGCTCCCTGCTCGTGGCCGCACTGCTGGCCGTCGCCCTCTCGGCCTGTGCCAAAAAAGAAGAAACTGCCGTGCTGCCGCCGCCGGCAACGCCGCCTAGCCTGCCGGCTGCAGTGCCGCCCGCTCCGGCTGACCTCAGCAAACCGGCCGAAGCACCGGCTCCGGCACCGGAATCCGGTGCTGCTGGCGAAGCGAAACCAGCCAATTGATTGATCAGCCGAACGCAACGATTTAGTTTTTCTTATTCGTGAAGTAAAAATATCTCGTTCGTTCGGCTTCAGTATTTTCGTTAGATTTGCGCACTGTCTCCTCCAGACCTTCATGCGCTTAGGATCTGGATTTGGCCCGCCACCGTGCGGGCTTTTTTTCGGTCTGGTCGTGGAGACGCACTCTCTTTCAAAACGCTATTCAGGAGCCTTTAGCCATGGGTGGAGCATCCCGCATCCTTAACACCGCTTTGCGCAGCAAGATCATGTCGGCCAGCGAGGCAGCCAGCCTCATTCCCTCGGGGGTCAATGTCGGCATGAGCGGTTTTACCGGTGCCGGTTATCCCAAGGAGGTGCCGACCGAACTGGCCAAGCGCATCATGGATGCCAACCTGCATGGCCGCAAGTTCAAGATCGGCGTGTGGACCGGCGCGTCGACCGCCCCTGAACTGGATGGCGCCCTGGCCATGGTTGATGGCGTCGAAATGCGTCTGCCTTACCAGTCCGATCCGACCTGCCGCAAGCGCATCAACGCCGGTGAGATGGAATACATCGACATCCATCTTTCCCACGTCGCGCAGTTCGTCTGGTTCGGCTTTCTCGGTAAGCTCGATGTCGCCGTGGTCGAAGTCTCCGGCATCCTGGAAGACGGGCGGCTGATTCCGTCGTCGTCCATCGGCAACAACAAGACCTGGCTGGATCAGGCCGACAAGATCATCCTCGAAGTCAATTCGTGGCAGAACCCGTTGCTGGAGGGGATGCACGACATTTACTACGGTACCAACCTGCCGCCCCATCGCCAGCCTATCCCCCTGATTCGCACCGGCGACCGCATCGGTGAGCCGTATTTGAAGATCGATCCGAACAAGGTCATCGCGGTGGTTGAAACCAACAGCCCGGACCGCAACTCGGCCTTTTCTGCGCCGGACCAGAATTCGCGCAAGATCGCCGGCCACATCCTTGAGTTCCTCGAGCATGAGGTCAAGAAGGGGCGCTTGCCCAAAGATCTGCTGCCGCTGCAATCCGGTGTCGGCAACATTGCCAATGCTGTTCTGGCCGGCCTCAACGACGGGCCATTCGAGAATCTGACCGCCTATACTGAAGTGCTGCAGGATGGCATGCTGGAAATGATCAAGTCCGGCAAGCTCAGCATGGCCTCGGCTACCGCCTTTTCATTGTCGCCGTCGGCGCTGACCGAGTTGAATGCCGATCTGGCTCGCTTCAAGGACAGCATCATCCTGCGCCCGCAGGAAATCTCGAACCATCCGGAAGTCATTCGCCGTCTGGGTGTGATCGCCATGAACGGCATGATCGAGGCCGATATCTACGGCAACGTCAATTCGACCCACGTGATGGGCACCCAGATCATGAATGGCATCGGCGGTTCCGGTGACTTTGCCCGCAATGCCTACATTTCGATTTTCATGACACCATCGCAGGCCAAGGGTGGCCAGATTTCCTGCATCGTGCCGATGGCTTCGCACGTCGATCACACCGAACACGACGTTCAGGTGCTGGTCACGGAACAAGGCTTGGCCGACCTGCGCGGCTTGTCACCCAAGCAACGGGCCAAGGTGATTATCGAGAACTGTGCCCATCCGAATTTCAAGCCGTTGCTGATGGATTACTACAAGCGCTCGCTCAACCTGTCACCGGGCAAACAGACGCCCCATCTGCTCGACGAGGCGCTCAGCTGGCACCTGAACTATCTGCGCAAAGGCAGCATGTGAAATAGCCTTGCCGCGATTCCGCCACGTCACTCGATGAATGGCGTGGTGGAATCGAATGTCCGATGAGCGGATTCGATCAGGGGGCGCAGTCATTCAAGAGCGCCCGACTGATCACCCAGCGGTGCTCCACATTGCTTCCGGGCTTGGCTTCAGCAGGACTTATTCCCCGGCACCT
>JAGTRV010000369.1 GCA_018262245.1 Pseudomonadota bacterium | reverse complement strand
GCAGTTCGCCACGCTTTTCCATCGGCAGGATGCGGCGGTCGTCGGCCAGCGGATGAATGACCACCGTGGTGTCGCGGCGCGCCTCGACGACTTCATCGAGGTAGCAGATGGCGCCGGCGCGCACCGCGTGCGCCAGCGGGCCGTCGACCCAGACAGTTTCGTTGCTGGTGATCAGATAGCGGCCGACCAGGTCGGCGGCGGTCAGGTCATCATGGCAGGAGACGGTGATCAGCGGCCGTTTGAGCCGCCAGGCCATGTGTTCGATGAAGCGGGTTTTGCCACAGCCCGTCGGCCCTTTCAGCAGCACTGGCAGCGTGCTGGCCCAGGCGGCTTCAAACAGGGCGACTTCGTTGCCGGCCGGTTCGTAATAGGGCTCGGTTGCGATGACACGCGCTTCCGGTGCCAGAGCCTTGACGGGAATGGGGGAGACCTTGGTCGCCATGCCTCACTCGTCCAGCGAGTCGTAGAGCTTGTCCTGGGCGTTGGCGATCTCGGTCGCCTTGTCCACCGGATTGGCCGCCAGGCGCTCGCGCAGCCGGGCCATGCGCTTGTCCCGCGCATCTTTTTTGATGGCGATGCTCATTTCGCCGAACAGCACCTGCTTCAGCAGCCGGAAGCCGAACTGCAGCAGTTTCAGGTCATCGGCCAGCAGCGCCTGTTTTTCCGCCGCCGGAATATCGAACACTTCAGCGAAACCGGCGCTGGCGACGAAATCGCGGAAGCCGTCGATGTCATAGCTGGCGAGGAAGAACAGTTCGAGACTGCGCTCCGAGGGCTTGCCGACAGTCGGTCCGCTCGAGCGTTTCTTGAGGATGATCCGGCGCCATTCGCGGGTGGCTTCATCGTATTCGTCGACGCCCTGTTCGGCGCGGTACTGGCCCACGGTCTGGGTGACGGGCTCGTCGTGGCCCAGGCAATGGTCTTCGCGGACGACAAAGTACGAATCCTCGTCAACGGGCGAGGCGGCGCGCCGCATCGACACCAGGCCCAGCGCGTAATAACGGCAGGCCGCAGGGCGGTCGGCATAGACGCCGCAGCCTTCGGGCGTCAGGTTGATGCAGGCGGTGGAGCCGGGCCTGGTGCGCAATTTCAGGCCGGGCAGGCCCTGGCCGTCCATCGCGAAGTCGACGGTGTACTGGTCGATGAATTCGCGCGCGGTCAGGCCGAAATGCTTTTTCAGCCGCAGGATGTCATACGGCGTCAGCAGGATATCGATGTTCTCGCAGCACTTGTTGAAACAGGCGATGCCCTTGTGGCAGCGGAACTGAAACTTGTCCTCGAGCGACAGCTGCACCGGGATGACCGGGCTGGCGGGCGGGGCGTCTGGATTGGGTTGATTCATGGTGTTCCGGGAGGGGGTGGCAAAAGCACCGAGGCCCGGAAAGTATACACTCCCCGGGCCTCTCTAACTAATTGTTTTTATTGAATTAGTCTTTGATCAGCTGCTTGTAGGGCTCTTTCCACAGCTTCCATTTCTTGCTCTCGCGGTCGTACTGCGAGTTGACGAAGCATTTCCAGTTCTGGTCGTCGATGAAGTTGTAGTCCATCCGGTAGTAGAAGCCCGGGTAGCGCGTCTCTTCGCGGAACTGGATGTGCTTCATGTGGCACTCGGCTGTGATGATGCGATGGTAGTTTTCCCAGGCGCGCAGCAGTTCGTGCAAGTCCTTCGCGCGCATTTTCTGGGAATCTTCCTTGATCATCTCCAGCTTGCGCTCACAGATTTCCAGCATCTTGGCGTTGGTCTGGTACCAGGTCGACACGCCCGCGCAGTATTCGTCCATGATTTTCTGCAGCCGGAACTGCAGCATCTTCGGCGTGATGTAGTGCGGGTTGATGTCGATCGCCGTCGTGTAGTCCTTGTGCTGCAGGAAGGTCTTCACCGGGCGGTAGATTTCCTCGACCAGTTCCTCGACGCTGCGGCCGAGTTCGGGTTTCCAGTCCTTGTTGTCGAGCGCGAACTTGACCATGGCCTTGGCGGCAATGCGGCCTTCGGCGTGCGAGCCGGAGGAGAACTTATGGCCCGATGCGCCTACGCCGTCGCCGGCAGTGAACAGGCCCTTGACCGTGGTCATGCGGTTGTAGCCCCACGACCATTCCTTGGGCACGCCCGGGATGTCGGTCGGGCCCGATACCCAGATACCGGCGCAACCGGAGTGCGAGCCGAGCAGGTAGGGCTCGGTCGGCATGATTTCGGAAGGCTGCTTGTCCGGTTCGATGTTCTCGCCGGCCCACATGCCGCACTGGGCGATCGTCATGTCGAGAAAATCTTCCCACGCCTCGGCTTCGAGGTGCTTGACTTCCTTGGGCGTCATTTTTTCGGCAAGCCTCGCCATCGCGCCCGGGGTATCCATGATGATCGGGCCGCGGCCTTCTTTCATTTCCTGCAGCATGATGTGGTTGCGCAGGCAGGTGCCGGGAACGCCCAGGCCGTACTTGCCGAAGCGCTTCTCGTCCTTGATGATGTGGCCGTTGATCTTGTTGTAGTCTTCTCCGGCGCCGTTCA
>JAGTRV010000173.1 GCA_018262245.1 Pseudomonadota bacterium | reverse complement strand
CTTCGACTGGGCATCGGCATTGTTCAGGCCGGGGATCTGGTCGAACATGAAATCGACACCCGGCGACAGGACCAGTCGGTCGTAGCTCAGGGCGCTGCCGCCCTTCAGGGAAATCGTCTTCTTGGCCGCATCGACGGAGACCACGTCGTCCTGAATGACGCGGACGCCCCATTTGCTGCGCAGGCCTTCGTAGCTGATCGTGATGTCTTCCATGGTCTTGGTGCCACCAATGACCAGGTTGGAGATCGGGCAGGAGATGAAGGTCGGGTTGCGCTCGATCAGCGTGACCTGAACGCCGCCTTCGCTCCACATGCGCAGGTATTTGGCGACCGTCGCACCGCCGTAGCCACCGCCGACCACGACGACATGGCCGCTGGCCCTGCCACCGCCGGCACAGCCATAGAGGGAGGCCATTGCGCCGGCTGCCGCGCCCACTTTCAGGAAATCACGTCTTTTCATCAGCATCATGGTGGTCTCCCTTATTTTTGTGCGGCGAAATAGCCGGCGATCAGATCGAGTTGCGCTTCGGTATAGCCCTTGGAGATCTGATGCATGATCGAGGCTGGCTTGTCGCCACTCTTGTAGTCGGCCAGTTTCTGCAGGATCTTGGCTTTTTCCATGCCGGCCAGGGCATCCATGCCGGAGCCCTTGACGGCATTGCCGTTGGTGCCATGACAGTTGGCGCAGGTCGCAGCCAGGTTGCGGGCCAGATAGGGATCAGCCGCCTGCGAGGTGCCGGAGGCAGCCAGCAGGCACACGGCTGCGATGGGAGCAAACAGTTTCATCGAGACATCTCCTCTAGTGTTGTCGATAGTTTATATAGCCGATTTTATGGGCGATCGGTCCAAATCAGCTTAGTACCAAGGGTATAAGCCTTTTGGATAAATTGCATGCTGCATTGCAACAATATTAGTGGTTGACTATATAAGCGGGCAGTTATACATTGATTCTTTGATTGAGGTCAAAGAGTGATATGGACGAAGCAGAACAGGTCTTTGCGCAGGTAGCTAGTTACTTCGGATTACTCGCTGATCCGACGCGCTTGCGCATTCTCTCCTGTTTGTGTGGCGAAGAGCGCCCCGTTCATGACGTCGTGGAAAGAATCGGCCTGACGCAAGCCAACATTTCGCGTCACCTGAACATCCTTTACCGGGCCGGCGTGGTCGATAGGCGGCGGGATGGGAGTTCGGTCCTGTACAAGGTGGTCGATCCGAATTTTGTCGACATCTGCCGGACGGTCAGCATCACGGTGGCAAGCCGCGATCTGGGCGACGAGCTGGGTATCGGAAAGTGATTTGCAGTAATTGACTCAAATAGTGGAGGGGTGTTTCCAGATGGGTGATATCACTAAAAAGCCGGGGCGTTTGCGACCAGCGCCGGAGAACTTCCTGTCGGAAGATCAGGTCAAGGCCGTCGGCGCCGGGCGTCGCGATTTTTTGCGCAAGAGCTTCCTGGCGGCCGGCGCGGCGATGGCAGCACCGCTCGCCGCACGCGCCAGCGAAGGCGATCCGAATATTCTCAACCTGCCGGCCTGGAGCACGTCCCTGGGCATGCCGGTGGCAACCAATCCGTATGGTATGCCATCGAAATTCGAGAGCCAGTTGGTGCGTCGCGAGTCGCCGGGTCTGGCCCGTGTCGGCGGCGCCTCGGTGTCGTTTGCACCGCTGCAGGGCCTGTTCGGCATCATCACGCCGTCCGGCCTGCACTTTGAGCGCCATCACCAGGGCTGGCAGGATGTCGATCCGACCAAGCATCGCCTGATGATCAACGGTTCGGACGACTCGCTGCTCAAGAAGCCCAAGGTCTACACGATGGACGAGTTGATGCGCCTGCCCTCGGTGTCGCGCATCCATTTCATCGAATGCGGCGCCAACACCGGTCTCGAATGGGGCAATGTCGCCGTGCCGACTGTGCAATACACGCACGGCATGCTGTCCTGCTCGGAATTTACCGGTGTACCGCTCAAGCTGCTTCTGGAAGACTGCGGCGTCGATTACAAGAAGGCCCGCTATGTGCTGGCCGAGGGGGCTGACGGCTCCTCGATGACGCGTACCATTCCGATGGAAATGGTCGAGTCCGGGGAAGTGATCGTCGCCTACGGCCAGAACGGCGAAATGCTGCGCCCGGAAAACGGCTACCCGCTGCGCCTGGTCGTGCCGGGCGTGCAGGGCGTGTCGTGGGTCAAGTGGCTGCGTCGCATCGAAGTCGGTGACATGCCTTACGCCACCAAGGACGAGGCCGTGCATTACATCGACCTGCTGCCGAGTGGCCTGCACCGCCAGTACAGCTCGATTCAGGAGGCCAAGTCGGTGATCACCACGCCGTCCGGCGGACAGACGCTGGTTGAAAAAGGCTTCTTCAACGTTTCCGGCCTCGCCTGGTCAGGTCGCGGCCGCATCAAACAGGTCGATGTCTCGTTTGATGGTGGCCTCAACTGGCAGACGGCCCGTCTCGAAGGTCCAGTCCAGAACAAGGCGCTGACCCGCTTCAATATCAACTGGGTATGGGACGGTTCGCCGGCCATCCTGCAGTCGCGGGCCACCGACGAAACCGGCTACGTGCAGCCGAGCTACGGCCAGTTGCGCAAGGTGCGCGGCACTAAGTCCATCTATCACAACAACGCCATCCAGTCCTGGAAAGTCGTCGAAAGCGGGGAGGTCACCAATGTCCAGGTTCTCTAAAACGATTCTGGTCCTGGCGCTACTGGGGGCGTCGAGCACCGGTTTTGCCTTTGAAAACTTCAAAGGTGTCGGTCGACAGGCGACCCCAGCCGAAGTGAAGGCCTGGGACATCGATGTTCGCCCCGACTTCAAGGGCCTGCCCAAGGGCAAGGGCAATGTCGAGCGCGGCAACGAGCTGTTCGAGGAGAAGTGTGCGTCCTGCCACGGCTCCTTCGGCGAGTCGAACGAAGTGTTCACCCCGCTGGCCGGCGGCACAACCAAGGACGACATCAAGACCGGCCGCGTCAAGGGCCTGTCCTCCGGTGAACTGCCGCAGCGTACGACCTTCACCAAGGTGGCGACGATTTCGACGGTCTTCGACTACATCCAGCGCGCCATGCCATGGACGGCGCCGAAGTCGCTGAAGCCGGACGATGTTTACGCCATCCTGGCCTACCTGCTCAATCTGCAGGAGATCGTGCCGGCGGATTTCGAACTGTCCGACAGGAATATTGCCGATGTTCAAAAGCTGCTGCCCAACCGCAACGGCATGACCACTGATCACGGCCTGTGGCCCGGCGCCTCGGCCAAGAAGGGTGGCATCGGTAACGGCGGCACGCCGGACGTCAAGAACGTGGCGTGCATGAAGAACTGCAAGCCGGAAGTGCAGATCGGTTCGACCCTGCCCGAGTATGCCCGCACCGCGCATGGCGAGCTGGCCGACCAGAACCGTAATTTCGGCGCTGTACGCGGTACCCGCACGCTCGGCCCGGAAGCAGCGAAGAAGGCGGCCGATGCAGGCACGCTGGAACTGGCGACGAAGAGCGGCTGCATGGCCTGTCACGGCATGAAGAGCAAGATCGTCGGCCCTGGCTACAGCGAAGTCGTTGCCCGCTACCAGGGGCAGCCCGACGCCGAATCCCGCCTGATCGCCAAGGTCAAGGCCGGTGGTCAGGGCGTCTGGGGCTCGATCCCGATGCCGCCGAACGCTCACGTCAAGGATGAAGACCTGAAGACACTGGTCCAGTGGATTCTGGCTGGTTCCAAGTAATTCCCATTTCTACAGAGGAGAAGTCATGAACAATCAACGTCGCACCGTACTCAAATCCGGCTCCGGCGCCGCCCTGCTGGGCATGCTGGCTGCTGCCGGCATCATCACCCCGGGCATGGCCCTGGCCGACTGGAACAAGGCTGCCTTCGACGCCAAGAGCATGGCCGACACGCTGAAGGCGCTCGGTGCCGGCTCGCCGGCCGACAGCAAGGACGTTCAGGTCACCGGTCCGGATATCGCCGAAAACGGTGCTGTCGTGCCGGTCGGCGTCGCTTCCTCGCTGCCCAACATCAGCATGGTCGCCATCCTGATCGAGAAGAACCCGAACGCGCTGGCCGCCACCTTCGTGCTGCCGGAAGGCACCGAAGCCAACGTCCAGACCCGCGTCAAGATGGGCCAGACCTCCAATATCTACGCCTTGGTCAAGTCGGATGGCAAGTTCTTCATGGCGACCAAGGAAATCAAGGTCACCCTGGGCGGCTGCGGCGGCTAAAACGGGGTTATGGCTACTGCGCTCGGCATAGCTGCGTTGCGCCCGGTCGCCGTGCAATTTGCACTGTCTCCCGGTCGCGCCTTGCTCTGCCATCGCTCGCTACGCCATCCCTCCCGTTTTCATACACACAGAATTTAGGAGAAATACTCATGGGCAATCCAATGAAAATCCGCGCCGCCAACAAGGACGGCGTTACCGAAGTGAAGGTTCTGGTCAGCCACGAAATGGAAACCGGCCAGCGCAAGGATGCAGCAGGCGCCATCGTGCCGGCCTGGTTCATCACCGAACTGGTCGCCAAGCATGGCGACAAGGTCGTGCTGAGCAGCGAATTCGGACCATCCGTGTCCAAGAACCCCTACCTGGCGTTCAAGTTCAAGGGCGGCGCCAAGGGTGAAAAGATCACTGTCAGCTGGAAGGACAACAAGGGCGACAGCCGCAGCGACGAAGCCACCATCGGCTGATTTGCCGATGCATAGCGGCAGCGAGGCGGCACAGACCGCCGCTGCCGCCGCAACACGTACCCCGTGGAGGAGTAATTCATGATCCAACGTTTGTTGAAAACGCTGGTTGGCGTGGCCACCATTGCCGCGTTTGCCGGCAGCGTCCTGGCTCAGGACAGCAAGGTGGCCGACGAACTGGCCAAATACCGCGAAGCGCTGGCTGATGGCAATCCAGCCGATCTGCTCGAAGTGAAGGGCGAAGGCTTGTGGTCCGAAAAGCGCGGGCCTAAGCAGGCGTCGCTCGAACAGTGCGACCTCGGCCTCGGGCCGGGCAAGCTGGAAGGTGCTTACGCCCAGTTGCCGAAGTATTTCAAGGACACCGGCAAGGTGATGGATGTCGAATCCCGCCTCGTACATTGCATGGTGACCTTGCAAGGCTTCAAGCAGGAGCAGGTGACCCGCCAATGGTTCTCGAAGCCTGGCCAGGATTCGGATATCGAGGCGCTGGTCACTTTCATCGGTGCCAAGTCGAATGGCAAGCCGATCAATGTGCCGGCAAGCCACCCGGAAGAAGCCAAGATGGCCAAGATGGGCGAGTACATTTTCTATCGCCGCTCCGGCCCGCAGGATTTTTCCTGCGCCATCTGCCATGGCCAGGAGGGCAAACGCATCCGCCTGCAGGATCTCGGCAACCTGACGACCAAGGACGGTGCCGGCACGGCGATGAAGACCTGGCCATCCTACCGGGTGTCGCAAGGCGCCGTGTGGACCATGCAGCGTCGCCTGATCGACTGCATGCGCCAGGCTCGCTGGCCTGAACCGAACTATCTGGCCGATTCGATCATCGCGCTGGAAACCTACCTGCAAAAAAATGCGACCGGCACCGTGATGGAAACGCCGGGCATCAAACGCTGAAAAGGGAGATGACCATGAAATTGAAATTTGCCCTTTTCTTCGCGCTGAGCGCAGCCTTCGGTGCTTCGGCCCAGGCCGACAAGCCGGTCGATGCGCCGGGCGGAAAATTTGCCAAGGACGCCGAACAGATGTTTCGTTCCTCGTTCCGGACCGACAATTCGAAATACTGGATGGCGCGTCTCGATCAGGATGAAACGATGAAGACCTGCGGCCTCTATCGTGACAACCCGCCGCGCAAGCTTGGCGAAAAACTGGAAAAGCTGAACGCGGCGACCATCCGTTACCCGGTCGAAGGCAAGCTGATCGGCGACTGGAAGGAAGGCGAGAAGCTCGCCGCAGTCGGCACTGGTGGCCACATCGGCTTCATTCAGCCCGACCCGGCCGGCAAGCTGCGTGGTGGCAACTGCTACGCCTGCCACCAACTCGCCAAACAAGAAGTTGCCTACGGCACGATCGGACCGAGCCTGCAGCATTTCGGCAAAATCCGCGGCAATTCGGAAGAGATCATCAAGTACGCCTACGACAAGATCTACAACTCCAACGCTTTCACCGCCTGTACCAACATGCCGCGTTTCGGCCTGCACAGCTGGCTGACGCCGGAGCAGATCACCCACATCGTGGCTTTCCTGATTGATCCGGAATCGCCGGTCAACAAAGACTAGAACTTGCGTGATTAGCCCGGCCGGGAAACTGGTCGGGCATTTTTTGGCTTCGCCGAAATACTGTTTTCAAGGATTAAAAAATGAGCATGAATCGTCGTGAATTCCTTCAGGTCATGGCCGTTGCCGCAGCCGGCGGCATGTCCCTGCACAGCGAGCTGGCCATGGCCGAAAAAGGCGCCGCCAAGCTGTACGACCTGCCCAAATTCGGCAATGTCAGCCTGTTGCATATCACCGACTGTCATGCCCAGTTGCTGCCCATCTATTTCCGCGAGCCGAACGTCAATCTCGGTTTCGGCGACCAGTTCGGCAAGGTGCCGCACCTGGTGGGTGACAACCTGCTCAAGCATTTCGGCTTCAAACCGAACACCATCGAGGCACACGCCTATACCTATCTGAATTTCGAACAGGCTGCCAAGACCTACGGCAAGGTCGGCGGCTTTGCCCACCTCGCCACGCTGGTCAAGCGCATGAAAGCCAATCGGCCCGGCGCGCTGCTGCTCGACGGTGGCGACACCTGGCAGGGCTCCGGCACGGCGCTGTGGTCCAATGCGCAGGATATGGTTGATGCCTGCAAGGCGCTCGGCGTCAATGTCATGACCCTGCACTGGGAATCGACCTATGGCGAGGCGCGGGTCAAGGAAATCGAGGAAAAGGATTTCGCCGGCCAGATCGACATCGTCGCCCAGAACGTCAAGACCACCGATTTCGGCGATGCCGTCTTCAAGCCC
>JAGTRV010000049.1 GCA_018262245.1 Pseudomonadota bacterium | reverse complement strand
ATGTGACCTTGGTCGATGCCCGTACCATTGGCGTCCAGCCTTGGGAAAAGGGCATGCTGCAAAAAGTTGAGAAGGCGATTCGTGACTGTGATCTCGGCCTCAACCCGGCTTCGCAGGGTGACCTGATTCGCGTGCCGATGCCGGCACTGACCGAAGAGCGCCGCAAGGAAATGATCAAGATTGTCAGGACCGAAGGCGAGGGCGTCAAGGTGGCCATCCGCAATCTGCGTCGCGATGCCATTACTCATTTGAAGGACGCGCTGAAGAAGGGCGAAATCCCGGAAGATGACGAGCGCAAGGCTCAGGATGACGTCCAGAAGCTGACTGATCGTTACATCGTCGAAGTCGACAAGATGCTCGCCACGAAAGAGGCCGAGCTGATGCAGGTTTAAGCCGGTTCCGCCAGGATTACCGGCTACATGGCCTTCTTTTCAAGTTCAACGCGACAGGTTCCGGAGGCGGCTGCGGTGCCCAAGCACGTCGCTGTCATCATGGATGGCAACGGTCGCTGGGCCAAGAAACGCTTTCTTCCGCGCGTGGCAGGTCATGTCAAAGGGGTCGAACTGGTCCGCGAGATGGTTCGCGCCTGCCTTGAGCGTGGCGTCCAGTATCTGACTCTTTTTGCCTTTTCGTCCGAGAATTGGCGCCGGCCTCAGGAAGAGGTTACGTTGCTGATGCAACTCTTCGTCAAGGCGCTTGAGCAGGAAGTTGAGAAGCTTGACCGGAATGGTGTTCGTCTGCGCGTGATCGGTGATCTTGAGCGCTTCGAGCCACGTTTGCAGGAGCTGATCCGGCAGGCCGAGGCCAAGACGGCCAGTAATACCCGTCTCGATCTGACCATCGCGGCCAACTATGGTGGGCGCTGGGACATCATGCAAGCCACAAATCAAATGCTCGCTGCCCAGCCGGAAAAACGTGCTGGCTGGCAGGAATGTGACCTTGAGCCCCATTTGTCGATGAGCTTCGCGCCGGAGCCTGATTTGTTCATTCGCACTGGCGGTGAGGAGCGGATCAGCAATTTTCTCCTTTGGCAACTGGCCTATACCGAGCTTTATTTCACACCGACGCTGTGGCCCGATTTCGATACCGCCGAGTTCGACAAGGCCATTCTCTCATTCCAGCAGCGCGAGCGTCGTTTTGGTCGGACCAGCGAGCAATTGGTGGAAAAAAACAATGCTTAAAACGCGCGTCATTACGGCGCTCGTCCTGATGGCCTTGCTGTTGCCCAGCTTGTTTTATTCGTCGCAGGCTACTTGGGCCGTACTGGTTGCCGGGTTCATCGGCGTTGCTGCCTGGGAGTGGGGCGCCTTGCTGGGCTGGAGAGCGACAGGCCGCATTGCGCTAGGCGTGTCGACCGGACTACTTTGTGCACTTCTGTCTGTCGTCGGTTCGAACGCGATTGGCGCCGGCGAAGCTTTTGCCCCGGCCAACCCATGGGCATTTTTCGCCTATGGTGTGTCGGCAGTCTTCTGGTGCCTGGTGATGCCCTTCTGGCTGAAGAACAAGTGGGCACTGCAGGGGCTTGGCGGTGTGTTGGTGGGCGCTGTGGTGCTGTTGCCGACCTGGCTGGCGATGGTGCAGTTGCGCGGTCTTGGCGCCGGTGCCTTGCTTGGTATTTTTGCCGTGGTCTGGATGGCTGACATTGCGGCTTATTTCTCCGGCAAGGCTTTCGGCAAGCACAAGCTGGCTCCGTCAATCAGCCCTGGAAAAACTCGGGAAGGCGCGATTGGGGCTTGTATCGGTGTGGTCGTTTATGGTTTGGTCGTTCGTCAGATTTTCGGACTGGACTTGATGCCCTGGGGGCTGTGGATTGCGGCACTGGTTGGTGTGACCACCATCAGTATCGTTGGCGATCTTTATGAGTCCTTGCTTAAGCGCAAGGCGGGAATCAAGGACAGCAGCAATATTCTGCCGGGTCATGGTGGTGTGCTTGATCGTATCGACAGCCTGACCTCGACCTTGCCGGTGGTGGCGCTGGTCTGGCTACTGCTGGCTTATCGGTGAGTTCCAAGTTGCAAAATATCACTGTCCTGGGGGCTACCGGATCGATCGGGGTCAGTACGCTGGATGTCATTCGCCGACATCCGGATCGCTATCGTGCCTTTGCGCTTTGCGCGCATTCTCAGGTCGACAAGCTATTTGAGCAGTGTGTCGAGTTTCGCCCACGTTTCGCTGTATTGCGCGATGCTTCTCTGGCCGCGGCACTCTCTGAGCGATGTCGTTCTGTCGGGCTGGATACCGAGGTCCGGCATGGTGTCGAGGCGCTGATTGAATTGTCGTCATTGCCCGAGGTCGATGCGGTGATGGCCGCTATCGTCGGTGCGGCTGGTCTCGAACCGACACTGGCTGCTGCGCGGGCTGGCAAAAAGGTCATGCTGGCCAACAAGGAAGTCCTGGTCATGGCTGGCGAACTGTTCATGCATGCGGTGCGTGAATATGGTGCAACCTTGCTGCCAGTCGACAGTGAGCACAACGCCATTTTCCAGTCGCTACCAGCCGATTTTGCGCGTGGGCTTGAGTCCTGCGGTGTGCAAAAGATATTGCTGACGGCCTCAGGTGGCCCGTTCCGTAACTCGCCGCTGGCCGATCTGGCCAATGTCACCCCGGAACAGGCATGCGCCCACCCGAACTGGGTCATGGGACGCAAGATTTCGGTCGATTCGGCAACGATGATGAACAAGGGGTTGGAAGTCATCGAGGCGCACTGGCTATTTGCTGCGCCACCGGACATGATTCAGGTTGTTGTGCATCCGCAGAGTGTTATTCATTCGGCCGTCCAGTATGCAGATGGCTCGGTGCTGGCCCAGTTGGGTAATCCCGATATGCGCACGCCGATTGCCTATGCAATGGCTTGGCCAGAGCGTATTGCCGCAGGTGTCGAGCCGCTCGACCTGTTCAAGATTGCCCGTCTTGACTTCTCCGCTCCTGATTTTGAGCGTTTTCGTTGCCTGCAACTGGCTTACGACGTTCTACGCGAAGGCGGTACCGCGCCGGCTATTCTCAATGCAGCCAATGAAGTTGCGGTAGCTGCCTTCCTTGACGGCCACTTGCCGTTCCTCGGGATCGCCTTGCTTAACGAGGCCGTATTGCAGGCAATGCCGGCTGGCCCCGAGGGCAGTCTGGCCGATGTGTTGGCGGCGGATGCCGAAGCCCGTCATATGGCTGGCCAGTTGATCCGGCAACAACGTTTCGCGTGAACGACCTACCATTTTATCTCGCCGCTTTTGCGGTGGTCCTCGGCGTCCTGATCGTTGTCCATGAACTTGGCCACTATCTGGCGGCACGCTGGTGTGGTGTAAAGGTCTTGCGTTTCTCTGTTGGTTTCGGTCGCATCCTGTGGAAAAAAGAACTGGGTGAAGATCGCACAGAGTGGGCGTTGAGCATTTTCCCGCTAGGCGGTTATGTCAAGATGCTTGATGAGCGAGAGGGCGACGTGGCGGTCAGTGAGGCCCATCGCGCTTTCAATCGGCAAGGGGTCGGGAAGCGCAGTATTATCGTTGCGGCGGGACCCATGGCTAATTTTGCCCTGGCGATTCTGCTGTATTGGGCGATCTTCATGCATGGCAGCGAGGAATTGCTGCCAGTGCTCGGTACACCACCGGATGGGTCGCCGGCAGCGCTGGCCACTGTCAAGAATGGTGAGCAGGTTCGCCGCGTTGATGGGCAGTTGGTTGCAACCTGGAACGATCTGCGCTGGCTATTGTTGCGGAAGGCTGTTGATCAGGAGAGTGTTGAACTGGAAGTGATCAACGAGCGAAGCGAAATCGCTTCACATCGACTCTATCTTGCGGCAGCCGGAGAGCAGGGCTGGGAGGGGGATGCCCTGGAAAAGCTGGGTATCCGCTTTTATCGTCCAAACATGCCGCCGGTGATCGGCAAGGTCGTCGCTGGCGGTCCGGGGGGCAAGGCTGGATTGCAGTCGGGAGACCGGGTGCTGGCCATTGATGGCCAGCCTGTCGCGCTGTGGATGGAGTTTGTTGCGAAGGTGCGGGATTCCGCTGGGCAATCGCTCAGGCTTGATCTAGAACGTGCCGCTGGCAATGTGTCGGTGGAGGTGATTCCAGAAGCGGCTTCCGAACGCGGGCATAGCGTCGGGAAAATTGGGGTTGCCGTTGCAGAAAATCCCGATTCCAGGCGTGAGGTACGATCCTTCGTCAGTTATGGGTTTGTCGAGGCAGGCCGCCGGGCCTTGGTCGAAACCTGGGATAAATCCCTGTTTAGCCTGGTCATGATGGGCAAGATGCTCACCGGTGAAGTTTCGTGGAAAAATCTCTCGGGGCCGGTAACGATTGCCGATTATGCCGGGCAGTCGGCGCGACTTGGGCTGGATTACTACCTCAAGTTCATGGCGCTGGTCAGTATCAGTCTTGGTGTCCTGAATCTGCTGCCTATCCCGGTGCTGGATGGCGGGCATTTGTTGTATCATATGATCGAAGTCGTCAGGCGCAGGCCGCTTTCGGAGCGTGCCATGGAAATTGGGCAGCAGATTGGTATGTCCATTCTCTTTTCCTTGATGGCTTTCGCCTTTTTTAATGACCTGACCCGCCTGTTTAACGGCTGAACGATGAAAAAATCCCTGTTGTCCATCCTGATTGCCGGCATGTTTGCCACGCCAGCCTTGGCATTCGAACCTTTTGCGGTCAAGGACATTCGGGTTGAGGGAATTCAGCGGACCGAAGCGGGTACGGTTTTCGGGTATCTGCCCGTCAAGGTCGGTGATACCTTGAACGACGAGAAGGCTGCGCAATCGATCAAGGCTCTTTTTGCGACCGGATTCTTCAAGGATGTCCGGATTGAGGTTGAGCAGGACGTGATGGTCGTTGTGGTCCAGGAGCGCCCGGCTGTTGCGACCATCAATTTTGTTGGCCTCAAGGAATTTGACAAGGATGTCATCGTCAAGGCACTCAAGGAAACGGGGATCGCCGAAGGGCGTATTTTCGATCGTGCCCTGCTGGAAAAAGCCGAGCAGGAGCTCAAGCGCCAGTATCTGACGCGCGGCAAGTATGCGGCCAATATCACCACGACCGTGACGCCGCTGGAGCGCAATCGCGTTGGTGTCAACTTCAATATCGAAGAGGGGTCGGCAGCCAAGATCAAGCAGATCAATATTGTTGGTGCCAAAGCCTTCCGTGAGAAGGAATTGCTCAGCCAGTTCGAATTGACGACCCCGGGCTTGATCACCTGGTATACGAAGAATGATCAGTATTCCCGGCAAAAATTGTCGGCTGATCTGGAAAAACTGAAGTCGTTTTACATGAACCAGGGTTATCTGGAGTTTGCGGTCGAGTCGACGCAGGTTTCCATTTCTCCGGATAAGCAGGATGTTTACATCACGGCCAACATCAATGAAGGCGATCGTTATCAGGTATCGTCAGTCAAGATGGCCGGTGATTTTTCGATTGCCGAAGATGAGTTGAAAAAACTCGTCACGATCAAGCCGGGTGACGTATTTTCGCGTGACAAGCTGAATGCAACGACCAAGGCAATTAGCGACCGCCTCGGTAAGGAAGGCTATGCCTTCGCCAACGTCAATGCTGCACCGGAAATTGACAAGGAAAAGCATCATGTTGCTTTCACTATCTTTGTTGATCCGGGTAAGCGGGTTTATGTTCGCCGCCTGAATATTACGGGGAATACCAAAACGCGGGACGAGGTGGTTCGTCGAGAAATGCGTCAGATGGAAGGCGGTTGGTACGATGCTGACAAGGTAACAACATCCAAGCAACGCGTTGATAAGCTGGGTTTCTTCTCGGAAGTTGCGGTTGAAACTCCTGCTGTCACTGGCACGTCCGACCAATTGGACGTCAACGTCAACGTTACTGAAAAGCCGACCGGGAATTTGATGCTGGGTGTCGGTACGTCGAGTACCGATAAGGTGATCCTGTCTGGCTCTATCGCCCAGAACAACTTCATGGGCAGCGGCAACAACGTCGCCATCCAGGTCAATTCGGCCAAGACCTACAGGACATACGTCTTCTCCTATACCAATCCTTATTTTACGCAGGATGGGGTGAGTCAAGGTTTTGACGTCTATCATCGGACTGTCAATACGACGTCTACAACGCTTGCTTATTATTCGTCATCATCGACCGGTGGCGGCATTCGTTTTGGCTTTCCGATCGGTGAAAAAGAGTCGATCGGTCTAGGCCTTGGGCTTGATTCGACTAGTATCACCACCTACGACCAGACGCCGCAGTACTACAAGGATTTTGTACGTCGGTTTGGCGAAACGAATATCTCGGTTCCGCTGACTTTGAGTTGGGCGAGCGATGGCAAGGACAGCTTTTTCTTCCCGACCAAGGGGACGTTCCAGCGAGCCTCCCTTGAGGTGGCTTTGCCTGGCGGTGATTTGACCTATTACAGAGCCAGTTATCAGCTCCAGCACTTTGTGCCGCTAAACTCGAAATTCACGCTGATGCTGAACGGCGAATACGGGATGGCTAATGGTTATGGCGCGTCCGGGCTTCCGTTCTTCAAGAATTATTATGCGGGTGGTGTAACCTCTGTTCGTGGCTACAAGGCCTCTTCACTGGGCCCAATCTATACGGATTCTTCCACGGGTACGCAATATCGCTTGGGTGGCAATCGCCGCGTGATCGGTAATGCAGAGTTACTGTGGAGCCTGCCGGGAATGGATAAGTCGTTCCGCATGGGGTGGTTCTTTGATGCGGGTCAGGTCTTTGGCAGTGACGAAAAGCTTGATTTCGCAGAATTGCGTTATTCCTCAGGTCTTTCGGCTGCCTGGATTTCACCTATCGGGCCGCTAAAATTCAGTTTCGGTCGGCCTTTGAACAAAAAAGAAGGCGATAAGTCCGAAGTGTTCCAGTTCCAGTTGGGCACCACGTTTTAATTCAGGAGTGTCAAGTTGAAAGTCAAAACCGTTGTTCTCGCATCATTGATGTCTGCCTTGTTCGCGACCGGCGCCTATGCCGCCGAATTGAAGGTTGGCTATGTGAATACGCAGCGCATTTTCCGTGATGCGCCCGCAGCACAAAAGGCAGCCAAGAAGCTCGAAGGTGAGTTTGCCAAGCGAGACCAGGATCTCCAGCGTATGGCCAAGCAGTTGCAGGGCTTGCAGGAAAATCTGGAAAAGAATTCGGTGACCATGGCCGAAAGCGAACGTCGGACCAAGGAAAAGGAGTTTGGCGAGCTTTCTCGCGAATTCCAGCGTCGTCAGCGTGAGTTCCGTGAAGATTTGAACCTTCGCCAGAACGAGGAAAACGCTGCCGTGATCGAGAAGGCCAACAAGGCAATCAAGCAGATTGCCGAGGCTGAAAAGTTCGATTTGATCCTGCAGGATGTGGTTTGGGTTAGCCCCCGTCTGGATGTCACTGATCGTGTAATCAAGGCGCTGTCGGAAGCCAAATAATGGCTTCGCTTGGCAAGGTTGTGCTGACGCTTGCTGACATCGCCGCCCAATTGGGCGGCGATGTGCTTGGAGATTCGCAAACGCCCATTTCGAGGGTCGCCCCGCTTGCTACGGCGGGTGAGGGGGATATTACCTTCCTGGCGAACCCGAAATTCAGAAGCCAATTGAGTGCCTGCAAGGCTTCGGCGGTTATTCTGCGTCCGGATGTGGCCGACGAATTTCCCGGCCCGCGCATCGTGACCGGCAATCCCTATGCTTACTATGCTCGGGTTGCGACGCTACTGAATCCTTATCAGAGCGGACTCAGCGGTGTTCACGCTAGTGCTTTTGTCGAGTCGCCTGTTCCGGACAGTGTTGCAATCGCTCCCAATGTTTATGTCGGCAAAGATGTGACATTGGGGGAAAACGTCGTGATCAACGCCGGTTGTGTCATTGGCGATGGTGTAAGCATCGGCGCTGGCACGGTGCTTTATGCCAATGTGACGGTCTATTACGGATGCACTATCGGGCAACAATGCATCATTCATTCGGGGGCTGTCATTGGCTCCGATGGCTTCGGATTCGCTCCCGAAGGTCAGTCCTGGATAAAAATCCCGCAGATTGGCCAGGTGGTGATCGGGAATGATGTTGAAATCGGTGCCAACACGACCATTGATCGTGGCGCACTTGAGGATACGGTCATTGGCAATGGATGTAAGCTGGATAATCTGGTGCACATCGGGCACAACTGCAAAATTGGTAACAACTCGGTTCTTGCCGGATGTACTGGTGTCGCCGGAAGTACTGTTTTTGGCGAACACTGTATTGTCGGTGGTGCCGGCATGATTTCCGGGCACTTGAACATTGCTGCGGGAACGACTATCTCCGGTGGTACGACGGTGATGAAAAGCATTCTGAATCCCGGGGTCTATACCAGCGTATTTCCGCTGGATACGCATGAAGAATGGCTGCGGAATGCGTCACACATTCGTCGTCTTTCGAAGTTGGCGGAGCGCGTTTCAGAGCTTGAGAAAAAACTTAAAGAAAAAGATATAGAGGGTTGATTAAATGGACATCATCGAGATTCTTGAGCATCTTCCGCACCGCTATCCGTTCTTGCTGGTTGACCGGGTACTCCAAATCGAACCGGGCAAATCCATTCACGCCTACAAGAACGTGACGATCAATGAGCCGTTCTTCGTCGGACATTTTCCTCATCATCCGGTGATGCCGGGCGTGTTGATCATGGAAGCGCTGGCTCAGGCGGCCGGCATTCTTTCTTTCAAGTCGATGGATGAGAAGCCGTCGCCGGATACCGTCTTCTACTTCGCCGGCATCGACGAGGCTCGTTTCAAGAAGCCGGTGATGCCAGGCGACCAGCTACACCTGCATATCGAGATTGAGCGTCAAATGCGTGGCGTCTGGAAGTACAAGGCCGAAGCGCGCGTCGACGGGCAGCTGGCTGCCTCGGCCAAGTTGATGTGTGCCAAGCGGGATCTCTAAAATGATTCACTCGACCGCTATTGTCGATTCTGGTGCCAAGATTGGTGCCAATGTCGAGATCGGCCCTTACGCCATCATCGGTGCCAACGTCGAGATCGGAGACAACACCCAGATCGGCCCGCATACTGTCATCAAGGGACATACGAAGATTGGTCGCGACAACCGGATCTTCCAGTTCTGCTCGCTCGGTGAAGTGCCGCAGGACAAGAAGTACGCGGGTGAGCCGACCCGGCTCGAGATTGGCGACCGCAACACGATCCGCGAGTTCTGTACCTTCAATCTGGGCACCGTCCAGGATGCAGGCGTTACCCGGATTGGTGACGACAACTGGATCATGGCTTACGTGCATATTGCGCACGATTGCCAGGTTGGCAATAAGACGACCTTTGCCAACAATACCCAGTTGGCTGGTCATGTCATTGTCGATGACTGGGCGATTCTTGGTGGCTTTACCGGGGTGCATCAGTTCTGCCGTATTGGCGCGCATGTGATGACGGCAGTCAGTACCGTCATCCTGCAGGATGTGCCGCCTTACCTGATGGCGGCCGGCAATACGGCGCAACCCTATGGCATCAATGTTGAAGGCCTGAAGCGCCGCGGCTTCACCGCCGATGCGATTACCGCCCTGAAGCGTGCCTATCGCACGCTGTACAAGTCTGGCCTGCTGCTCGAAGAAGCCAAGACCAAATTGGCTGAAGAGGCCAAGACCCAGCCGGACATCCAGCGCCTTGTCGATTTCCTTGAGGTCTCCAAGCGAGGCATCATTCGCTGATATGGGAAGCGCTGTACGGATTGCCATGGTGGCAGGGGAGGCCTCCGGGGATCTCCTGGCCAGCCACCTGATCGCTGCATTGAAGACGCACCTGCCGGATGCCGTTTTTTACGGTATCGGCGGGCCGAAGATGCAGGCGCAGGGTTTCGATAGCTGGTGGCCGATGGAAAAACTGTCGGTCATGGGCTATTGGGATGCGCTGAAGCATTATCGCGAAATTGCCGGTATTCGCCGCCAGTTGAAGAAACGGCTGCTGGATCTGAAACCGGATATCTTCATCGGGGTCGACGCGCCGGATTTCAACCTGGGCCTGGAAACCAATCTCAAGGCAGCCGGCGTGCGGACCATCCATTACGTCAGCCCATCGATCTGGGCCTGGCGTGGCGGCCGGGTCAAGAAGATTGCCAAGGCGGTTAACCGTGTCCTGGCCTTGTTCCCGATGGAGCCGGTGCTCTACGAAAAGGAGCGGGTGCCGGTGACCTATGTCGGGCATCCGCTGGCTGACATCATTCCTTTGCAGACCAGCAAGCAGGCGGTTCGGGAGAAACTTTCCCTACCGCGCGATTACCCGATCTTCGCCATGTTGCCGGGTAGCCGTCAGGGCGAACTGGCCATGATGGCCGAGACCTTCGTCGAGACGGCCAAGATCATCCGTGAACGCTATCTGCCGAACGCGATGTTTGTCGTACCGCTGGCGACGCGTGAAACACGCCTGCAGTTCGAGTTGGCCATCTATAACCGGCAAGCCGGCGATGTGCCGTTCCGCCTGCTGTTCGGCCATGCCCAGGATGCCCTTGGCGCGGCTGATGTTTCGTTGGTGGCAAGCGGTACGGCGACGCTGGAGGCGGCGCTGATCAAGCGGCCGATGGTGATTACCTACAAGATTGCCAAGTTCTCCTATTGGCTGATGAAGCGCATGGCCTACCTGCCGTATGTGGGCTTGCCCAATGTGCTGGCCGGACGTTTTGTCGTACCGGAAATCCTGCAGGATGAGGCCACGCCGGAGAATCTGGCCGAAGCCTTGGTCAAGTTGTACGAGGACAAGGAAAATGCCGAAGCGGTTGAAGAAGCGTTTACCGAGATCCATCTGCAACTGCGCCAGAACACGGCTGAAAAGGCTGCGCGTGCGGTCATCGAATGCCTGAATTGATTGTTCCGGTCGGCCTCGTGTGTGGCATCGATGAGGCTGGGCGCGGTCCGCTGGCCGGTCCGGTCGTTGCAGCAGCGGTCATTCTCGACCCCGAACGCCCGATTGCCGGGCTGAACGACTCCAAGAAACTGAGCGAGAAGAAGCGCGATGCATTGGCTGAAATCATTCGCGAACGGGCGCTGGCCTGGGCCGTCGCAGAAGCGACGGTCGAGGAAATCGATCGCCTGAATATCCTGCAGGCGACGATGCTGGCCATGCAGCGCGCCGTGGCTGCCCTGCAAGTAAAGGCTGAAAGTGCTTTGGTCGACGGCAATCGCTGTCCAAAGCTCGATATTCCGTGTGAAGCGGTGGTCAAAGGGGATGGCAAAATCGCCTCGATCGCCGCGGCGTCTATCCTCGCCAAGACGGTGCGTGATGCCGGCATGCTGGTCTTGCATGCGCAGTATCCGCAATACGGTTTTGACCGGCATATGGGCTATCCGACGGCGGCGCATTTCGCGGCGCTGGAAGCGCATGGGGCCTCGGCGGTACATCGGCGCAGCTTTGGCCCGGTGGCCAGGCAGTTGTCCTTGCTATGAAGCTGATCCAGTCGCGCGACAACGCGTTCTTCAAGCAACTCAAACGGCTGGCCGAGTCAGGGCGCGAGCGCCGGAAGACCGGTCAGACCTTGCTTGATGGTGTCCATCTGGTCGAGGCCTATGAAAAAGCCTTCGGTCCGCTGGAAAAATTGATCGTTGCCGAGTCGGCAGCGGCCGCTGGCGAGATTGCGGCTTATCTCGAAGGCCGCCAGGCGGTCGTTCTGGCTGATGCGCTGATGCGTGACCTGGGCCTGGTGGATACGCCAAGCGGCCTGCTGGCCGTGGCCCCCATGCCGCAACGGACGGCGTTGGTTGATCTCGGGAAGGATGCCGTCTTGCTCGATGGTGTGCAGGATCCCGGCAACGTCGGCACCCTGTTGCGGACGGCGGCAGCCTCGGGCGTGAAACAGGTGTTAATGGCGCCAGGCTGTGCCTCGGCATGGTCGCCCAAGGTCTTGCGGGCCGGGCAGGGCGCACATTTTGTCCTCGCCATTCACGAAGAGGCCGATCTGGCGGCTTTCATGGCGGACTATCGGGGAACGACGGCTGTCACCTGCCTGGATGGGGCGACCTCGCTTTACGAGGCTCGCTGGACCGGGCCGCTGGCCTGGATATTCGGCGCCGAGGGGCTGGGCGTGCGCCGCGAATTGATCGAAACGGCCAAGCTGAGAATCAAAATCCCCATGCCGGGTGCGGTCGAGTCCCTCAATGTCGGGGCTGCGGCAGCGGTTTGTCTGTTCGAGGCGTTGCGCCGCAAGTTGTAAGCCGATTGGGGGGGATCAGCCGGTGAGGGCTGATCCCTGCTTCAACGCAGCTTCAGTTCCTGCAGGATCGTCGTCGAAATTTCCTCGATCGACTTGGTCGATGAATCCAGCCAGCGAATGCCTTCGCGGCGCATCATCTTTTCTGCTTCGGCAATCTCGAAACGACAATTGGCCAGCGAGGCGTAATTGCTGGCGGCGCGGCGCTCTTCGCGAATCTGATGCAGACGCTCGGGCTGGATGGTCAGGCCGAACAGCTTTGAACGATGTTTTTCCAGGGTGCCGGGCAGGCGACCGCGGTCGAAATCTTCCGGAATCAGCGGGAAATTGGCCGCTTTGAGGCCGAACTGCATGGCCAGATAGAGCGAAGTCGGGGTCTTGCCGCAGCGGGAGACGGCGACCAGGATCACGTCGGCTTCTTCCAGGTCGCGGTCGGTGATGCCGTCATCGTGCGCCAGCGTGTAGTTGATCGACTCAATGCGCTTCTTGTATTCCGAGCTCTCGGCCGAGCCGTGCGAGCGGCCAACTGTGTGGTTCGACTTGATGCCGAGTTCAGCCTCCAGTGGGGCGAGGAAGGTGTCGAAGTACGACAGGCAGAAGGCATCGGCTTGGTGAACGATGCTGGACAGTTCCGGATTGACCAGCGTCGTGAAGACGATCGGGCGCATCCCGTCGCTTTCTCCCTGACCATTGATTCGAGCCACGGCTTCTTGCGCCTGCTCGACACTGGTCAGGAAGGGGATGCGGATCTGCTTGAACTCGATGTCCTCGAACTGGGTCATCAGGCTGTGGCCGAGGGCTTCGACTGTCAGGCCGGTGCCGTCGGACACGAAAAAAACGGTGCGTTTGATAGTGGTAGGCATCCTGTGATTTTACCCGCTGTTACGCAATCCGGATGCGATGCCGTTGATGGTCAGGTGAATGCCGCGGGCCAGGCGCTCGTCGGTGTCGCCGGCGCGGTGGCGTTTGAGCAACTCGACTTGCAGATGGTTGAGCGGGTCCATGTAGGGCGAGCGCAGTTGCAGCGAGCGGGCAAGCAGCGGATTGTCGGCCAGGAATTCGTCCTGTTCCAGAATGGCCAGCAGGTGCTGGCGGGTCAGCGCCCATTCGGCCTTGATGCGGCTGAAAATGTGCTCGCGCAGTTCGACGTCGGCGACCAGTTCGGCGTAACGCGAGGCGATGGCGAGATCGGTCTTGGCCAGCACCATGTCCATGTTGGACAGCAGGCTCTTGAAGAAGGGCCAGGCGTGGACCATGCGGCGCAGTGTGGCCAGTCCGGCCGGATTGGCTTGCAGGTAGCCCTCCACCGCAGCACCGAAGCCGTACCAGCCGGGCAGCATCAGGCGACATTGTGCCCACGAGAAAACCCAGGGAATGGCGCGCAGGTCTTCGATGCGCTCGGAGGCCTTGCGCGATGCGGGGCGGCTGCCGATGTTCAGCGAGGCGATTTCGGAGACGACTGTCGACTGGCGGAAATAGGTGGTGAAGCCCGGGGTTTCATAGACCAGGCCACGGTAGGCATTGAAGGCGCGGGCGGAAAGCTCGTCCATCACGGCGTGGAACTGCTCGGCTGGTTCGACACGGTTTTCGTGGTCGGTCAGGCTCGCTTCCAGTGTGGCGGCGAGCAGCACTTCCAGATTGCGGCGGCCGGTATCGGCATTGCCGTACTTGGTCGAGATCACTTCGCCCTGTTCGGTCAGTCGGATCTGGCCGGCCACAGCGCCGGCCGGCTGGGCGAGGATGGCGTGATAGGTCGGGCCGCCACCGCGGCCGACTGAACCGCCGCGGCCATGGAACAGACGCAGGCGGACACCGTGCTGGCCGAAGATGCGGGCCAATTCGATTTCGGCCTTGTAGAGCTCCCAACCCGAAGTCAGGAAGCCGCCATCCTTGTTGCTGTCGGAGTAGCCGAGCATGACTTCGTGTTCGTCGCCGCGGCCAGCGATCAGTTCGCGGTAGGCCGGAATGGCGAAGACGCCGGCCATGGTGGCGGCGCTCTTCTGCAAGTCTTCGATGGTTTCGAACAGCGGGATGATGTTGACCTTGAGTTGCGGCTTGGCACCCGGCAAGAGCAGGCCGGACTCCTTGAGCAGCAGGGCGAGTTCGAGTAGGTCGGAAACGCCATCGGTCTTCGAGATGATGCAATTGGGCAGGGCGGCGGAACCGTATTTCTGGCGCAGTTCGCGGGCGGCGAAGAAGATGGCCAGTTCGCCCTGCGTTTCTTCCGAATAGTTCAGGTACGGCGAATACAGCGGACGCGGCGTGCTGATTTCGTCGACCAGCAGCTTGATGCGCTCGGCTTCGGAGAGGGCTTCGTAATCCGGGCAGCGGCCGGCACCGGCCAGCAGTTCGGCGACGCTGCGGGCGTGGACGTCGGAGTTCTGGCGCAGATCGATCGGCGCCAGGTGGAAACCGAAGATCTGCACGCCCCGCAGCAGGCGGCGCAGGCGTCCACCGGCCAGCTTGGCGCTGCCGTTGAGCTTGAGCGAGTTGGCGAGGAGCTTCAGGTCGGCACGCAGGGCATCCGGGGTGTCGTATGGCGTGGCATGGCCGATCTCGTGGCGAACCGGCTCGAACTGGTCGAGGGCGCGGGCCGTTGCGGCAAGGCGGGCGTAGATGCCGGATAGCGCACGGCGGTAGGGCTCGTCGGCGCGTTGCGGCGAGTGATCGGTGGAGTGCTCGGCCAGGGCCAGCAGGTCCGGCGTGACCTTGACCAGCAGGTCGGACAGCGGCAATTCGCCACCCAGTTCATGGACTTCGTTGAGGTAGTGGTTCAGTGCGGCGGACGATTGCAGGCGCAGGGCTTCCCGCAGGATGTCAGCGGTGACGAAGGGATTGCCGTCGCGGTCGCCGCCAATCCAGCTGCCAACCCGGAAGAAGGGCGGCAGGGCCCAGATTTTTTCCGGGTAGCGCTTCTGCAGTTGTTCCGTCGCCTGGATGTAGAGACGCGGCAATTCAGTGAAGAAGGTTTCCTTGAAATAGGTGATGCCGTTCTTGACCTCGTCGAGCACCTTCAGGCGAACCGGACGCAGCATGCGCGATTGCCACAGGGTAAGGATGGCGTTGGCCAGCGCGAGGTCGTTCTCGGCCTCTTCTTCCGGGGTCATTTGCAGGCGTTCGCGCTGATCGAGCAGGTGGGCGAGGTCGCGATGGTTGCGGATCAGGCTCTGGCGCTGGACTTCAGTCGGGTGGGCGGTGAGCACCGGGGCGACGACGGCATGGGCGAAGAAGTCGGCGATGGCTTCCGGCGAGACAGCGGCAGTCGACAGTGCGTCCAGCGCGAAGATCAAACTCCCTTCGCGCGGCGGTGAGCCGGCCAGATCGTGGGCACGGCGCCGGCGGATGTGGTGTTCATCCTCGGCAATATTGGCCAGTTGCAGGAAATAGCTGAAGGCACGGACGACGGCTTGCGTCGTGTCGCCAGGCAGCGGGTCGAGCAGGGCGGCAAGTTCGTCGCGGGCGGCCGGGTCGCCATCGCGGGCGAACCGGACGGCAGTCTGGCGGACGCGCTCGACGATGTCGAAAACCGACTCGCCCTCCTGTTCGCGCACGGTATCGCCGAGGATACGGCCGAGCAGGCGGATATCGGTGCGAAGGGGTTCGTCCTTGCTGGGGGAGGCGTCGTGCATGGTGCTGTTCCTGTTGGTTATCGATATTATTTGTTTATCTCGATATTCTGGCGGCCGCTTTCCAGTAAGGCAAGCGGAAAAAACATCGGGGCTGGGCCCCGCTGTTGGTAATGGTTTTTTCCTCGGCGACCGCTTGTGCCTGGCGCCGCACGGATGATTTTAGTGTTTGCGAACGAGAAGCACGGAGGCTTCGGCGATCTTCGCCAGTTGTTCAGCGACCGAGCCGAGAATGAGGGTGGCCAGACCGCGTTGACCGTGGCGGCCGACGACGATCAGGTCGACGTTCAGTTCCTTGGCCTTGTCGGCCAGCGTTTCCGAGACGCGGCGGTTGCGCGCTTCGAGCAGCAGGGCTTCGGCATCGACGCCTTCGGCATTCTCGACGGCACTGTCGATCAGCTTGCGGCCGGCTTGTAGCAGGTTACTGGCGGCCGCTTCCATATTGACCACGTTGGTCAGTGCATGGCTATGCATGTTGAGTATGGTTTCGTCGGCAACGTGGGTGATGTAGAGCTTGGCCTTGCTGGTGCGGGCGATATGCAGGGCTTCCTTCAGCGCGCAGCGGGAGGTTTCACTGTCGTCGATGGCAACCAGAATGTTTTTGTACATGACTTCTCCTGAGACGAATTCAGGGGCGAAATGCCCAGAACCGCTAACGTAGCAAAGTTTGGCTGTTCCGCCATTTGGGGTATTCCCGGAGCGCCCGGGGTGGCGCGCTCCGGGGTGTTGCTTAGTGCGACCGAACCATCAGCAGCGAGGTGTGGGCAATACGGACCAGATTTTCGGCAACCGAACCGACGAGCAGACGGGCAACGCCGCGTCGGCCATGGGTGCCGACGACGATCAGGTCGGCACTGAAGTCTTCGGCACCGCTGGCGATCTGTTCGGCCACCCGCTTGTCGGTGGCTTCGAGCAGACGGATTTCAGCCGTCACACCGGCTTCGGTCGCCTGCTTGCCAGCTGCATCGAGCAGGGCTTGCGAGGTGTCGCGAATGGCTTTTTTGGTGCGGTCTACGTCGATGTAACTCCCCAGACCCATACCGTGCTGGGCGAGCAGGCTTTCGTCGGCGGCATGGGCGATGCACAGCGCCGCATTCGACATCTTGGCCAGATTGATGGCTTCGGCCAATGCCTTCTGCGAGGTCGGGCTGTCGTCGATGGCGACAAAGATTTTCTGATACATGTGTGCGGCTCCGATTATTTGAGGACCATGGCCGTAAAGGGCCAGACATAGGCTTGTGCCGTGATGAAGAAGCCCATCAGGGTGCACAGCGCGATGGAATGGAAGAAGACGTAACGCAGGATCTCGCCTTCATGGCCATACCAATGGGTCGCGGTGGAGGCGACGACGATGGATTGCGCGTCGATCATCTTGCCCATCACGCCACCCGAGCTATTGGCCGCGGCCATCAGCACCGGGGAAATGCCCAGTTGTTCCGCCGTGGTCCGTTGCAGGCCGCCGAACAGCACGTTGGAGGCCGTGTCGGAACCGGTCAGCGCCACACCCAGCCAGCCGAGGAAGGTGCCAAAGAAGGGATAGAACACGCCAGTGAAGGCAAAGGCGAGGCCGAGGGTCGCGTCGATGCCGGCAAAGCGCGTCAGGTAGCCGAGGGCCAGCATGGCGACAATGGTGGTCAGCGAATAGCGCACCATCCAGACCGTCTTGCCGAACTGGCTGACCAGTTGCAGCGGGCGGTAGCCCATCATCAGGCCGGC
>JAGTRV010000172.1 GCA_018262245.1 Pseudomonadota bacterium | reverse complement strand
GCCCAGATGGTTGAACTGGCTTGCAAGTACGATAAGCCGGTGCGAATCGGCGTCAATTGGGGGAGCCTCGATCAGGAGTTGCTGGCGCGCGTCATGGATGAAAACAGTCGCCGGACGGAACCGCTCGATGCGACCGAGATGATGCGTCATGCCATGGTAACTTCGGCGCTCGAGTCTGCGGCCAAGGCGGAAGAAGTCGGCCTGGCCAGCGAGAAGATCATCCTGTCATGCAAGGTATCCAGCGTTCAGGATCTGATCGCCATCTATCGTGATTTGTCGCAGCGGGCCAATTACGCCTTGCACCTGGGACTGACCGAAGCCGGTATGGGCTCCAAGGGTATCGTTGCTTCCACTGCGGCCCTCTCGGTGCTGCTGCAGGAAGGGATTGGTGACACCATTCGCGTGTCGCTGACTCCGGAGCCCGGCGGTTCCCGTTCGCAGGAAGTCATCGTCGCCCAGGAAATCCTGCAGACCATGGGCTTGCGAGCCTTCACGCCGATGGTTGCAGCCTGTCCCGGTTGTGGTCGGACGACCAGCACTTTTTTCCAGGAGCTGGCTGGCGAGGTGCAGGATTTTGTACGGGCCAAAATGCCTGAATGGAAGCTGCGCTACGATGGCGCGGAGAACATGACGCTGGCCGTCATGGGCTGTATTGTCAATGGGCCGGGCGAGTCCAAGCATGCCAATATCGGCATTTCCTTGCCGGGAACTGGCGAAGCACCGTCGGCCCCGGTTTATGAAGATGGCGAAAAGACGGTCACCCTCAAGGGCGATAACATCGCCAACGAATTCAAGCAGATTATCGAGCGCTACGTCGAGCGCACTTACACCAAGAAACTGAAGTCATGAGTCAAACCTTGCAAGCCGTGCGCGGGATGAATGATGTCCTGCCCGACGAAGCTGAATTCTGGGAACTGTTCGAGGACACCATCCGTTCTTGGCTGAAGGGCTACGGCTATCGTCCGATCCGTATGCCGATCGTCGAGCCGACGCCGCTGTTCAAGCGTGCCATCGGTGAGGTGACCGATATCGTCGAGAAGGAAATGTATTCCTTTGTCGATGGTTTGAACGGTGAGGCACTGACGCTGCGTCCAGAAGGTACCGCTGGCTGTGTGCGAGCCGTCATCGAACACAACCTGGCCGCACGCCAGACGCAGCGGCTCTACTACATTGGCCAGATGTTCCGACACGAGCGGCCACAAAAAGGGCGCTATCGCCAGTTCCACCAGGTCGGTGTCGAGTCTTTTGGCATGGCCGGACCGGACATCGATGCCGAAATGATCCTGATGGGCGCACGCCTGTGGGCCGATCTCGGCCTGGATGGCATCGAACTGCAGCTCAACAGTCTTGGCCAGCCGGAAGAACGGGCCCTGCACCGTGCCGCGCTGATTACCTATTTCGAGGAAAACGCCGAACTGCTCGACGAGGATGCCAAACGTCGCCTGCATACCAATCCGCTGCGTATTCTTGATACCAAGAATCCGGCGATGCAGGAACTGTGCGCCGCGGCCCCGAAACTGATCGATTACCTCGGCGCCGAGTCGCTGGCCCATTTCGAGGGCGTCCAGCGCGTTCTGCGCGATGCCGGCGTGCCATTCACGATCAACCCGCGTCTAGTGCGTGGCCTCGACTATTACAACCTGACCGTCTTCGAATGGGTGACCGACAAACTCGGTGCCCAAGGCACGGTCTGCGCTGGCGGCCGTTACGACGGACTGGTCGAGCAACTGGGTGGCAAGCCAACGCCGGCCTGCGGTTTTGCCATGGGTGTCGAGCGCCTGATCGCCTTGATCCGGGAATCAGGCGGCGAACCGGCGGCACCGGCCCCTGACGTTTACCTTGTGCATCAGGGTGAAGCAGCTGCCCGCTTGGCTTTCCGGGTTGCCGAAGGCCTGCGTGACCAGGGTATCAATGTGTTGCAGCATTGCGGCGGCGGCAGCTTCAAGTCGCAGATGAAAAAGGCCGACGGCAGCGGTGCGACCTTTGCTGTCATCATTGGTGATGACGAAGCGGCGACCGGAGAGGCGCAACTGAAATCGTTGCGTGCAGAAGGCTCGGCACAATTGAAACTGAAAGTCGATGATCTGGCCGAGGCCATCATCGGACAACTGATTGATTCGGACGAAGAGGAATAAGCAGCATGGCGCATTACGACCTCGAAGAACAGGAACAGATCGACACTCTGAAAACCTGGTGGAAGATGTACGGTAACCTCGTGACGAACGTCATTGTCGCGCTGTCGCTGGTAGTGATCGGATGGCAAGGCTGGAACTGGTATCAGGGCAGCCAGGCCACCAAGGCCTCAGCGATCTATGGCGTGCTTGAACAGGCAGCGGCTGTTGGCGATGCGCAGAAGGTCAAGGCAGCCGCAGGCGAACTGGCCGAAAAATTTGGTGGTACCAACTACGCTGCCTTGGGGGCGATGCTTGCCGCAAAGCAATCCTTTGAGGCGGGGGATCTGAAGACCGCCAAGACCCAGTTGAGCTGGGTCGCGGAAAATGGCAAGGATGAAGTCAAGGATCTGGCCCGCCTTCGCCTGGTTGCAGTACAACTTGATGAAAAGGCCTATGATGAGGCCATGAAACAACTCGATGCCGTGCACGCGCCAGTCTTCGATGCGCGCTTCCTGGAGCTGAAGGGTGACGTATTGTCGGCGCAGGAAAAGAAGGCCGAAGCCCGGACTGCCTACAAGGCAGCACTGGAAAAGATGACGGGCAAGCAGGGGGGCGGTCGTGAACTGCTGCAGCAGAAACTTGACGGCTTGGGCGAGGCGGCCTGATGTCACGCCAGCTCATCGCCTTGTTGACTGCAGCCGGCTTGCTGCTTAGCGGCTGCGCTACTATTTCCGATGGACTGGATGCGATCAACCCGTTCTCCAGTTCTGCGCCGAAGATGGCGCCTTTGTCGCCGCTAGTGGCGACCGCCGAGGTGCGCTCCTTGTGGTCGGCCAGCATTAGCAAGGCCGGGGACTACAGTTTTACACCTGCAGTGGTCGATAACGCGGTCTACGTTGCCGGTGCGAATGGCACGGTCAGCAAGATCGAGGATGGGAAGACCGTCTGGAAGATCGATGCTGGTCAGCCCCTGTCAGCCGGTGTTGGTGCCAATGCGCGTCTTGTCGTGGTTGCCACACCGAAGGGTGAAGTTCTGGCGTTCTCGGCAGAAGACGGCAAAGCGCTGTGGAAGGCACGTGTCTCGAGCGAGGTTCTCGCCGCGCCTGCGGTTTCTGATGATGGCGTTGCCGTGAAAAGCGGTGACAATCAGGTATTCCTGCTTGACGCTGGAGATGGCGGACGGAAATGGGCCTATCAGCGTGCTACGCCGCCTTTGTCGGTGCGAAGCGCCGGTTCGCCGGTCTTTGCCGATCGTTATTTGTTTGTCGGCTACCCCGGCGGCAAGCTGGTTGCTTTAGCCTTGCAGAACGGAGCCCCTGTCTGGGAAGGCGCCGTGGCCTTGCCGAAAGGTGCCACTGAACTCGATCGCGTCGCCGATATTGTCGCCTCTCCGGTTATCGAGGGGCGACAAATTTGTGCCGTGGCGTTCCAGGGGCGAGTTGCCTGCTTCGATATGGGCCAAGGCGGTGCGATGGTCTGGTCGCGTGACATTTCCTCGGTCTCCGGTCTTGCCATGGATGGGCGCTACCTGTTCGTGACAGATGACAAGGGTATTGTTTATGGCTTGGATCGTCTTTCCGGTAGCAGTCTTTGGAAGCAGGACAAGCTGAAAAACCGTCGCCTTTCTGCGCCGGTCATTCGGCGTGGCCTGGTTGTTGTGGCAGATGCCGAAGGCATCGTGCATTTCCTTTCTCGTGAAGATGGCAGCTTTGCCGCCCGTCTGAAAACCGATGGCACGCCGGTTCGCGCGCCTCTTCAATTGCTCGGTTCCTCGGTTCTGGTTCAAACCTCCGGTGGTAGCGTGAGCGCAATCGAGGCTCAATGAAACCTACGCTCGTACTGGTTGGCCGACCCAATGTCGGCAAATCCACACTTTTCAACCGACTGACCAAGTCGCGCGATGCTATCGTCGCCGATATGCCCGGTCTGACCCGTGACCGTCATTACGGTCATGGAAAGCTGGGCAAGAAGCCTTATCTGGTTGTCGATACCGGCGGTTTTGAACCTCTGGTCAAGGAAGGCATCCTGCACGAGATGGCGCGCCAGACCGAGCAGGCCATTGCCGAAGCCGATGCCATCATTTTCGTGGTGGATGGCCGTAGCGGCCTGACTCCTCACGACAAGGAGATCGCCAACAAGCTGCGCCGCATCGATCGTCCGGTATTTGTTGCGGTCAACAAGGCGGAAGGCATGAATTCCGGCATGGTTGAGGCGGAATTCCATGAGCTTGGCCTGGGCGAACCCAATGCCATTTCTGCTGCCCATGGCGAAGGTATCCGTGGTCTGGTCGAGATGGCGCTGGAGAGTTTTCCCGAGCCGGAAGAGGATGAGTGGCACTCCGATTCCGTTCGCGTCGCCATCGTTGGTCGGCCAAACGTTGGTAAATCCACGCTGATCAACACCTTGCTCGGTGAAGAGCGAGTTATTGCCTTCGATGCTCCGGGGACGACACGCGACTCGATCGAGATCGATTTCGAACGCGGTGGCCGCAAGTACGTCTTGGTCGATACGGCCGGTATGCGCAAGCGCGGCAAGGTTTTCGAATCGATAGAGAAATTCTCGGTGGTGAAGACATTGCAGTCCATTGAGGATGCCAATGTGGTCATCCTGATGGTTGATGCGCAGGCAGATGTTTCCGACCAGGATGCCCATATTGCCGATTTCATTCTGCAAAGTGGTCGCGCACTGGTGGTTGCTGTTAACAAGTGGGATGGCCTTGATGCCTACACGCGGGAGCAGACGCGGCAGATTTTGCAGCGCAAGTTGAAATTCCTGGACTTTGCCAAATTCCATTTCATTTCGGCACGCGACAACATTGGCCTTGGGAACATGTTCCGTTCAGTCGATTCTGCTTACGCAGCCGCAATGGCAAAAATGACCACGCCGCGCCTGACCCGTGTCCTGATTGATGCTGTTGCCAAGCAGGCGCCGGCCAAGCATGGCCTTTTCCGCCCGAAGCCGCGTTATGCTCACCAAGGTGGTTCCAATCCGCCGATCATCGTAGTACATGGCAATGCGGTCGATCAAGTCACCGATAGCTACCGCCGTTATCTGGAGCACACCTTCCGCGAAGCCTTTAAATTGCAGGGAACGCCATTGCGCATCCAGTTCGTGACGGCCAAGAATCCGTTTGCCGACAAAGACAAGAAATAATCTGTAAATTTTTTAGCATCACCCCCCAAATTTGGGTACATTAGGACCCTCATAACAACTACCACCATGGAGTCCACACCATGAGCAACAAAGGGCAACTTTTACAAGACCCCTTCCTCAACGCTCTTCGTCGCGAGCACGTTCCCGTCTCGATCTACCTGGTAAACGGGATTAAATTGCAGGGCCAGGTTGAGTCGTTTGACCAGTATGTCGTGCTGCTCAAAAACACGGTTACGCAGATGGTATATAAACACGCCATCTCTACAGTGGTTCCGGCGCGTCCGGTTAACCTTCAGCAGGAACAGGCGGCGGAATAATCGCCTACTGTCCAGCGCCCCGCCGAGTTGGCGGGGCAGCGCTCAATACTCCAGGAAACGCCCATGATTGAACGACCCGCCGCCGGTGAACGTGCGGTGATCGTTCAGCTCGACTTTGGTCAGCTTGATCTCGAAGATCAGCTGGAAGAAGTCCGGCTGCTTGCCGAATCGGCGGGTGGGGTGGTGGTGGCTGAAGTTGGCGGTCGGCGGCAGAGTCCTGATCCAAAAACCTTTGCCGGCAAAGGCAAGGTTGATGAAATAGAGGCGATGATCGCTGCCACCAGTGCCGATCTGGTGATTTTTAATCATGATCTATCGCCGGCGCAGCAACGTAATCTTGAGCGGGCATTGCGCTGCCGAGTGATTGATCGCACCAGTTTGATTCTCGATATATTTGCTTTGCGGGCGTCCAGCGCGGAAGGCAAGTTGCAAGTCGAGCTGGCGCAGCTTGAGCATCTTTCGACACGATTGGTCCGTGGCTGGACTCACCTCGAGCGGCAGCGGGGCGGTATCGGCATGCGTGGCCCGGGTGAAAAGCAGTTGGAAACAGACCGGCGCCTGCTTGGCAATCGCGTCAAGCTGTTGAAAGAGCGGCTGAACAAACTCTCCAGGCAGCGCGGCGTACAGCGCAAAGCCCGGAAGCGTGGCGATGTATTGAGTGTTTCTTTGGTTGGTTATACCAATGCCGGCAAATCGACACTGTTCAACGCGCTCACCCATGCTGGCGTTTATGCGGCGGACAAGTTGTTTGCAACACTCGATACGACTTCGCGTAAATTGTGGATTGAAGGTGCCGGCAATATCGTGATTTCTGATACCGTTGGATTCATTCGGAATTTGCCACATTCGCTGGTTGATGCTTTTCACGCCACGCTGGAAGCGGCGACTGATGCTGACATTCTTTTGCATGTGGTTGATAGCGCCAGCCATGCCCGCGACGAGCAGATGATCGAGGTCAACAAGGTGCTTCAGGAAATTGGTGCCGATGCTGTCAGGCAGGTGATTGCCTGGAACAAGATCGACCTTACCGATGCCTCGCCGGGAGTGGAGCGGGACGAGTATGGTAATATCGCGCGCGTTCGAGTTAGTGCGCGCTCTGGAGAGGGCCTCGATTTGTTGCGTGAATCGTTGGCCGAATACGCCCGAGCCAAGGCCCAAGCCCGTCAAAAGGCATTGGCTGAGGCCGAAAAACAAGCACAATACGACTATATCAACTGAACCCCGACATCCATGATTCCGACCCTAGGTATTTTCATGTCGCTCAATGACCCGCAGTGGGGTAACCGTGGCAGCAATGACGGTGACAAGCCCAACGGCAATGGTCCGCGCCGACCCAACGATGGCCCACCGGATCTCGAGGAGCTCTGGCGCGACTTTAATCGCAAA